>NZ_JCAXET010000027.1:0-43661 GCF_059758525.1 Metabacillus sp. GQ13
TATTTAATTCATTACGAAGCATAGATGTTTCGTTTTTTTTATGCACTTTTTTAATAAGGCTCTTATCTGAAAATATTGTTCGAAAATCGACTTTTGGATTTTATCGAATACTTTAACTACAAGAAACAAAGATTATGTATATATAGACGGGAAACGTATGAAGATAGGCATTATCCGGTAATAATAAGCTATGTTGCATCATTGCGAAAAAGGTAAAAGATTACATAACCTAAAAATTCTATCTGCTCACCTTTAACGATATGTGATACGATAGAATGAGTAAAACTTGGATAAACTAGAACTATACGCTAAACTAGATAGAAAAGATTATTCCTTAGGAGACAATCCTAAGGTTTTTTCATAGTATTAGAATTTATTTATATGCTTTGTTTTTACAAGATGTCCAGAGCCCACCCCCTTATTTCAACAGCGGCTTATGCTTGTCAGGTCTGTTCAAGGCTCTTATGCTTTTCTATTGTCTAGCTCCAGAGCCTAGCCCCTCGAGTCATAAGCCACTGATGAATTGAAGGAAAGAACCCCTTCATTTCATCAGAGTCTTATGCTTGTCGGGTCTGTTCAAGGCTCTTATGCTTTTCTATTGTCTAGCTCCAGAGCCTAGCCCCTCGAGTCATAAGCCACTGATGAATTGAAGGAAAGGACCCCTTCATTTCATCAGCGTCTTATGCTTGTCGGGTCTGTTCAAGACTCTTATGCTTTTCTTATTAAAATAAAATTGTGGAGAATGTTATGGATGAATTTGATTTTATAACAAAATTAAAGCCTAGTCATACTTTTCAAAGAAACATAAAGGTTGGCATTGGTGATGATGCAGCTGTTTATGATCCTTCGATGAATAAAAGTCAGGTAGTATGTGTTGATACTATGGTGGAGGGTGTACATTTTTTAAAGCATTTATCTAATCCAGAGGAAGTCGGCTATAAGGCTTTGGCTGTGAATATTAGTGATATTGCTGCAATGGGTGCCGTTCCTCTCTATTATCTTGTATCAATAGCAATTCCTTCTTCCTGGGAAGAGCAAGATCTATTAGGTGTTTTTAAAGGCATGGCTGAATTAGCTGAAACACATAAAATCGATTTAATCGGTGGGGATACAGTCTCTACTTCTGATAAACTTACTATAACTGTTACTGTTATTGGAGAAGTAGAACGGCATGTACACTTGCTAAGAAGTGAAGCTAAAGATGGAGATATTGTTTTTGTGACAGGGTTCTTAGGTGATTCGTCAGCGGGGTTAGCCCTTTTGTTAAATCAAGTAACGGTTGATACTAATTTAGACCGTGAATATTTAGTAGGGCGACATAAGAGACCAATTCCACGAATCAAAGCAGGTCGACTTATTGCTAAGGTTAATAGGGCTTCTTTAAATGATATTAGCGATGGTTTAGCTAGTGAGCTCCATGAGATTGCTGAAGCTAGTCAAATAGGGATAACGATTATTAACGAGGAACTGCCCATTAGTGAATCACTTAGCAAGTTGAGAAAAAAGTATGATACAAATAGATGGATGCTATACGGTGGTGAAGATTTCGAGTTAGTTGGAACGACATCACTTGAATCTTGGCAAGAATTAAGTCAGGCATTTGAAAAGGAAAATATGAAAGTAACAAGAATTGGTATTGTGACTCGGGAACATAATGGAGTACGATTGACTAGCAAAGAACAAAAAACAATGGTTCTCGAAAAGTCAGGATATAACCACTTTAAATGATAAGTAAGGTGAAGATAGTGTATGAATTTATTACGAATAGCACGGATGAAACATTGAATTTGGCGAGGAGATTATCTGAAATTTTAGGTAAGGGTGATGTTGTTACCCTTGAGGGTGATTTAGGAGCAGGAAAAACAACATTTACAAAGGGTCTAGCTGCTGGATTAGGAATTAGACGTAATGTGAATAGCCCGACCTTTACGATTATTAAAGAGTACAATGGTGGTAGGCTACCTCTATACCATATGGATGTGTATCGCGTAGCTGATTCTGAAGAAGACTTAGGATTTGATGAGTATTTTCAAGGTGATGGGATTACCGTGGTTGAATGGGCGCATCTAATAAAAGAGCAATTACCAAGTGAGAGATTAGCAATTGAAATCAGCTATGTTAGTGAATCAGCAAGGAAAATTTCATTCATACCGTTTGGTTCATATTATGTTGATATATGTAAGGAGTTAAGCAATCATGATAGGATTAGCGATTGATACGTCTAACAATGTGCTAGGAATAGCACTTGTTAGTGAAGAGAAAGTTATTGGTGAGTTTATTACAAATTTGAAAAAAAACCATTCTGTTCGAGCTATGCCTGCTATCGAGCAATTGTTAAGTGATTGTGATTTAACTCCAAAGCAGCTTGATAAAATAATTGTAGCTACTGGACCTGGCTCTTATACAGGTGTACGAATTGGTGTTTCAATTGCAAAAACGTTGGCTTGGTCTCTGCAAATTCCGATAGTAGCTGTATCAAGTCTTGAGGTATTAGCAGCAAATGGCCGCTTTTTTAATGGCCTTATCTCACCATTGTTTGACGCTAGAAGAGGTCAAGTATATACAGGGTTATATCAGTATAATCAAGATAGTCTAGTAACGATAAAAGAGGATCAGAACCTGTTATTCGTTGATTGGCTAAGTATCCTTAAAACGAGAAATGAACGAATATTATTTCTTGGAAATGATCTGGCCATTCATCAAGAATCAATCAAAAACATTTTAGCTGATATGGGAGAAATAGGACAAGTTGCCGTGAATAACCCTAGACCAAGTGAGTTAGGATTAATAGGATTGACTAGAGAAGCAGAAGATGTACATACACTTGTACCAAATTATATTCGACTGGCTGAAGCAGAAGCTAAGTGGCTGGAACAGCAAAAGTAAGATGGTGGACTATTTGGATAATAGACTTATGATAAGAAGCATGGAAAAGAAGGATGTAGAAGAGGTTTATCAAATCGAATTACTATCATTTACTACTCCGTGGACGAAGGAATCCTTATACTACGAGCTTGAACAAAATTTATTTGCAAAGTATCTAGTCGTGGAGTTTGAGGACAGACTTGTTGGTTATTGCGGTTTATGGGTGATTATCGATGATGCACAGATTACAAATATTGCGGTTCACCCCGATTTTCGGGGGATGAAAATTGGAGAATCACTCCTGAAATTTTCAATACAGTTAAGTAAAGAGATGAGTGCAAAACGACTTTCATTAGAAGTTCGAGTAACTAATCATATCGCACAATCATTATATAAAAAGGTTGGGTTTGCACCAGGTGGAATTAGAAAAAGATATTATACAGATAATCAAGAAGATGCTTTAATAATGTGGGTGAATTTATGAGTCAAAAAGATCAGTATATATTAGGTATTGAAACAAGCTGTGATGAAACAGCAGCAGCCATCATTAAAAATGGTACAGAGATTGTCTCGAATATTGTGGCATCACAAATTGAGAGCCATAAGCGCTTTGGGGGTGTTGTGCCAGAGATTGCTTCGAGGCATCATGTTGAGCAACTAACGATTGTGTTTGAGGAAGCAATGACCCAAGCAAATCTCTCCTTTGAAGATCTATCCGCAATTGCTGTGACGGAAGGGCCAGGACTTGTTGGAGCACTTTTGACAGGAATTAATGCTGCAAAGGCATTAGCCTTTTCTCAAGGGTTGCCCATTATAGGTGTTCATCATATTGCTGGACATATATATGCTAATCGATTAATTAGTGAGTTTGAATTTCCATTATTAGCTCTAGTTGTATCAGGTGGTCATACAGAACTCGTCTATATGAAAGAACACGCGAGCTTCGAGGTAATTGGAGAAACATTAGATGATGCAGCAGGAGAAGCATATGACAAAGTAGCTAGAACATTAGGTCTTCCATATCCAGGTGGTCCTCATATCGATCGGTTAGCACAAGCAGGTGCACCGACAATTGATTTACCAAGAGCTTGGCTTAGTGAGGGTTCCTTTGATTTTAGCTTTAGTGGTCTGAAATCTGCGGTCATTAATACCCTTCATAATGCTAAACAAAAGGGGATTGAGCTAGACCCGAAAGATGTGGCTGCAAGTTTTCAAGCTAGCGTTATTGATGTACTAGTTACAAAAACTGTACGTGCTGTGGAAAAATATAATGTGAAACAACTATTACTAGCAGGCGGTGTAGCTGCTAATAAAGGATTACGAACAGCTTTAGAAAAAGAATTTTCTTCTAGGGAAGGATTTCAGCTGCATATCCCTCCTTTGGCACTTTGTACAGATAATGCGGCAATGATTGCAGCTGCCGGTAGTGTTTTGTATGGAAAAGGCATTAGAAGTGATTTAGCATTAAATGCTAATCCTGGATTAGAGTTATAATTAATAATTGTTTTAAAATACAGCATAACTGATTTATGCCTTCGATTATTCGAAGGTTTTTTTTCGCAAAAAAGCTTTTTTCACATATTAGCTGAATGTCTCAAAAAATTGCAGAGAATAGGATGTATTTTAGTCATACACTTTCAAGAAATAGTTATAAACAAAGTTATCCACATAATATACACGACTTTTGTTGAACTGTGTAAAAAAGATGAGAATCCTGTCATAGCAAGATAAAATAGCCTGTGTATAACTATGGTTAATTTAACAAAAAATGTGGATAATGTGCATAAGTCTGTTGATATGTTGAAAATAAAGGTTTTTCACTGTGGATAAAAGATTAAGAATTGGCTGATTTAATGATCCATATAATGATGTCGAAATATGGAAGGTTATTGTTTTCATTGGTTGGAACTAGTGATCTGCTATCAACCGATTGGTTAATAAAAAGAAAAAAACAGTGATAAAATCACTGTTCGTGTAACTGTTCCCATTCGTTCATTAAACTTTCGAGCTTTGTTTGTATCGTTTCGTTTTCGGTATTGATCCGTTGTACTTCTTCATGGTTTTGATAGATAACAGGATCACAGAGCTGGGCTTCATTCTTTTCGAGTTGATCCTCCAAATGACTTATTTCAGTCTCAATTTCCTCTATCCTTCTTTGTTTTTGTCGTTCTAATTTCTTTATTTCCTTTTCTTGTTGGTATGTTTTTTTTCCTTCATGGTTGATGGCTTCAGTCTTAGAAGTGTTTATATTATCCACACTTACTTCTAAGCGTTCTAACTCTAATTGTTCCTCTTTTTTTAAGATAAAATAGTCATAATCTCCGAGATATTCCTTAAGGTTCTGACTAGAAAGTTCAAAAATCTTAGTTGCAATTCTATTAATAAAATATCTATCGTGAGACACGAAAAGGATTGTTCCAGGATAATCAATTAGTGCATTTTCTAAAATTTCCTTACTATCTAAATCTAGATGGTTGGTTGGTTCGTCTAGGATCAGAAAGTTAGCATTTTGGAGCATTAATTTAGATAATGCCAGTCGCGCCTTTTCTCCACCACTTAAAGAGGATACTGGTTTTAAGACATCGTCACCAGAAAATAAGAAATTTCCTAAAACGGTTCGAATTTCTCTTTCAGTCTTTTGTGGATAATCATCCCAGAGTTCATCTAAAACACGTTTATTAGATGTAAGGTCTGCTTGCTGCTGGTCATAGTAACCAATTTGAACATGGGAGCCTAGGTTAAAGGATCCTGATAAAGAATCAAGTTTCTGAACAATTGATTTTAATAAAGTCGATTTGCCGATACCATTCGGACCAACGAGAGCAATACTTTCGCCACGTGATATCGAAAATGAGATATTTGATATCACAGGATTAGCAGAATCATATGAAACAGAAATGTCTGATGCCTTTAGTACATCATTACCACTTTGTCTAGCAATATCAAATTGAAAGTTTGCTGACTTTTCAGAGCCTAGTGGTCTATCGACTAAATCCATCTTTTCTAGTTTTTTCCTTCTGCTTTGAGCAAGCTTTGTTGTTGATGCACGTGCTAAGTTTTTCTGAACGAAATCTTTTAATTTTGCTACTTCATCCTGTTGTCTTTCATAGGTTTTTAATTCTTTTACATAGTTTTCTGCTTTATGCTTTAGATAACTACTGTAATTGCCGATGAATTTTGTACTAGTATGACGGCTAATTTCATAAACCTGTGATACAATTTTATCTAAAAAATAGCGGTCATGTGAGACAATTAAGATCGCACCAGGATAGTTTTGAAGGTATTGTTCAAGCCAGGTTAATGTTTCGATATCTAAATGGTTCGTTGGTTCATCTAATATCAATAGATCAGGACTAGTTAATAAGAGCTTCCCTAAAGCTAATCGGGTTTTTTGCCCACCGCTTAATGAGGATATTTTTGTATTAGGATCAAATTTGCTAAAATTTAAGCCATGGAGAACAGATCGAATTTCTGCTTCGTATTGATAGCCACCGTTTTCTTTGAATTTTACTTGTAAGCCATCGTATTCTTTTAATAGTTGTTCAAATTTTTGAGCTTCTGAAACAGGATCTACTGTGGACATCCTTTGCTCAAGATGTCTCATCTCTTGTTCCATTAATTGAAGCTCTTTAAAAACTAAGTTCATTTCTTCCCATATTGTTAAGTTAGATTCAAGTCCTGTATCTTGGGCTAAATAACCAATGGAGACATCCTTTGGTTTAATAATGTCACCAGAATCGAAGGATATTGAACCAGCAATTATTTTTAAAAGAGTAGACTTACCTGCTCCGTTGCGTCCGACAATGGCAATCTTGTCTCTTGTTTGTACTTCTAGCTTAATATTCGCTAAGATAGGATCTGCACCAAAATATTTACTGAGCTGATTTATCTGTAATAAGATCATTGTATTCACCCCTACTAATGATCTAAGTGTAGCTTAATAGAGACTTATCGGCAACAAAGATACATGTGGAGGGGAATATTACTAGCAATGATTTCAAAACCTGCCCTTTTGAAGTCTAAGTTTGTGTAGTTGGGGACTTCATAGTAATAAGCTATAGCCATATAATTGTCACAATAACTAAACAGACAGATTTTAAAAAATAGTGTATAGTCTAGGTATAAGGGAGATTTGTATATATGACTGAATTTACCCACTTTAATGAACAAGGCAGAGCAAAAATGGTAGACATTTCTGCTAAAGAAGTTACAGTTAGAACAGCAACAGCTAGAACTAGTATTCAATTAACCGAAGAAGTTTATCATAAAATAAAGAATCATCAAATTGGAAAAGGTGATGTGCTTTCAGTTGCGCAAGTAGCTGGAATTATGGCTGCAAAGCAAACATCGAATGTTATCCCTATGTGCCATCCAATTCCAATTAAGGGTGTAGATATTACATTCGAGTGGGATCTTAACAATAGTACGTACATCCTAAAGATTGCAGCAACTGTCAAAACGAAGGGTAGTACAGGTGTTGAGATGGAAGCGTTAACTGCTGCTAGCATTTCAGCGCTCACCGTTTATGATATGTGTAAAGCAGTGGATAAAGGAATGATCATAGGTCCAACCTATTTAGTAGAGAAAACTGGTGGCAAAAGTGGAAATTTTTTGAGAAAAGACATATGATCGTAGTTAATAAGTTATCTGTTACTTACAAGACGCGTTCCCTAAATATTTCCTTGTGATGAATGCAGCAGATAAACTAATTTTTTCTTTCATTTTAAAAGGTGGCGTCAGTATACATCGTTGCCAGTTTTGTAAGAATGTGAGGTATAAGAAGTGAATATCGAACAATCTAAAATACCACAGGCTACTGCTAAGCGGTTGCCGTTGTACTATCGATTTTTAAAGAATTTACATTCATCTGGCAAGCAACGAGTTTCTTCTGCTGAGCTAAGTGATGCCGTAAAGGTAGATTCGGCCACTATTCGTAGAGATTTTTCATATTTTGGCGCCCTAGGAAAAAAGGGGTATGGTTATAATGTGAATTATTTGTTATCCTTCTTTAGGAAAACATTAGATCAAGATGAAACCACTAGAGTTTGCTTGATCGGGGTGGGAAATCTGGGGACAGCCTTTTTACATTATAATTTCACAAAGAATAATAATACGGTTATTTCCCTAGCTTATGATGTCGATCAAGAGAAAATAGGGACAGAAATTGGTGGAGTGCCAGTTCTAAATCTAGATACGCTCGAGGAAAATCTACCTGAGGATGTAACGGTTGCGATTCTTACCGTACCTGCTACTGTTGCTCAGTCTATTACAGATAGACTAATTGTAAAGGGTATTAAAGGAATCCTTAATTTTACTCCAGCAAGATTAAATGTTCCAGATGATATTAGAATTCATCATATTGATTTGGCTGTTGAGCTTCAGTCATTAGTTTATTTTTTAAAACATTATCCAAACGAAGATAAATCATCTTAAAAAGGAGGTGGATCTTGATGCCAAACGTGGGAATCGGTAGCCTTTTATTAATCGTTTTTGTAGCATTACTAATATTTGGACCTAAAAAATTGCCTGAGCTAGGAAAAGCAGCAGGTAATACATTACGTGAATTTAAGCATGCAACAAAAGGTTTAGCAGATGATGACGATGATGATGTGAAAAAGGTAGAGAAGAAGGAAGAAGTCAAGTAAGATAGGATGAACCCGATATGAAATTTGAAGAAATGTCGGTCATTGAACATATTACAGAGCTAAGAAAACGACTTATTCTTATTGTCGTTTTCTTTTTCATAGCTGTTATTGGAGGCTTTTTGCTTTCAAGGCCGATTATCGTTTACTTACAGCATACTGATGAAGCCAAGAATTTAACGCTCAATGCGTTTAATCTAACTGATCCTTTAATGGTATACATGCAATTTGCATTCATAATTGCATTCATTATTACGTCACCGATCATTTTGTATCAACTATGGTCCTTTGTTAGTCCTGGTCTATATGAAAAAGAAAGAAAGGTGACATTAAGTTATATTCCAATTTCCATTGGCTTATTTCTACTAGGCGTCTCTTTTGCCTATTTTCTATTATTTCCGTTTGTCGTAGACTTTATGGAAAGAATCTCAAACGACCTCGAGATCAACCAAGTGATAGGAATTAATCAATACTTTACATTTCTACTTCAACTAACTGTTCCGTTCGGTCTTTTGTTTCAATTACCAGTAGTTATCATGTTTCTAACTAGGCTGGGTATTGTCACGCCAATGTTTTTAAGTAAGGTAAGAAAATATGCTTACTTCGTGTTGCTAGTCATTGCAGCATTTATTACACCACCAGAAGTCACTTCACATTTAATGGTCTCGCTACCATTGTTTATTTTATATGAAATAAGTATCTGGGTATCAAGAGTGGCCTATAGAAAGTCACAGAAGGTACGTTTTGAGGAAGAAAATGCAAAAAAATGAGACTGGTGAACAGTCTCATTTTTTTTGATCCTTTTTTTTGAGTTTACTTGCGAAGATAAACATTCTGATTCCTACACCTATATCAAAGGTTGCAATCAGCATTAATAAAATCGTTGGGAATGAAAATGCATCTTCTTTAGCACTATTAATAGCTAAGTATGTAAAAAGGACCCCCATTACTAAGTAAAAAATACCCATGGAAATAGGGTTCATCTTCATGTTTATAAGCCTCCAAAAATAACTTGCACTTGCTGGGTTTTTTCAAGTAATTCCATCATTCTTTCAATATCGTCTCTATAAACGCTTTGAACGAGAATAACCATTGTATTCATAGCGACATGAGCAAAAATAGGAACGATGATTCGCTTTGTTTTCACATAGAGAAAGGCAAAGGTAAATCCCATTGCAGCATATAATAATAGGTGCTCTGGTTCGCCATGTACGATAGAAAATAGCAAGGAACTTATCAAACCCGCAATAAGAAAGTTTGTTTTTTTATAGATAGCACCAAATATGATCTTCCGAAAAATAATCTCTTCTAGAATTGGTCCAATAATTGAGGTAACAAGGATAACGAATGGTGACGCCTCAATAATTTCGACAATCATTTGCGTATTTTCTGAACCTGCTTCAACATCAAATAAATAAATTTCAATATTTGCTGCTAAACCTTGTGCAAATATAGCTAAAAAGAACCCACCTATTGCCCAACCTACTGAAACGCCAATGGAAGATGGTTCACCACCCATTTCTCTTTCATCTCGACGTTCTTTTCTTAATAAAAGGAGAATAATGATAAACGCAAGAGCAAAGCTAAAAATGGTCCAATAAGCAAATCTATCAATTGGGGTGTTTCCAATATCAAAGTAAGTTAAGATGATGTTCCCAACCGGACTTGATAGTTGCATTAGCAAATAAGTTAATAAAATAAACCAATAATGCTTTTTCATACTAGCCTCCTTCAGTTACCTTCTATCTTGTGAAAATGGAAATTAAATTTAACAAACCCTATTGTATCATATCTACCTCCCATCATATGTATGATAAAGATTAAGAAATAGACAGCTAATGTTTATTTAATCGGAGCTTTAGAGATAATCTAGAAGATAAGTTTCAAAAAAATTCAACTTCAGACTTGAAATTGGAAGAGATCTTATATAATATAATAAGAGTGTTAGCACTCGTATACACCGAGTGCTAATAAAAAGGAAAATAAATCAATTTAAAGAATTTGAGGAGGTTGTTTCACTTGATTAAACCATTAGGTGATCGCGTTATTATCGAATTAGTTGAATCAGAAGAAAAAACTGCTAGTGGGATTGTTCTTCCTGATAGTGCGAAGGAAAAACCACAAGAAGGTAAAGTAGTAGCTGTTGGTACTGGTCGTATCTTAGAAAGTGGAGAAAAAGTAGCACTTGAAGTAGCTGAAGGCGATCGTATCATCTTCTCAAAATATGCTGGTACTGAAGTGAAATATGAAGGTACTGAATACTTAATTTTACGTGAAAACGACATTTTAGCTGTTATTGGATAATCGATACAGCACACATATCATAGAACACTGTTAAAAACTTTGAGGAGGTTTTGTAAAAATGGCAAAAGATATTAAATTTAGCGAAGAAGCTCGTCGATCAATGCTACGTGGTGTTGACGCTTTAGCAGATGCAGTAAAAGTAACATTAGGACCTAAAGGACGTAATGTGGTTTTAGAAAAGAAATTCGGTTCTCCTTTAATCACAAATGATGGTGTGACAATTGCAAAGGAAATTGAATTAGAAGATGCATTCGAAAATATGGGTGCTAAGCTTGTTGCTGAAGTAGCAAGCAAAACAAACGATGTTGCTGGTGACGGTACAACAACTGCAACAGTTTTAGCTCAAGCAATGATTCGTGAAGGCCTAAAGAACGTAACAGCTGGTGCAAACCCAATGGTCGTACGTAAAGGGATCGAAAAAGCTGTTAATGTTGCATTAAAAGAACTACAAGCGATTTCAAAACCAATCGAAGGCAAAGAGTCTATCGCACAAGTTGCAGCGATCTCTGCTGATGATAAAGAAGTAGGTCAGTTAATTGCTGAAGCTATGGAACGCGTTGGAAACGATGGCGTTATCACAATTGAAGAATCTAAAGGCTTCTCTACTGAACTAGAAGTTGTAGAAGGTATGCAATTTGACCGTGGATATGCATCACCATACATGGTAACTGATTCAGACAAAATGGAAGCAGTTCTTGAAAATCCATATGTTTTAATCACAGATAAAAAGATCACAAACATCCAAGAGATCTTACCAGTATTAGAGCAAGTTGTTCAACAAGGTAAACCTCTATTATTAATTGCAGAAGACGTTGAAGGTGAAGCATTAGCTACACTAGTAGTGAACAAACTTCGCGGAACATTCAATGCAGTAGCTGTTAAAGCACCAGGCTTTGGAGACCGTCGTAAAGCAATGCTTGAAGACATTGCGATCCTAACTGGTGGAGAAGTAATCACTGAAGAATTAGGATTAGATCTTAAATCTGCAAATATTGATCAATTAGGCCGCGCTTCTAAAATTGTTGTAACAAAAGAAAATACAACAATCGTTGAAGGTGCTGGAGATGCTAGCCAAATTGCAGGTCGTGTAAACCAAATCCGTGCTCAAGTAGAAGAAACAACTTCTGAATTTGACAAGGAAAAATTACAAGAACGTCTTGCTAAATTAGCTGGCGGTGTAGCTGTTATTAAAGTTGGAGCTGCAACTGAAACAGAATTAAAAGAGCGTAAACTACGTATCGAGGATGCTCTAAACTCTACTCGTGCAGCAGTAGAAGAAGGAATCGTTTCTGGTGGTGGTACTGCTCTAGTAAACGTATATAACAAAGTAGCAGCACTTGAAGAAGAAGGCGATACTCAAACAGGTATCAACATCATTCTACGTGCATTAGAAGAGCCAGTTCGTCAAATTGCACACAACGCTGGTCTTGAAGGATCTGTTATCGTTGAACGCTTGAAAAATGAAGCAATCGGCGTCGGCTTCAATGCTGCAAACGGCAAATGGGTAAACATGATTGAAGAAGGTATCGTAGACCCAACTAAAGTTACACGTTCTGCACTTCAAAATGCAGCATCTGTAGCGGCTATGTTCCTAACTACTGAAGCAGTTATCGCTGACAAGCCTGAAGAAGGCGGCGGTGGCGGTATGCCTGATATGGGCGGCATGGGTGGTATGGGCGGAATGGGCGGCATGATGTAATCATGTCCCCGGAATCCCTTTAATAATGGGGATTTTAACTCCTTAGATACCCTGGAAATTACCTATGGGTAACGAAAGGGTAACATTTTCTCGAATAAGGATCTGAATTAGAGGTTTTCCATTAGTTCTTTGAACTTTTGGGAAGCCTCTTTTTTCATTTCTTTTGTTACATGTAAATAAACATTCTTCGTAGTGTCTTCGTCCTTATGTCCTAAACGCTCCATAATCTGAGGTAGACTTACTCTAGCTTCAGCTAATAGAGACGTATGAGTATGGCGTAATGAGTGTGGAGTAAGTTCAGTGTTTAAACCAGCAAGCTTTAATAACCTTCTCATACGATTTTCTATTTTTTTAATGTAATAGGGGTAACCAGGTAATTCGTCATCGACACCAGCAAATACAAAGTCTTCATTATGGTAAACGTCTCTATATCTCATGATCGCTTTGTTTTGAAAGGCTTTATGTTTTAATAACTCATTGATCACGGTTTCATCTATATCAATAATACGTACTGAAGTGTTAGTTTTAGGTGTTAGTAGCTTATACTTTTTTCTGTTATTAGTTGGGTTGTAATATGTTTTAGAAATACTTATATTTTGTTCTTTTATATTAATATCCCTCCATTTTAAAGCACATAGCTCCCCCGTCCGTATTCCAGTATAAGCTAGTAATAAGAAGATAGTATAGTCCTGATCTAGTCCCATTTTTTTTGCTACGTTTAGGAAGTGTTTAAGCTCTTCTTTCTCTAGATACTTAGGGAGGTCCCTTTTTTCTTCTATTTCTTCAACTGTTTTCTGGTTTTTAGGAACATAGGTGAATTCAGATGGGTCTGTCTTTAATAATCCTAGTTCAACTGCTTTTTTGAAAATCATCCTACCGGTTCTATTAGCACCTTCTATTGTATTTTGTGCATAGCCTCTTTTCTTTAAGTCATTTAAAGCTTCTTGGTATTGACGTCGTGTTATACATTTTAATTTTAATTTAGCAAAATAATCTAGAAGGCGTTTTATTTCGTGTTTACGAATACGAATTGTACTCTCTTTTACGTCTCCTTTTGCTTCATATATGGAAAGCCATTCGTAAGCAAAATCTTCGAATGTTAAGTTAGTTTCTTCTACATATATTCCTTGGTTAATTTCATTTTTAAGAATGGCAGCTGCAGCCTCGGCTTCTTTTTTGGTGCGAAACCCACCCTTCTTTTTTTGTTTTCTTTTTCCTGTTTTAGGATCTTTCCCTATATCTTCGATGAAAGCCCAACTAGCACCACAACTACATTTTTTACCGTTGCACTTACAACGAGGTTTATAATAATAAGTCATTGTTTTTTATCATTTCCTTCTTCATCTTTTTTTTCGATTTCTATAAGCTTCTTGCTTACATGCATCGGAACAATATTTTTTGCGTCTTGATTTTACGAAAGGCAATCCGCAGCTCCTATTCGCACATCTATAGATATTTCTGTCATCATTAATGGTTTGCCATAAATCGTAATAAATTGCGGCTAACAAGTAGTCAGTATACCTGTTCTCTACAACTTTAAAACTCTTAGTCAAAGGGTTACGAACTATATCGCTAACACCTATTTGTATTCCTCCTTTTAGACGTGATTCTAAGACTTTAGATAATGTATATTGCCCGATTTCCAATAATGACTGTTTTTCCATTGTTTCTGGCAAATAAAGAATTTTTTCTCCTGTAGACCAGTAAACATACCAATCATCATTGAACTCGAATTCTTCAAAATGAGATGTGTATGGGTTGTTTTTATTGCGATTTCCAATCCTAATTATCTCTTTAATTCGCTCCTCAGGACTTTCATTTCTGATCACATCATATAATTTTAAAATTCTTTGCACATCATTAATATGCCAAAACCATAGCTCAATTGGTTCAAAAACACTAAATCCATAATCATTAAAGATATAAGACACCTGTATAGTGTATTGAGCTGCTGGGTAGGGGCTCTCTAAATGATTCTTGTCGGGATGCTTTATCCCTAATAGACCATATTTTTTTGAAAAGGATTCAATGTCTTTAATTGTTTTTAAGCCAGCGAATTCATTCATCAGCCCTTCATTATTAAAAATAATTTGATGAGGATCTGGTTTTGATACGTCTAACTTTAGAGCTATTGATAGTTCATGCCCTGCAAGTATTTTTATTGCTATTCGCCAACTACTGATACTTTCAATTAAGTATTCTTCAGAAAAACCCCCAATTTCAATTTTTTCCTTTTCTAAGTTCTGAACATCAACTAACTCAACATGATCTACGTCTATCATTGTGTTTGTTTCTGTTAGTGGATAAAAGTAATCCATATAATTTACCTCCATGAAATAGTTACTTCTTGTTACGATAACTTAAGTATATATATTGTTATATCGTAACAAAATGTAATGTAAAGATTATAACACCAACTCTAACCTATAACAACTAAGGAGGCAAAATGATGAATTATTATCAAAGAAATGAAGATATCAGAAGAGCCAAAGGGTCTATTCCTAACTGGGTGGTTGCTGAGAAGTTGGGCATACATGAGAACTCCTTCTACCGCCTTTTACGAAGTAAACTATCTTCAGAGAAAAAGAAAGAGATTTTAGAAGTAATTGCAAAGCTAAAGTCTGCGCAAGAGAATAGTTAAATTCTAATAAGAAAAAATTTTAGCTCAAAGGAGGGTGAGAAATGGTTGAGCATAATCTCCCCGATATTTTAACAGCGCAACATATTGCTGGTTATTTGGGTATTTCTCGACGTCGTGTATATGAACTTTTACAGATGAGTGAAGAGGTGGGAGGGATACGTAATTTTCAAATTGGTTTATCAAAACGCGTAGATAAAAAAGATTTTTTGCGGTGGATTGAACATAAAAAAAATAACTAAAAGAAAAAGTTCGAAACAGCGTTATCGATAACAAATATTCTCATAAACAGAAAGGAGATTTCAATGAAGTGAATATTTCCACATTATCACAAAATGGAAGAGCTGCTATAGCTTATGCTAGCAAACTTAAGTGGGCTGTATTCCCAATTCATACACCATTGGATAAAGGTTGTTCTTGTCAAAATCCAAAATGTACAAGCGTTGGAAAGCATCCTAGAGTTAGTAGAGGATTAAAGGTAGCAACAGTCAACCTAAAATTGATATTTGAATGGTGGGAGAAATGGCCTGAGGCTAATATTGGAGTAGCAACAGGTGAGATGAGTGGTTTTATAGCACTAGATATTGATCCACGTCATGGTGGAGAAGAGTCAATAACAAAATTAATAGAAGAAAATAATTTCTTACCTGAGACAATAGAAGCAATTACAGGAGGAGGTGGCCGCCATATACTATTCAAGTCTACTTGTTACATTAAAAATCGGACCAACATATTACCGGGAATCGATATTAGAGGAGATGGTGGCTATATAGTTGTTCCTCCGTCTATTCATATGAGTAGGAAAAAATATGAATGGGAATTATCAAGTCGCCCGCTTGAAGTACCTTTAAGATCTATACCGCCTTGGTTACTTCAGATGTTAGTGGAACCTGGAGAGGGGGACTTGAAAAAGAGATCTGATTCTCATTGGGTGAAGATTCTGAAAGGGGTAGGGGAAGGTGAGAGAAACGTTAACGCTGCATCCCTTGCAGGCTATTTACTTCGACACGGTATTGCAGCCCCAGTGGCATATGAATTAATGCTTATTTGGAATCAGAGAAATAATCCACCTGAATCTATTGAAGCGATAGAGTCCATCTTTAACAGCATATTAAGAAGAGAGTTAAAACGGTTGAAAGGAGGTGGTGTAATTGGGAATTAATCCAGATTTATTGGCAGGGTACGAGAAAGCCAAAGAGGCAAATAAACTGGAGCGCAAGGGGGTGAAAAGTGTTGAATGGTGTGCCCCCATTCTTTATGAGGAACATTCTCTTCCTCCATTTCCTGTAGATGTGTTTCCCGACTGGTTAAGAAAGTATGTAGAAGGTGTCGCGGAATCTACCCAAACCCCCATAGATGCTCCAGCGATAGCTGCTATTTCTATATTATCGACTTCACTTGCTAAGAAATTTCATGTTCTATTAACAGCAGAATGGAAGGAATCTTTAAACACATATTCTATCCTAGCACTTCCTCCCGGGAATAGGAAAAGTTCCGTCTTTAAAGCTTTAGTGGAACCTATCACTACTTTCGAAAAAGAGGAAAGGGAACATTTAGCAATGGAGGTATCCCAGCAGAAAGTAAGGATGAAAGCCAAGCAAAAGCGAGTGGAACAACTTGAAAAGGATTATTCAAGAAGTGGAGATGCAACGACTCTGGACGAAATTATGGCGTTGAGTAATGAAATCGAACAAGAAGAGATAATATGCTTGCCGCGTTATATATGTGAGGATGTGACACCTGAAAAACTTGCCGACTTAATGGCAGAGAACAAAGAAAAAATGGCTCTTCTATCAGCAGAAGGGGGCGGAACTTTCAGTATCATGGCAGGTCGCTATGCCTCAGACGGTAAAGCGAACATTGAAATATTTTTAAAAGGGTTCAGTGGTGACTATTGTGCTGTTGATCGAATAGGGAGAGCTGCAAAGGTATTGAACGAACCTGCTCTAACTATCGGACTCTTTATCCAACCTGATGTAGTACGAGATGTCCCAAGAATATTCCAGGAAAGAGGATTAATGCCCAGGATTTTATATTCTTTTCCGCAATCCTTAGTAGGCTACCGGAAAATTACACCGAAGCCTATTGAGCCAGAAGTGAAGAATCAATATATTGAGACAATCAAGAAATTGATGGAGATAAAGGATAAGGAAAACATACCGCTAATGCTAAGTGACAATGCTAAAAAAGAGGAGATAGCTTTAAGGGGAGAGATAGAAAAAATGTTCCTTGAAGGCGGCACATTGGCTGAAATGAAAGAGTGGGGCAGCAAGTTAGCGGGACAGATTATTCGTATTACTGGACTCCTACATATAGCCGAAAATGCGCAATCCTTTGTCAATGGATGTATACCAAATAAAATAAACGAAATTACGTTTACCAAAGCTAGACAGCTTACGAGCTATTTTATAGAACATGCTAAAGCGGCTTATGGATGCATGGGATGTGATGAAGACGCTAAAGATCCAAAGTATTTACTTGAAGTAATTAAGCGCCAAAACAAAATGGAAGTAGCGTATAGAGATATTCAAGTATTAACGAGTAAACGATTCAAAGCTGATCGATTGAAAGCTTTATTTAATGAATTAGAAGATCGGGGATTTGTTTATAAGAAATACATTGGAAGAAAGGTTGTTTACGAGGTAAATCCATATTTCTTATATCCTAGTAAATATGGCTACACGACCTACAATGATGTAGAAACGCAGCGGGAAAACGAAATTGAAAGTAGCGAGCCCCAACAAACAATAGACTACAGCTCCTACAAAAATAAGTTGAACACGGAAGAAAATGTAGGATTAGTAGAAAAAAGTAGCAATGACAGGGGAACGTTACCTAACCATGATAAAAAAGCTATTAAGGTCAATGTAGGTAATGTAGGAAAAGATTCAAAGAAAGTAAAGCATGGTAAGGACTTAATAATATAATGGATGCCCTATCAATTATCAAATTAGTAGAGCTCGCGGGCTTTGATTTAAGTACAGATGCGGACAAGATTTTTATTAGTCAAGGAGAGTATTTACCGGATGCTCTTAAAGATAACATTAGAGAGTTTAAGCCAGAAATATTAGAAATTTTACGTAGGGATGTGCAAGCTAAACAGAATGGGCTAACAATAGGTATTCCAGGAGAGGTTTATACAGTTACAATTAATAAATTTAGCTTTGTGTTTATTGAATGCATTGGTGGGAGATGGGAGGCCTGGAGGGAAACATATACACCTTATAAGTCAGATAAAAGTAGTACTAAAATAATAAGTAGTGGTGTCACGTTTGGTTATGTTTTAGCAAAGGTTAATAAGTATTTAAAACAAATAGAAAGGAAGACTAAAACTACTTCAAAACATTCATATTTTGTTTAATAAAATATAGCCTAATTTACTCTTATAACAACATTTATAGGGTGTGAGAAAAAATGAGTATGCCTAAAGGTAATATTCGATTAAAACGACCACAAGATGTTAGGCGCCTGCTATCTAGGGTAATTAATGAGCTTATGCAACTTGAGACAGCTAGCATTGATAGAGCTAGGGTAATTGCTACTTTATCTAACAGTATAATTAAGGCAATGGAGGCAGGTGAATTAGAGGAGCGGATGAGAGATATAGAAAAACATCTAGGGATTGAAAACAAATGAGGATACGCCAAAGGATTATTAAATCAGAGAGAGCACTTCCTTCTGCAGCTACCAATATAGTAGAGGAAGAATTGAAATATGTATATAGCTGGTTAGTAAGAAATAGTGAAGAATACAGAAATTGTATTAGAATGCTTTTTAGATTACAATGCAAGGCCGGGCTTTCAGTGAATAATTGGGAGCAGTGGGAAGATCCATTTAAACAAGAGGCCATAGTATATATGGAATGTAAAAACAGGCTTATTGAGGAACATAAGGTGGAGAATAAACATGAAATATATTAAAGTGAAAATTGAAAAGGCAACTGTATTTCTAACAATTGATGAGTTGGAGTGGTTGATGAATTTAAATAAAAAATTTGCCAGCCAATTATTATTACAAGATTTAAATATTTTTAAAATTGGACTAAGAAGAGGTAAATATTTTTCACGTAACAATAGACAAAGTGACCGTGAAGTGGAAAAATACCAAAAAGAAAAAAGGCCCTTCTCTAAGGAGGGCTTTTAAGAGTTTGCATTTTGTTTGCCGATTTCAATTAATTTAATCACATCTTCCTTAAGGTTAAGATAGTGCATTTTTCTGTGGCAGTTAGGACAAAGAGCAACACAATTTTCAATAGTATCTGCCCCACCATTAGCTAACCAGTCTACGTGATGGGTTTCAAGAAATGGCTTACCGTTCTTATCTTTAAAAGGAGCTTCTTTTTCGCATAACTGGCATATCCCATTAGCTAACCTCTTTACATACTCAGATATATAAGGATTGCGGTCAAATGCGGTCGCTGTTATTGTTCGGATGCTATTTTGTTTTTCGGTATTAGCTTTTTCTGCTCGTTTTTTAAGATCTCTAGTGCTATTAGACGCTAATTTAGCACGCCTTTTTAATTCATCACGGTCAAGTTTATTTGCCTGCTTTTCCTTATTATTATATGTTTTTGCTAATACCTCTTCAGGGACTGTATAGGATGCTCCAACTATTTTTAGCGGGAACTTCCATACCTTTCTTAAGTTCCCCTCCTGATCTTCCTCATCGGATTGAAATGGTTCTTCCGCTAAGGCGACTTGTCCAATAAATGTATATTCTCCAGGCGTATACACTTCAAATAAATAAACTTTAATCCCATTTTCGTTTGAATCATGGAGTGTCTTGTTCTGATTCCCTTCTAAAACCTGATCTCCAGTTAAGCCCATGCCTGTGTAATACAGAATATCATTTACCCATTTATCTTCGTAAACATTTTTTAGATTAGAGTGGTCTGAAACCACCACAAGAGTGTGAGTGGTATTGGACCTTCTCATTCCTCCTTGTGTTGAACATTTGAAAGTCATTGCTAAAGTATCATTATCCATTACTGTCCCTGGTTTTAAATTACCTATCCCACGCTGCCGAGTTTCTACCCACGCCTTCACCTCGTCTATTTTGAATTGTTTGTCTCTTCCAAATTGAATATAAGGCATTCCCTCACGAACCATCCTATAAATTGTTGCTCTGGAAAGCTTTAGCTCTTCAATAAGCTCCGCAGTTGTTAGATATGTTTTTTCTTCCATAAAAGTAACCTCCTTCTAAATATGATTATATTCAGTCTCACGTTCCGTGTCAATAAATTCTCACATTCCGTCTCATGTTGAGTTGAGGAACTACTTACAAGTGTTGTATAATTACTTAGTGGAAATGGACGAGCTATTAAGATAGTTAAATAATTTTTAATAGAAATGGAACAAAAGGCTGGAGGATGAAAAATAGTGTTTGAACTTACTTTTAAAAATATAGACGATGTACTTTGGAAAGATGCGGGTTGTGGGAGCGAATTAGATTACATAGAGCAAACTTCTTGGATCCTCTTTCTTAAATACCTAGATGATCTTGAGAAAGACAGAAAAACAATGGCTGAGTTATCAGGGAAGCCATACAAGGACATCATTATTCCGAAATATAAATGGGAAGTCTGGGCAAGTCCTAAAGATGAGAATGGTAAATTAGATCATCATAAAGCATTGACAGGTGACGACCTTAGAGACTTTGTAAATGATGAGTTATTCCCTTATCTCCAGAAATTTAAATTAGATGCTACAAATGCAGATACAATTGAGTATAAAATAGGTGAGATATTTTCTGAACTTAACAATAAAATCCAAAGTGGATACAATCTTAGAGAAGTTATTAATTATGTAGATGAATTAAGATTTCGTTCACAGGCAGAGAAACATGAGATGTCACACTTATATGAAGATAAGATTAAAAACATGGGTAATGCTGGTCGTAATGGGGGTGAATATTATACTCCTCGTCCTCTTATTAAATCTATTGTCAAGGTTGTAGATCCAAAGATAGGGGATAAAATTTACGATGGAGCTGCAGGATCTGCGGGGTTTTTAGTTGAAGCTTTTGAATATTTAAAAGAGAGTAAGAATTTAAGCACTTCAGAAATGGAAACCTTACAAAAAAATACTTTTTATGGGAAGGAAAAGAAGTCGCTAGCTTATATTATTGGAATTATGAATATGATTTTACACGGGATTGAGGCACCTAATATTATTCATACAAATACTTTAACTGAGAATATAGCCGATATTCAGGAGAAGGACCGATTTGACATCATACTTGCTAATCCTCCATTCGGGGGCAAAGAACGAACCGAAATTCAACAAAACTTTTCAATAAAGACCGGAGAAACAGCATTCTTATTCCTACAACATTTTATAAAAAGTCTTAAAGCAGGTGGACGAGCTGGTATAGTTATTAAAAATACTTTCCTTTCTAATTCAGATAATGCATCCATAGCCTTACGTAAAATGTTATTAGAAAGTTGCGATCTGCATACAGTGTTGGATTTACCTAGAGGGACTTTTACTGGAGCTGGTGTGAAAACTGTTGTTCTCTTTTTTGAAAAAGGAAAAGCAACAAAAAATATATGGTTTTATGAACTAAATCTCGACCGAAACCTAGGTAAGACTAACCCATTGACCGAAAGTGACTTGGCTGAGTTTATTAAATTTCAAAAAAATAAAGTTGATTCTGGGAATTCTTGGAGTTTGAATGTGACTGACGTAGATACTACAACCTATAGTCTTCAAGTGAAAAATCCTAATAAAGAAAATCAAATATCGTACCGTGAGCCCCTGCAAATACTCAATGAGATAAAGGAGCTTGATAGTGAAAGTGCAAAAATTCTAAGTGGGATTAGTGGTCTAGTATGAAAAAAAATTGGGAAGTAAAGATGCTGGGAGAAGTATGTGAATTTCAGGGAGGATCACAACCACCTAAAGCACTTTTTTCAAAAGTTAAACATAAAGATTATATTAGGCTTATTCAAATTAGGGACTATAAATCAGATGATAATATTGTTTATATCCCGAAAAGCAAAGCAAAAAGATTTTGTGATGTAAATGATATTATGATAGGGCGATACGGGCCACCGGTATTCCAAATATTAAGAGGCTTAAAAGGTGCTTATAATGTAGCTCTAATGAAGGCTATTCCAGATGAGAATGTAATCTTTAAGGAGTATTTGTATTTATTTCTTAAGTATTCTAAGATACAAGATTATATTATTAACCTCTCGCAAAGAGCTGCTGGGCAAACTGGAGTTAATAAAAAGGCACTAGAATCATACCCTATTGTTGTTCCTCCTCTAGATGAACAACGGCGTATTGTTGCGATTTTGAGTGATGTTATAGGATCAATTTATAAAGTAATAGATAATACGGAAAAAAATATTCTGAACTCTCGCGAGCTTTTCGAGGCGCATTTGGAAGGTGCTTTTACGAATCAAGGTGAGGATTGGAGAAGGGTTAATATTGAGGAAGTATGTGAATCTATTATAGATTGTATTAATAAGACTGCTCCATCAGTAGAAGGACCGACTCCTTTCAAAATGATTAGGACTACAAACGTAAAAAATGGTCAAGTGAATATAGATTCTGTGAAATTTGTAACTGAAGATACTTTTAAACTCTGGACTCGTCGTCAGATTCCAAAGCGGGGGGATGTTATTTTGACACGTGAGGCTCCATTAGGGCAAGTTGGTATGATTCAAACAGATGACCATGTATTCTTGGGCCAGCGTCTGGTTTCCTATAGAGTAAATAGTTCAATATTGGATAATAAATATCTGTTATATGCATTTCGATCTAATGATTTGCAACAGCAGATACAATCATTGGCTTCGGGTTCGACCGTTCAGCACATGCGAGTTCCCGATTCGAAAAAATTGCAGGTAAATCTTCCTCCTCTTCAAGAACAGAAGAGTATTATAGATAGATTAGAAACACTTTCAGCAGAAACAAAAAGACTAGAAGAAATATATCAACAAAAACTGACTAACTTAGATAAATTGAAGAAATCAATTACACAGAAAGCATTTAATGGTGAACTCTAAGGAGGTTTAAATATGAATGAGGCTGAAACAAGAGCGGAACTAATTGACCCGAAGTTAAGAGAGAGTGGCTGGGGAGTAGTTGAAGGTTCAAAAGTATTACGAGAGTTTCATATTACTGCTGGGAAAATTCAAGCCGGTGGTCGTGCAAAGCCAGTAATTGCTGATTATATCCTTGTTTATAATGGACTTAAATTAGCGGTTATAGAGGCGAAGAGTGATGAACTAGAAGTAGGAGAAGGAGTAGCTCAAGCTAAAGATTACGCCTTAAAGCTAAAGTTAGATTATACATATTCAACTAATGGTAAACAGATTTATGAG
Source organism: Metabacillus sp. GQ13 (assembly GCF_059758525.1). Lineage (NCBI taxonomy): Bacteria > Bacillati > Bacillota > Bacilli > Caryophanales > Bacillaceae > Metabacillus > Metabacillus sp. GQ13. The sequence continues at coordinate 23,481 of NZ_JCAXET010000027.1, forward strand.
ATGTGTATGAAAAGCGGAAATGAAGGGTTAGTGACTTCTTTTCCTACTCCTATCGAGTTATGGAATAGAATCTTTTCTGATCAAAACGAATGGAGAGATAAGTTCAATAGTGTTCCCTTTGAAGATGTAGGAGGAACAAAAAGCCCTAGATATTATCAAGAAATTGCTATTAATAAGACAGTCTCAGCCATCGCAAAAGAAGAACCAAGAATTCTACTTACTCTAGCTACTGGTACAGGAAAAACCTTTATTGCATTTCAAATTGCATGGAAGCTTTTTCAGACACGTTGGAATATTAAACGTGACGGGGCACGTAGGCCACGCATCTTGTTTTTAGCTGATAGAAATATTTTAGCCGACCAAGCGTTTAATGCTTTTTCTGCTTTTCCAGAGGATGCTCTGGTGCGAATAAACCCTAAAGAAATTGGGAAAAAGGGAAGAGTTCCTACAAACGGAAACATTTTCTTTACAATCTTTCAGACTTTTATGAGTGGTAAGGATAATAAACCTTATTTTGGTGATTACCCTCCCGATTACTTTGATCTTATTATTATTGATGAGTGTCATCGTGGCGGAGCTAATGATGAGAGTAGTTGGCGGGATATTTTAGAATACTTCCATCCTGCTGTTCAATTGGGATTAACTGCAACTCCTAAGAGAACTCATAATGCAGACACGTATAAATACTTTGGTGAACCAGTATATGTTTACTCTCTAAAAGAAGGCATAAATGATGGATTTCTAACTCCTTTTAAGGTGAAAAGAATTAAAACCACTATAGATGATTATATGTATACATCAGATGATAATGTACTTGAGGGAGAAATAGAAGAAGGAAAACTATATACTGAAAATGATTTCAATAGAATTATTGAAATAAAAGAACGCGAAGCTAAACGAGTAAAAATTTTCCTTTCAGAAATTAATCAAAGGGAAAAAACAATTGTATTTTGTGCTACCCAACCTCATGCAGCACTTATTCGGGACCTTATTAATCAATATAGTAACAGTAAAGATCCTTTATATTGTGTTCGTGTAACTGCGGATGACTCAGCTCTAGGGGAGCTTTATTTACGTGACTTTCAAGATAATGAGAAAACAATTCCAACAGTTCTCACAACCTCTAAAAAGCTATCTACTGGGGTTGATGCCCGTAATGTTCGTAATATAGTGCTTATGCGGCCCGTCAAACAAATGATTGAATTTAAACAGATTATTGGTAGGGGAACAAGACTGTATGAAGGTAAGGAATTCTTTACAATTTATGACTTTGTTGATGCTTATCTAAATTTCAATGATCCAGAATGGGATGGTGATCCAGTAGAACCAGAGCAGAAAGAGCCAAGGGGCCCAAGAGGTCCAGATAATCCAGGAGACCCTGGTGATCCAGGAGATCCGGGTGATCCAGAAGACCCAGGGGAACCTAAGAAAAAAATAAAGATAAAACTAAGAGATGGAAAAGACCGAGAAATCCAACATACGGTTGCTACTAGTTTTTGGAGTGCGGATGGAAAGCCTATTTCGGCTGAAGAATTTTTAGAAAATTTATATGGAACCCTTCCTGACTTTTTTAAAAATGAAGAAGAATTACGTGAAATATGGTCAAATCCTAAAACTCGAAAAGCATTATTAGAGAAACTCGCCGATGCAGGGTATGGAAAAGATGAGTTATCTGCATTGCAAAGTTTAATAAATGCAGACAATAGCGATTTGATTGATGTACTTGAATTTGTTTCGTATGCTATTAAGCCGATTTCAAGAGAAGATCGAGTAGAAAAAGCCAAGTCCAATATTTTTAAGGATTTAGATGATAAAGAAAAAGAATTTCTTAAATTTGTGCTATCCAAGTACGTAGAGACTGGTTTTGAAGAGCTTGATCAAGAAAAATTACCACGATTACTTGAATTGAAATATCATTCGATTTCAGATGCGTTGGAAGTCCTTGGTGACGTAAGTAGGATCCAAGAAACGTTTACGTCTTTTCAAAAAGCCTTGTATCAACAAGAGGCATCTTAATGTTCCTATTCTATTCTAAAATGGAGAATAGAAACATCTAAACAAAAATAAAAGCTCGCCAAAAATGGCGGGTTTTTTAGTGTGTCAAAGATCCTTAGTGACAACAAATTATTATTGAATAATAGACAAATGTCCAAATAATTGAAAATATTTGTTATAATTTAGTAAAAGTATTTATTTGAAGGGGAAAATACATGTCTACTGAAAGTTTTAAACCTGAATTATTTATAGGATCTTCAAGAGAAGCAATAGATTATTCTCGTGCTGTCTACCAAAGTCTATACCGAGTTGCCCAAGTCACTCCTTGGTATACTGCATTTAATGCCAATGAATACACGATGGATGCATTAGAAGAAAAGTTGGACCTAAGTGACTTTGGAGTTTTTGTTTTCGCAGCAGATGATGTTGCATTACATCGTGGTAAATATATTTTCATCACAAGAGATAACACTATTTTCGAAATGGGTCTGTTTTGGGGCAAACTCCGAAGAAAGCGTGTATTTGCAATTGTTCCTGAGGAAGTCCAGGAGAGGGATGACTTAATCGAAAATCAAACGATAAAAGATTTTCACATACTTTCTGATTTACAGGGTCTAACAATCTTAAGGTACCAACAGGCAGTACGTGGGAATTATCAAGGCGCTGTGGATCTTGCCTGTGGTGAAATATCTAAAGCAATAGAAAAAGAAGGTCCTTTTAGAAGTCCTTCAGATGACATAAGAGACGTTGAGTTTCAACTTGACATAAAACAGAGCATCCTTTCGTTCTTTTATGAATACAATAAAAATACTACGGTTGACCAAACTGAAAAATATGAAGCCTTAAGTGAAGCTGTTAGAAATTCCTTTTTAGCTCCTGATGGATTTCGTATAACTGGTTCAGCCATTTGGAAAAAAGAAGGGGATGAAGGAATCGGTCAGGTAAGTGGTAATGTAGGTAAAGGAAACTTCTATAAGTTTGAAGGTTATTCCTCAGGACAGGAAAGTAAAATCTCTGTGGTAGAGGCCCATTTTACTGGTCAGTGGCAGTTTTTCCAACGTAAACATGTTGCTATGGAATATGTATTATGTTACCCTTTAGGAAAACACCATGTTGTATCAGTGCATATAATGGGTAGGCCTATTATGGAACAAGAAGACTTGAAAGAAATTGTTGAAGTTAACCAGGAATTGCTGGGCACTATAAATCAATTTGTTGGAGGGATATGAAATGAGTAGAAATGGTATTAGATGGACTGGTTCTAGTTTTAAATCTGCAAATGTCCGAACAAGGCTTAAATATCATCCTACTTCATCGAAGGTACCCAACAGAGATAATGTGTTTGTCGGTCCTACAGTAGATGGTAGCAATTCTGAATATATAAAAGTCGCTATCGGTCCGGCTGTAGTAATTGATTCAGAGTATAAAAAAGTTGCTAGTGGATCAGTGAAAAACCAAAAACCAACATTTGCAAAATAGTTGAAGATAAGTAATTAAACCGTCTAGCTAAATAACTAGACGGTTTTTGATTTAATTTATTAATAAGTAGCACAGATGCTCCTTTTTTGATAATGATAGAGGTAAAGGTTATATATTTAAATGTATCAATTATTTAAAAGTGGAGTAACAAAAGGGTAACATAACCCTGTATTAATCCATTAATTTACGTTAAAGATGTTACATTATTGTCCATAAGAAAGCCTTTAATGACGCGGGTTAATTAACTTACGTTAACTCACATTAAACATGTTACAAAACAGTGGACTTATGGGCGGCATGATGTAATAAGCCGTTCCAACCCCTGATATGACTGGTTTTTGTAGTAAGGTGAGAGTGAAATGCTAACATTTTTCTAACATAGAGGATTTTAATCGAGGCTTCTCATGAGTTCAGCGAACTTTTGGGAAGCTTCTTTTTTCATTTCTTTCGTTACGTGGAGATAAATATTTTTCGTTATTTGATCATCTGAAAGGCCAAGTCTGTCCATGATTTATTCCAGTGGGACACCAGCCTCTGCAAAAAAAAGCGATGTATGTGTATGTCTTAAAGAGTGTGGGATTTAGTATGATCGATGTGTGGGTTATTGTATTATGGATAATAGAACGACTGCCTCAATAAATATTTATAATATAAAAATTAAGGAGAATGACATGGCCTGGAGTAAATTGAAGCAAAATCTGGAGAGTTTTCTTTGTCCTGCATTATATGGAAGGGTCGAATACCTTGCAACCAGCTACCGTTATTTACCTGATAAATCAGGACTTTGTTATATTGCGGTAGATAAAAAGAATGTACTCAATATGAGTGATATAACTACCTTAATCAGATGGTATCAGACGGAGTTGGAAATTAAGAATGATTCAGATATCCAAATTCCAATCAACAATGAAGAAATTGAAACTGTAAGAAAAGAAACCAAAGGGATAGTTCCGGAGGATCGTCTACAAGTAATTGCAAGAGGTAGAAAATTATCAGAATATGCAAAGGAACTTTTGTCAGCGCAATCATCATTAAGTAAATCGAATTTTATCGTTGTAGCTAATAAGTTCCTATCCACTTCTATAGAGGAAAGCATAGAGAGCAATGATATCCTTTTGAATATTCTAGCTCTGGTGGACAGACGGGTTGGGAAAAAACGAATTTTAAACATGACAGAGAAGATGAAGTTAAAGCATCCAATTGTGCAGTATTTTTATGAACTACGGCTTAGTACGTTATGATAATAAATAACTCTTGACCTGAACATCATTTATTACGAAAAATGTACCGCCGTGTAGATTTTAGTTTTATTCATGAGCATGTAAAGCAGGCAATGTCGAGAAGCAATTGAATAACTTGATAAGGCACAAGCTACAACGGATACAAATTACTATTCTTGATGAGGCAATAGAACGTTTACAAGTATAAGAAAAAATGTATATGAAACCCTTATAATGAATTTGTTAATGAGCAACGTTTTAAAGCATTTGCATTAAAGAGAAAATAGTACAGTAACAAGTTAACCTGATATTAAGTTACTGGAGCAAAATATCCTTCTTCATGTCTTTAATTATACGTTTTGTATAATTTGCCCGATAACAACTAAATAGACACATTACAACAAACTAAGCCTGCTCAAACGATATTTTGAGCAGGCTATTTAATTTGTCTATAAAACGGTGGTTTTGTGGATTTATAAATTTTGTAGCTTACAGGAATTGTTCCTAATTGTTTTTAGTCTCTTATCCCATTTTGTTGAAGAACCGTTTACGGTAGACGATGAAAGAAAGCTTTCAATGTAACTATACTGGTAGTCTAAGTTGTTTTAATCATTCTTAATCTTATAATGAGTAATCCAGTGTTGTAAAAATAGAAAGTATAGTACTCTTTTGTATAGCTTGCTCCAGTTTATCCTATAATGACATTTCAACTATCCTCCTTTTGATTTGTTTATTTCGATGGTTTTGTTGATATTATAGACGTTTATAAACAGCAGCGTTGTCGGAATCTTTGTGAGAAAATACGTATTTTTTAGATAAAGGAGATTGGATATTTGCTACTTCAGTGAAAAATTTAAGTCCAAGAGATAAGCGAGAACGTTTACTGAAATTAGCCCATTTTTGTTTTGAGTAACGTTCTCGGGTTTTAAATTGATGGCCATTTGGAAGGGAGACAAGGACAATTTCCGTTGGCCCTACTAACGTTTAAATAGAGGCGAAAACCTTAAACCTTATAGAATGGCTAAAAAAAGTGACCGTTGCAACGGCCATTTTCCAGCGAAACGTTTATCATATTATAGGTTAAAATTATATCAGGGAGGCAAGGCGATGAGTTCAAAAAGTAACCATGAACAAGATCTGTTACTGTTTCTTTCGAAAAATCAGGGTTATGTTACTTCAAAGGATCTGCTAGAAGTACTAAATGTTTCTCAAAAAACAGTATATCGTTTAATAAATAAAATTAACAACGAGTACGAAGGCGGCCCTTTAATTATATCTGAAAGAGGGAGAGGGTATAAACTAGATTACGAAAAATTTATTAACTATAAAAAAAGCAATTATAAATACAAAGAAATACAATTTTCTCCTAACGAGAGACGTAAACGAATTATGGAAGAATTATTGTTGTCTTCGCCTAAACCTATAAATGTTTACCACTTATTTAGTCATTATAATGTAGGAGACTCCGTTACTTTTAATGACGAACAAATAATGAGCGAAGAGCTTAAAAAGTACAATTTAGTTCTAGAGCGAAAAAACAGAACACTAGTCATAATAGGGGAAGAAGTTAATATTCGGAAGGCCATTAAAGATATTATTGAAATCTTTAATACGATTGATATTGATGATTTAAAAAAGAATCAAGAACTTAATTTTAATCAATACGATGTTTTGCTAATATCCGATCAATTAAGAAAGATCGAAGAAGATTTAGATATAACGATTCCCTATCCATATAATGTAAATATTTTCTCGCATTTATATATACTACTAAGTCGCTCAAGAAAAGTTCCTACTAGACTGTTTACTGATAAGATTTCTAATGAAGAAATGGAAAATATGAAAAGAGATATTTTGTATCCGGTTGCAAGAGTAATTGTCAATAATATTGAAAAATATTTGAACAGTTCTTTGCCAGATAGTGAGATTTATTTTCTATATCAGTATTTAGTGTCATCAAGAATGCAGGGATCTCTTGCTAAAACTTCCGCTTTTTCAACAGAAGTTATCCAAGTGACTAAAGCATATATTGAAGGAATGAGTACTAGCTTAGGAATTGATATAGACAGTCAGTCTATTTTTACTGATTTAGCCAACCATATTAAACCGATGCTTAATCGATTGCATCATAAAATTCGAATTAAAAACAGCTTGTTAAGTCAGATTAAGGTAACGTATGAAGAAGTATTTTTGGGCGTAACAAACGTATCCGAATTGGTAAGTGAAAAAGTTAACTTACCAGCCATAAATGATGATGAGAATGGGTTTATCACCCTCTATTTTGCAAAAGCTCTTGAAACGGGCAAACATCAACGCCCAATAAAAACACTAATTATGTGTACGACAGGAATTGGAACTTCAGAACTTTTAAAAGCAAAAGTTTCAAAGAAATTTCCTGAGTTAGAAATTGTTGATGTAGTAGCATCACGAAATACCCAATTGTTAAAAGAGAAATACTCAGATGCTGAATTGATCCTGAGTACTGTTCATATTAAGGAAGAAGTACTTATTCCTTATTTATTAGTGAGTGCGATGTTTACAATTGATGACCAGAAGAGACTTCAGGGAAAGATAGAGGAAATTTATCATGGAGATTAATTCAATCTATCAAGTTTATTTTAATTGTGAGTTAAATACAAAAGAAGAAGTACACTCTTTTATTTCTGAAATCGTATGTCAGGATAATCTTTCGCAAAAAGAGGAAGTCATCAATCAATTAAATGAAAGAGAAAAAGTAGGCAGCACATTAATCGCTGAACATGTGATGTTGCCGCATATCGAAAGCAATCAAATAAAGAAGAGTCAAATACTATTTATCCGTTTAACAAATCCAATCCGATCATGGGATTTCCAGACAAAGGATATCTGTTTATTGATTGTTATTTTATTAAAGGAAAATGAAAGCGTTGAAATAAAGAAGGGAATATCCTTATTCACCCGAGCTTTAGCAGATGAAGAGTATATAAACCGATTATTGAATAGTCATGAAAAAGAAAATTTCATTAAAGAAATTTCAAAAAAACAGGAGGAATATTCATGAAAATTGTAGGAGTTGCAGCATGCACAGTTGGGATCGCACACACATATATCGCACAGGAGAAATTAGAGAACGCCGGAAAGAAAGCAGGCCATGAAATTCATATTGAAACACAAGGAACGATTGGAACAGAGAATGAATTGACTCAAAAACAGATAGCCGAAGCAGACATCGTTATCCTAGCTGCAGATGTTAAAATCGCAGGAAGAGAACGTTTTGAAGGGAAGAGAATCATCCAAGTTACGACAGAAATAGCTGTTAAATCACCAAATAAATTAATTGAAAAAGCGGCAGAGGTTGTTAGTCAAAAGAAATAATGAAAGTCATTGAATAGGAGGGGAAAATGATGGAAGTAAAAGATATTGTCGATATAAATTCAATCAAAACCAACATAAATGTTAAAAGTAAGGAAGAAGCCATCCAAGAATTAGCAGAGGTGTTGCTACAAAATGAATACATTACAGATATTAATGAGTTTTTAAAAGATATTTATGCTAGGGAAGCAGTGGGACAAACTGGAATCGGAAATTACATTGCGATTCCTCATGGTAATAGTCATTCTGTAAAAAAAATAGGAGTAGCGATTGGGATTACGCAGGAAGAAATCCCTTGGGAGACACTCGACGGGAAAGGTGTAAAAGGAATCATTCTTTTTGCTGTTGGAAAGGACAATGATGGAGCACAACAACATCTAAAATTATTATCACTATTTGCAAGGAAATTAGGGAACGATGAAGTCGTTGAGAAAATGCTACAGTCGAAAGATGCTGAAGATGTGAAAGATGCTTTATGTAATTAAAAAGACTTGTAGTAAGAGGAGGGGTAAAAATGAGTGGAATAAAAAAACTAAATCTTAAAGGTCATTTATTGACGGCAATTTCATATTTGATTCCAATTGTTTGTGGAGCGGGTTTTTTAATCGCAATTGGTATGGCTTTTGGAGGTACTAGTCAAGGTACATTAGTACAAGGTGAGTTTTCCATTTGGGATGCTTTAGCAACTATGGGTGGGGCAGGTTTAGGTTTACTACCTGTCGTTATTGCTACCGGGATTTCTTATTCAATTGCAGGAAAACCGGGGATTGCTCCAGGTTTTATTATAGGTTTAACTGCTAATGCAATTGGTGCAGGATTTATTGGTGGGATTTTAGGAGGTTATTTATCGGGTTATCTTGCTGTAGCTGTTTTAAAACATTTTAAAGTTCCTAGATGGGCTAAAGGATTAATGCCAACTTTAATTATTCCATTTTTCACCTCTATTATTGGTGGGTTAATCATGGTTTACATTATTGGTATCCCGATCTCTGCTCTTACATCGTTATTAACAAATGCATTAAACGGTTTAGGGTCTTCTTCATTGTTAGTATTTGGTGGAATTATAGGTTTATTGAGTGGAGTTGATTTCGGCGGTCCCATTAACAAGACTGTCTTTGCCTTTGTATTGACAATGCAGGCTGAAGGAGTTAATGGACCTATTACAGCCTTACAATTAGTAAATACAGCAACACCAATTGGATTTGGATTAGCTTACTTTATAGCAAAAATCTTTGGGAAAAATATCTATACACGAACAGAAGTTGAGACTTTGAAATCGGCAGTTCCAATGGGTGTTGTTAATATTGTTGAAGGTGTCATTCCTATTGTTATGAATGATATTGTTCGTTGTGTAACGGCAGTAGCAATTGGTGGAGCGGCTGGTGGAGCAGTATCTTTGGTGTTAGGAGCAGATGCAACTGTACCATTTGGTGGCGTATTTATGTTACCAACGATGTCGCAACCATGGACAGGAGCTGTAGCCATATTAGTGAATGTTCTTGTAACAGGTATAGCCTTGGCTCTGATTAAGAAAAATGTGAAGGAAGACGAGCAAGTAGAAATTGAAGAAGATGATATTGATATAGATGATATTCAAATTATTTAAGAAAAATGTAAGTACAATTAAATGTTAAGAGGTAGTTAATGTAAACGTAGCAATACTTTAGGGCTAATGGGTGTGGTGACGCTAAACCCTACCATTATTTCTAAAGAAAATAGCAGTTTTGTGGAGGGTAAACAGAGTATGAAAAAAGTAGAATTTTCACCATCATTGATGACAATGGACTTAGATAAGTTTAAAGAACAAATCACTTTTTTAAACAATCATGTAGATTCTTATCATATTGATATTATGGATGGGCATTATGTTCCCAATATTACATTATCCCCATGGTTTATCGAAGAAGTACGAAAAATAAGTGATTTACCTATGTCCGTCCATCTTATGGTAACGAATCCAAGTTTCTGGGTCCAACAATTAGTTGATATAAAGTGCGAATGGATTTGCATGCATGCAGAAGTACTTGATGGTTTGGCTTTTCGATTAATTGATCAAATACATGATGCTGGATTAAAAGCAGGGGTAGTATTAAATCCAGAAACGCCTATTGAAACAATTTTCCCTTATATTGAATTAGTAGATAAAATTACAATTATGACAGTTGATCCAGGGTTCGCTGGGCAACGTTTTATCGAAAGCACCCTTGATAAAATTGTAGCATTAAGAGAATTACGAGACGAAAAAGGATATCAATATGTTATTGAAATGGATGGATCATCTAGTCGGAAAACATTTAAAAGAATTGATGCAGCCGGTCCTGATATTTATATCATAGGTCGTAGCGGTTTATTTGGATTAGATGAAGATATCGAAAAATCATGGGAAATCATGTGTAAAGATTATGAGGACATTACTGGGAAGGTAGTCTTTAAAGAAAATAATAAAGGAGCGTAATAGATTGATAATGTTACAAACGAATCAAACTATTGACCAATTAGCTATCAATACGATTAGAACATTATCCATTGACGCAATAGAAAAAGCAAACTCTGGTCACCCAGGAATTACGATGGGGGCTGCACCAATTGCTTATATATTGTGGGCGAAGGAAATGAAAGTAAATCCTGCAAATTCAGAATGGATTAACCGTGACCGATTTATCTTGTCGGCTGGTCACGGTTCAGCCCTTTTATATAGTATGCTTCATTTATTCGGATATGGCTTAACGATTGATGATTTAAAAAATTTCCGTCAATGGGGAAGTAAAACACCTGGACATCCTGAATTCGGACATACAGCAGGTGTAGATGCAACAACAGGACCACTTGGTCAAGGTATTGGGATGGCTGTTGGTATGGCTATGGCAGAACGTCACCTTGCTGAGACTTACAACAAAGAAAATTTCAAGGTGATAAACCATTATACATACAGCCTTTGTGGTGATGGTGATTTAATGGAAGGCGTATCTGCTGAGGCAGCTTCACTAGCAGGTCACTTAAAGTTAGGTCGTTTAGTTGTATTATATGATTCAAATGACATTTCACTAGATGGGGACCTAAATCTATCTTTCTCTGAAAGTGTAGCAGATCGATTCAAAGCATACGGATGGCAAGTCCTGCGTGTAGAAGACGGCAATGATGTTGAAACTATACAAAGAGCGATCCAAGAAGCAAAGGCAGATACAGAACACCCTACTTTAATTGAAGTTAAAACAACAATTGGCTTCGGTTCTCCTAATAAGTCAGGTTCTGCAGCGAGTCATGGTGCACCTCTTGGAGAAGAGGAAGTTAAACTAACAAAGGCAGCCTATCAATGGGAAGCGGAAGAACCATTCTCTGTACCGGTAGAAGTAGAGAAGCATTTTGCTAGTATCGTAGAAAAGGGAAAAGCCACAGAACAAGCTTGGAATGAACTATTTGAAGAATACAAAGCAGACTATCCTGAACTTGCAGCGCAATTTGAGTGTGCTGTAAAAGGTGAACTTCCTGTAAATTGGCAAGAAGCACTTCCTGTTTTTGAATCAGGTTCAAAAATAGCAACGAGAGCATCTTCAGGAAAAGTATTAAATGCAGCAGCAAATGCGATTCCTCAAATGATCGGCGGTTCTGCTGACCTGGCAGGGTCTAACAAAACATTGATTTCATCGGAAAAGAACTTTGCGTTAGATGGTTATGCAGCACGTAATATTTGGTTTGGTGTTCGTGAATTTGCGATGGGGGCAGCATTAAACGGGATGGCTCTTCACGGTGGTGTGAAAGTATTTGGATCAACCTTCTTTGTTTTCTCTGATTACTTACGCCCAGCGATTCGTCTGGCCTCGCTAATGAAGTTACCGGTCACTTATGTATTTACACATGACAGTATTGCTGTTGGGGAAGATGGACCAACTCACCAGCCAATCGAGCACTTAGCGGCATTACGTGCAATGCCTGGTGTTTCCGTCGTTAGACCAGCAGAGGCGAAGGAAACAGCTGCGGCATGGCGTTTAGCACTTGAAAGTAAAGATCACCCTACTGCTTTAGTATTAACTCGTCAAGATCTTCCAACTCTTAAGGCTGATCAAGAACAAGTGTATGAAGGTGTAAAGAAGGGTGCTTATGTCGTATCACAAGCAAAAGGAGAAGTCGCGGGTCTTTTACTTGCGACGGGTTCAGAAGTAACACTTGCTCTTGAAGCACAGCAAGTGCTGGAAAATGAAGGCATATATGTTTCTGTAGTCAGTATGCCAAGCTGGGATCTTTTCGAACAACAAACAGTAGAATATAAGGAAAGCGTGATTCCTAGTCATGTAACAGCACGTGTTGCGATTGAATTAGGCTCTACATTTGGCTGGAGAGAATATGTCGGACGTACTGGAAAAATGATTACCATTGATCACTTTGGCGCATCTGCTCCAGCAAACAAATTACTGCAAGAATATGGATTTACAGTAGAAAATATTGTAGAGACATTTAAAAAAATCGTTAAGTAATTTAAGGTTCTAGCGAAATTACTTTCACAAGACATCTTGTTTGGTTTCCATTGACTTTCCTTTATGAAAAGACAATAAGTATATTTGAACAACTCATTGAGTTTCTCTTATTAAACGAAACGTCGGAATGTCCTTTTAAAAAGAGAGGATATAATAACAAATAAAAACGAGGCTGGGACATAATTAAAGAAATCATCCATAAAGACGAATAAATCTAAATTATACTAAAATATCCAATATATAATACTGTTTTCTATTAATCAGTTAAGCTGGAAAAACAAGTTCGTTCCATTGCGCTGCAGACACTCGCTTTCCACGGGGAGGAAGCTGAGCCTCCTCGGCTTCGCCTGCGGGGTCTCAGCCTTTCCTCTACTTCCCGTAGGAGTCGAGTGTCTTCCGCTCCATTCCACTAGTCCTTAAAAATAGTATGCAAAAGCAAAAAATCTATTGAAGACAGCAAATAAAGACCCGAACTATTAGGCGAAAGATTAATTGAAATATCACCTAATAATTCGGGTTTATCATTAGCTTAATACTTATGTCCCAGAGCCTCGTTTCTAAAATATTTATAAGGTGTATCTTTTCAAAAGATTATCTAATTCAGTATTCAATTCTGTTAATTGTTCTGCTGAATTCGCAACATTAGCAATTGCTTTAACTTGCTCTTCGATGGAAGAAGTAATTTCTTGTACAGAAGCAGCTGTCTGTTCAGATACGCTGGACGCACTTTCGACTCCTTCACTCATCAGCTTATTATATGTTGTCATGGTTTCCATTTCCTTATTAACAGCTAGTAACGCTTCTGCTATTTGCTTAACGGAAATAGACATCTGATTGAATTTGCTTTGTGTTAAAGCTACATCATTATTAAGCCTTTCAGCTGTCTTCATCGTTCCCTCTACCGTTTCGACGGTTTTAGTAGTTTCTGAAATAATAGTGGACACCACTCCGTGTACTTGGTGTGTGGCATTTTTTGATTGTTCGGCTAATTTTCTTATTTCATTGGCAACAACAGAGAAACCTTTACCATATTCACCTGCTCTTGCTGCTTCGATACTAGCATTTAGAGCTAATAAATTCGTTTCTTCAGCGATCGATTCAATTGTTTCCATCACTTTTGTAATTTGTTTTGTTTTAGTGTTTAAATTTTTAATTTCATTACTAACTTCTTGGGAAGACGCTATAGAATCAGCATTTGATCGCTGTAATTGATGAACAATCGCAATTCCCTCATTTGATATGACTTCTGTCTGCATCGTAAAGTTAGCCATAATCTTGCTATGATCTTCCAAGGTTTCTATAGAGCTAGTTAATAGTTCGACTCTTTGGTTGATCTCTTCCAAATCATTGGCCTGTGCTTGCGTACCTGTAGCAATTTCAGATACTGCTACTCCAACCTCTTCACTACTAGCAGAGGTTTCTTCGGAAATGGCAGATAAATTATTCGCCGAATCCAATAGATGTTCACTAGTATTCTTTACATTTTCAATCAGGTCTCGTAATTGTCGCGACATTTTATTAAATGCGACAGCCAATTGGCCAACTTCATCACTTGATTCGGGTAGATTAGTTACTTGTATATGGCCATCAGCAATTTCCTTTGATGCGTTAGCTACTTCTTTTAATATATTTATTTTACGTCGAGTAGCTATGTAAAAGACAAGTGAGCTAATCAGAATAAGTGCAACTGTTGCTGAAAAAATAATATATTGTAAGTTATTCAATTCTTCATAGAATTCCTCTTGAAAAACAGTAATTCCTATCGTTAAATCCCAAGGCTCGAAGTATTGCGTATAAGCTAATTTATCTTTAAAAGACCCGTCCGGCTGTTTGTCAGAATAAATGACATATCTATCTTTAACATTATTGGACTTTCCTCCTGCTATTATCTGTTCTCGATTGTTTCGATTTTGTTCATCAGATGGAGCCCCACCTAATTTAGAAGGATGAATTTGCAACACTAAATCTGCGTCATAAGCTAAGATATATCCATTATCTTTGTAAGTAAAACGGGATTGTTGATAATCGTACTTCCCATTTTGATCCACTGGTCCGTTAAGGATAATTCTCGCTTGTTGTAAACCTTCTTCTAGTGTCAATTCACCACTTTCAACTCTTTGATTTATTAATTCTATTGAAGAATAAGCCCCTTGTACAATACTAAGTAATTCTCTTTTACCTGATTCGATGAGATTATCTTTAGCGAAAATATAACTTGTTGAACCAATAATTACCACAGTAACAATTATAATCATTGTGATCAGAAGCATTAACTTACCGGATATGCCCTTCAATTGAAATTTCATCTTCTTCATTTGTTTTCCCCCAGTCTGAATATATATATTATCGACAATATTCGACGAATATTAATGTATTCATAATAATTTTCCAGTAGAAAGTAAATCGAATTTTATCGTTGTAGCTAATAAGTTCCTATTCAGTTCTATAGAGGAAAGCATAGAGAGCAATGATATCCTTTTGAATATTCTAGCTCTGGTGGACAGATGGTTTGGAAAAAACGAATTTTGAGAAGATGAAGTTAAAGCACCCAATTGTGCAGTATTTTTATGAACTACGGCTTAGTACGTTATGATAATAAATAACTCATCACCTGAACATCACTTATTACGAAAAATGTATCGTCGTGTAGATTTTAGTTTTATCCATGAGCTGGTCAACCTAAACTATAGTAGTTTTTTCATTTTCAGAATAACAAAAATCGTAGTCCGGTAATAACAGAATAGCTATGATCTATGAAGCCTATAAGGATTCTCTTCATAAAGAACGTGAATTATCCAGATTTGAGGAAAAATATAACTTTGATCAGTAAGAAGAGGGATATATCCACGGTACCTTATCACAATTGCAACAAAACCTGGTGCAGGCCAATAGCATTTTCTCTACTAATACTAAACCTGCTAATTTTTTTAATAAGTCTCTTCCCCTCTACGTGAAATTTACGAAATTTTAACAATTTCCCCTCATTCATTTAACAAACATCCCTTAAAGTGGAATTTGTGTGTTGAAAATATGCAACAGAAAAGGAGAAATAAAAAAGGTATGAAATTCATGAAAAAAATATCGATAATACTACTACTTGCAGTTCTAACTATGGCTTCTTTTGAGCTTCCTGTTCTGGCCGCTAGTCAATATTCTGGTCAGGAGCATTCAAAACCTTCAAAGCCACAAGGGACTACTGGAGAAATAAATACAAATCCTCTTGAAGTTGAGCAACCTTTACCAGCAGTGGATAATGGCGGAAATGCTAATGATTCACACTTAAAGAATATAGCTACGACTAATCCTTTTATAAGTATTTTAGATGGTTTTGATCAAGTATGGTCTATGAATCAACCAGATTGGAGAGACGGAACAGCGTTAACTAAACCAGGTGCAAATGGTGAGGTTGCTAATTATGGTGACGGACCTACCGTTTATTTTGATGGATATAAAAATGATGAGACAAAGTTAGTAGCGGATAAGAAAACATATGCTAACGAAGAAATCAGAGATTCAGAGACTTGGACAGCTAATATTAAGTATGTAGAAGACGTTATTAAAAACAGAACGGATGAAGAGGCGTTAGCGGCCTATTATGATGATCAAAGAGATAAGATATATAGTATGATGGAAGCTTATGGGCCTTTAGCTAATGCCTACGTCGATATCGTTAACCCGATCACAAGTGTTGTCAGATCAACAGAGGACATGAATAAAGTATTGGAAGAAACGACTGTTGAAGACCAAAGTCAAGGAATGGGACAATGGAATGGATCTGAACTTTCAGATGCGATGGATTTAGTTCAATTAATTAGATTTAGGAATCCTTCTTCTTCAAACCCTTCTAAGTATTTTTTCTCTTCTCCAAGACCGTACAGAATGAATTCAAATGGAGAAGTGAAAGAAGTTGTTGATAAGAACGGTTTACCTCTTTGGGAAACAATCGGCAGTGGTGAAAGTACAGTAGAAGAATTACCTTCAGGTGGTAAAAAAGAAACGGGAGAAAGACATTACCAACAATATGAAACGAATGTGGAAGTAATTCCTGCATTAGAATATGTAAAAAGAAAAGCGGAAGACGGGAGAGGTAAAGACGGAGCTTTTCCAAGCGGGCATACAAGTGCAGCTTATTTGTCAACATTCGGATTTGCATACGCAACACCCGAAAGATTTTCTGAATTTTTAACTAGAGCAGCACAAATGGGAGAAAATAGAATAGTGACTGGCATGCACTCGCCACTTGATGTTATAGGAGCAAGAATACAATCAACTGCAATGACTGCCTACGCATACAACCTTACAGAAAACCAAGAGGTATTGGATAAGGCTTATAAAAATGCTGGAGAAGTATTCGGTAAATTAGCTGCATCAAAAGAAATGAGCTTGTACGAATATGCACATATGGTAACAGAGGATTATACGTTTGAAAGTGCATACGATGAACAAAAATGGGAAGATCATGAAGTAAATAAAGCATTCTATCGGGAAAAACTTACATACGGATTACCTCAAACTGGCATAAAAGGTTTAGACCCTGTAGTACCAAAAGGGGCTGAAGTTTTATTGGAAACTCGTCAACCTTATTTTACTGATAAACAACGTAGAGAAGTATTGTATACCACAGAAATTGAATCAGGCTACCCTGTAATAGACGAATCAAATGGTTGGGGGAGACTTGATTTGGTAACAGCATCTGATGGATATGGTGCGTTTTTAAGCAATGTAACAGTAAATATGGATGCTTCAAAAGGAAGATTTAATGCCCATGATTGGTGGAGAAATGATATAACTGGCAGTGGTATGCTTACCAAGCAGGGGACAGGTACACTTACATTGACAGGAAGTAATAGTTATTCAGGAGGCACATTGCTGCAAGGAGGCACATTAGAAGCTACTTCTGCGACTGCTTTTGGTGAAGGCGATCTTTTTGTAGAAAATGGTACAGTTTTAGTTAATGTAGATGAACCTCTGAATTTAAACGGTAACTTAACAATGGAAGCTGGAAGCCTAGATATTGCAGTGGATAATGACAAACCTCAACTAAATGTAGATGGTCTATTATACCTTGATGGTGGGGATCTGAATTTGGATCTTTCTCATTATGAAATAGACAAGGCTGCGAATATTACTTTAATGACTGCTGACAAGGTGAAAGGTAAATTCGATAATATAACTGCAGATAATTACGAGGTAACTGTCACTTATAACAATAATAGTGTCGTTGCAAATATCGAAGCAATCGATACTTCTGATCCAGTTTCACCAGATCCTGAAGATTCAAAAGACCCTGTCGATCCAGAAGATCCCGAGGATTCAAAAGCTCCAAAGAAACAAACCAGTGTTACCTTAACACCTGACGTTACCAATGGCGAGGCAACGATCGAAACAGATTCGCTCCATCAGCTAGCTGATCATGGTGAATTAAGAATAGATTTACGTGATCATAATGATTCTGTTAACCTAGCATTTACTTCTGACCAAATAAAATGGCTGAAGGAGCATCGTATAACGATCATCATTCAGTTGAAAAATGTCAGCTTGCAACTAGCTGCCTCCAATTTCACTAATGCATCCGAGGCTGCATCAATTCAGTTAGAGCGTTTAGCTGATATAGATCAAGCATTGAGTGTGGTCTATGATTTTGAAATCAAACAAGGCGAAAAAGAATTAAATACCTTCGATGAAAAAGTGACACTGACTTTTTCTGTTGATAGCAACAGAGTAAATGATAAAAATCAGGTGCAACTATTCTATTTGAATCCAGAACTCGAAGAATGGGAAGCAATCGGCGGAGAGTGGCAAGATGGAAACGTGACAGCACAAACCGATCACTTCAGCACCTATACCGTTTTTGAACAGGAAGAAATAGAGCAACAGCCTGTAACGGACGACGGACAAAAACTACCGGAAACTGCCACTACGATCTATCAGTACTTATTAGCAGGGTTTTTACTCTTCTTAAGTGGCATGTTCTTCCTCTTCATGAGAAAAAGAAAAGCATAATTGTTTAGGTAGATAAATATATGAAAATATCAAACGGATTAGAAAACCAAATCTCAAATGATTTGGTTTCTTTCTTTGTTTTGTATCCATGTTAATAATTATCATACGAAATCACAGATCAATCTATTTTTTTTTTGTTTGACGATACTTTTCCTTATGCGGAACAACAGTCTTTTTTGCCGGTTCATCCTTTAACTTAACCTTTAACCCGTGCTAAATAGTATATTCATTGGCTGTAGTGATAAAAAGACTATTTAGCTATCTTTAGAGCGTTACGGAGAACCATATCGTTTTGTAATATAAGGTAAACACCACTACATCATTCTATCTGCTTGAATTTGCTAACATTTTGCTAAAGCAATCCAGTGAAAAACAGTAACACCCCGTCAAAGATGTTACAGATAGTAATTTGTAAAATATTGGAATTGAGTATCTGTGAGTGGGCTATTGTCGTTTTGTATTACAGGTTGAGACACAACAAGTTGTTATTTTTACTAATAAGCACCTAAAAGGATCTTCGATTGAAGATTCTTTTTTTATGCCGATAACATCTGATTATGTTAATTAAATGGTACGAACTTTCTTTTTTAGAAACGTTGTTCAAGTAAAGGGAGAGATCTTGGAATATGACTAATTTTAATGATAGATCAGTTGAAGAAGGGATTGTAAAATTACTGTAGAAATAATTAATTATATAAAGAGTAAGTCTTTGAAAGTGGTGACAATGAATGAATGAATGAAGTTCCACAAAGCTTAGCAAGATTTACTAAGGGATATACATGGGAACAAATTACAATCGGTCAGTCAGATGCTATGACTTTCTTGTTGAAAGGTTCTACTAATAATCAATATCTTAAAATACAACCAAATAATTCTATTGAAAATCTGTATCAAGAGAAAGAAAAATTAGAGTGGTTACAGGGGAAGCTATCTGTACCAGAGGTACTTTATCATGACACGGATGAAGTAAATGAATACCTATTAATTACAGAAATAAAAGGTATTAATGCATCCGATAAATCAAATAAAGCAAATTTATCTTTATTAATTGAGCAATTAGCATTAGGGCTAAAAACAATACATAGTTTAAGTATCGAAAGTTGCCCTTTTAATCAAAATTTGGATATTAAAATTGAAGAGGCAAGAATAAGGGTTAAAAATGGTCATGTTGATGAAGAAAATTTTGATGAAGTAAGAAAAGGTTTTAAATCAAGGGAACTCTTTGATGAACTCATTTCAAAAAAACCAATAAATGAAGATCTGGTCTTTACTCATGGTGACTATTGCTTACCCAATATTATTATTGATGGAGGGAAAGTAAGTGGTTTTATTGATTGGGGGAGAGCAGGAGTTTCCGACAGATATCAAGATTTAGCTTTAGTAATTAGAAGTATTTACTATAATTTTGGAAAGGAATATATTCCTTTTTTTCTTAAAGAGTATGGCGTTAAAGAATTTGTCGAATCAAAAATCTTTTACTATCAACTTATGGATGAGTTTTTTTAATTTATTTAAATGATTGAGGTACCATTTAAGCAGATGGTGTTAAACTATTTGCCTAACCACTCATAGAGGGTTAACTAAACTATGTCCATGGAACGATACTAACTCCAGCTAATTAACTAAGCCTGTTATCAGTATTGAAAATGGGATCTGTGGTT
>NZ_JCAXET010000028.1:0-37696 GCF_059758525.1 Metabacillus sp. GQ13
TGTTTGCCGTTTCGTTCAGAAGCGACCTTTATAATATATCATTTCTTATTATCTCTGTCAACATCTTTTTATTAATTTGTTTTCAATGTTGTTCCCGCTTCATCAGCGACGTTTAATAATATATCACGATATAATATTATTAGCAACCACTTTTTATATTAAATTTGAAATATTTATGATTAAGGTTTGTTCATTCATCTTTCTAAATACAATTACAAGAGTAAAGTAGTAGTAAATGCATTGCAAAGAACACGATAGTTAGTAGGGATTAATGTATGATGTTTCTTATCATTCGTTTTTCATCCACCTAATAATATCTGACTTTAGAAGTACCTAAATAAGTGGAACATTGAATTCCCCCCGTACAATTAGTGGCTAATTAAAAAGAAAATGGAAGAGTCCTCTAACTAAAAGTAGCGTGATTACGAATACAGACTTCTTCTATATAAAGCTAACCTATTGTTTGATCCTTCAACTAAAATATAATGTACTTGAACAAATTTCTTGTTGAGGCATTTTTTATCATGTATAGTAAATATCAAATATAATAATGCATGTAACCACAAGGGGAGCCTTCGGCTGAGACTGGACGGTAATTCCGTTCTAACCCTTCGAACCTGTTAGTTAACACTAGCGTAGGGATGTGGATGGCCATATTAAAGCAATGTTGGAACCATCTAATCATATCCTACATTGCTTTTTTGTTTTGTCTACGTGAGCGATGTATGTATGATATATCTACTTCTCTTTTAAACTTAAGGTTAGGTGTCATGCAAAGAGAAGGGGTTTTTACTATGCAAGGAAATCAACGCTTATTATTTTTAATTGAAGTAGCGATGCTATCTGCTTTAGCATTCTTATTGGACTTAGTTTCAGGTGTGTTCTTAAAAATGCCACAAGGTGGTTCTATTTCATTAGGCATGATACCAGTTTTTATTATTGCTTTTCGTTGGGGATTGAAAGGTGGTCTTTTAACAGGCTTACTATTAGGTATACTTCAAGCTATTTTAGGTAGTCCATACATCATTCACCCAGTACAAGGTTTCCTAGATTATTATTTAGCCTTCACTGTTGTTGGTCTAAGTGGAATCTTCTTTAATCAAATTCAACGAGCATTATTAAATAAGGGTAAAAAAGCCATTATTTTTTACATTATTCTAGCAACTTTGCTAGGCAATTTCCTACGATATATTGTTCATGTCACGGCCGGGGTTTTCTTTTTCGCTTCCCTTACACCTGAAGGCATGCCCGTTGTAAAGTATTCTCTTATCTATAATTCAACATATATGATTCCAACTTTTATCGTTTCAGCAGTAATTGTTAGCTTCTTACTATTTACAGCACCTCGATTGGTTGTTAAAAGTAAATAACCTACGTCATACGTGGGAGAAGATTTGATCTCCCTTTAGTAATAACTCATAGCAAAGCAGTGGATTTCGAAATTGAAATTCACTGCTTTTAGTTATATTTCCCCCTTTGCATAATAATCTTCGGCTTATATAATTCCCCTCTCTATTACTTCCCTATAGAAAGAATCCAAAAACTAATATACTCTCAATATTAATAGAAGTGAGATCTCTTTTGAAATCTCACTTCTGTCTTTATCTTTAATTAGTTAGAATTTCATCTTATCAAGTGACTTTATTGTTTAATTCCATCTTACTCGAGGTAAATATAAATAAATCTCGTTAAGTAGCATATCCTATGATTTGATTTAAAAAGAAACAGTATAAAGCCATAGTAAAATCTACATTGCTAGAGATAATAGTCATATGACAATTTACAAGGAGGATGGTTATGAATAGTAATCAATTTGCAAATAAGGTTGCTGTTGTAACAGGAGGAAGTTCTGGGATCGGAAGGGCAACTGCAATTTCTCTAGCCAAACAAGGGGCAAAGGTTTGTTTAATGGATTTGAAAGAAGAAAAGGCCGAAATAGTAAAAAAGGAAATCGAAGAACTTCAAGGAGAAGCCATCATTGTCGATGTGGACTTGTCAAAACATAACCAAGTAAAAGAAGGTATCGAAGAAGCGGTGAACAAATGGGGTAGATTAGATATCGTATTTGCTAATGGTGGGATCAACGGAGTTCTCGCTCCAATAGAAGATTTAAACCCTAAAGACTGGGATACAACAATAAATACAAACTTAAAAGGTACCTTTCATACTGTAAAATATGCAATACCTAAGATGAAAGAGTCTGGTGGTAGTATTATCATTACTAGTTCAATAAATGGTAATCGTGTTTTTTCTAATTTCGGAATGATTGCTTATAGTACGTCGAAAGCCGGTCAAGTTGCATTTGCTAAAATGGCGGCGCTAGAGTTAGCTCAATATAAAATTAGGGTGAATGTTATCTGTCCAGGTGCAATTGAAACCAATATCGGAAAAAGTACCGAGAAAACACCTGAAGTAGATAAAATTGAAATACCCGTTGAATTCCCAGAAGGTAGTCACCCTTTAGAACATGGTCCAGGACAACCAGAGCAAGTTGCTCAACTCGTTTCCTTCCTTGCTTCTGAAGAATCTAGTCACATTACTGGGACTGAGGTATATATAGATGGAGCAGATTCACTCCTTTAATAAATCATAAGCTAAATAATTGTCTATTCTTTAATATAGTAAAGCTGATTCCCTCCATTGATCCTTGGTCAATGGAGGGAATCAGCTTTTTTGTGTATAAATAGTAGTTAGTAGTAGTTAACTCTATTAAGTTTTTAGAAATACCCATTTTATTATCATATTCACGGACTTTTAAGCATGTATTAATAGAAAGCTGCTATTTTCGCATTGATTTTTGGTTTTCGTACATAGCTTTACTTTCCTGATAATCCCTATCTTCTTGTTCTTTTCATACTTAGATACTTAATCCTATTCTATTGAATTTAATTAAAGTGGAACGATAAAAATCCAAAACCGATTTTTATCACTGTATAGCAATTACTTTTAGAATAATAAAAAACGGAGGGCAGACGATGAATGTTTATTATGCAATAATGTTACTTACTCTATTTCTATCATTATTTCACTTTTCTTATGGGTATAAGGAAGCCATAAGAATTAGTAATGAAGAGGGATCTGTACAGGGATTAGCACTCATTACCAGTGTACCTCTAGGGTTTACATTCGCTTATTTATCATCTATTTTTTACCAATATATATAAATGATTAAAAGGACCATATCCCGTTTCACCACATATGTCCGTTTGAGATAAAGAAAACACGATGTTGACTAATCTGGTGGAGGAGGGGTGAGTTTGTTAGGGCTCAGGATTTAAAAAACACACTAAGTACGAAACATATAAATACTGACATTATCAAAGGCGTTATGCTTCGGCATAATGCTTTTTGTAGTAATCACCTCCATTTAAAACCTACCTTTCCCAAATTAACTGTTTTTGAAATTAAATTGCAGATATCAGGATTTTTTTCATTGTTCCTTCATAAATATCAATAAGGATATACCCTTATAGGAGGATTCTTTGAAAATAATTATTGCTGTATGCCAAAACATCATTTATACATTTTTGTCATTTATCATTGTTAGCGCTTTTTTGCTGTATTTATTTTTAACTATGAATATAAACGTAAGTATTGTCATTAGTTCTCTGATGATTATTATTTCCTTTGGGCTATTTTGTTACTGTATTTACAGATTCATTTCTGTAAAAAGGCCATTTAAGTTTCTCTTTTTACATGGATTTGGTGGATTAATATCACTTGCGAGCTTTTCAGTTATAGTAACATTTGTAACAGTTTTCTTTTTTTCTATTAGCCTAATGATTTCATCGGAACTAGGTAAAAACCTTACAATCGAGGAAAAAGTAGAATTATATATGCTTCCTTTTCGAAATAACACAACTCCCTCTATTAATTACCAATCTATGAAAAAAGATAAACAAATCTCATCATTTCAAAATGTAAATATCTATTATCATGCACATGAAAAGGACTTAGTGCCAATAATCAAAGATGTGCTTACTAAAGCTGATACGATCACTACAAGCTTGTTCGGAAATGTTCAAGATAATGATATTGATCTCATCCTACATCCATCTTCCAAGGAGCTATTCAAACAAACAACTCTCGTAAATACAATGGGCTATTTTGATGATCCTAATGATATTGTTGGAGTTGCGATAACCGATTTAGATGAGATTAGATCTGATCGCATGCCAGGTGCCTTTCATTTTCAAAGTACAATTATGCACGAATACACACATTATCGTTTACAAGCCTTTATTAAAGAACAGGGACTTTTCGTGTACAGAGTTCCTCTATGGTTTCATGAAGGTGTTGCGGAATACGTAGGTATGTATAATGTGTCCCATCGTTTTTATCCATTTATCGAAACATCTTTTGACAATCTAATCACACATGAAGATTGGGAGAAACTCCGTATGGAACAATATGATGTTTATCTTCAAAGCTATTACGCTATCAAATATATCGTAAATAAATATGGAGAAAAGATGATTAAAACTATTATTGAAGAAACAGCAATTGTGAATGACTTTGATGAAGGATTTACAAGAGCAACTGGGATGACGATTAAAGACCTTCAATCTCTTTATTTAGATGAGGAAATGCAAAAGGTTGATAATTTATAAATAATAAGACAATTCTCTAAAAAACAACTATTCTATAGTATAATCAAAGGGAAAAATAAGGAGGTAAAAGTATGTGGTTACAGCTTGAAATATCGCGGAAGGACGTTTTATCTACTATTGAGAATCTTCCTGATCAGCTTTTAAATGTAAGAATATCTGAAACCACATGGAGTATTGGACAAGTTCTTAACCATTTATACAAGACAGAAATCAACATAACAAACACAATCGAGAAATTAATAACACAACCAGGGCAAGAGACAATTGAGGATAAACCAATATCAAAGACGATGGATCGCTCAATAAAAATTTCTGCATCCCCAGCAATTACTCCTTCAGCACAAGAATTTACTAAACAAGACATCATTTTAGACCTTATGAACTCACGTCAGCAATTATTAAGATTAATAGATGCGATTCCACCAGAATTAGATTTGAAAAAAAAATGGGGATTTAAACACCCTGCATTTGGCGTTTTATCATTAAAGCAATGGATTGAATTTATTGGTTATCATGAAAAAAGACACGCAGCCCAAATTATTGAGATAAAAGAAAACCTTATGACAAAACACTTATAAAACACAACAAGGGTAAGACTCTTTTTTGTTTACTATAATAAATACAATAAACTTGATGAAATCTTACCCTTATAAAAGCTTCCAATTATTCTGTTTCTATCTCATCAAGTGTCTCATCTTTAAAAAATCCGTGTTTATGCCTACCAAAATGATAGTTATCCTTTCCATCAAACGGAAACAATTTTTGCCTCTTTGCTTCTTCAGCATGGTTTGTAAACACTTCTTTCATCAATTCATGGCTTGTTTTATCTGTGGTATTAATGCCAAGTTTTTCTGCTGTTTGGTGAATCTTTTTTTCCATGACTTCAAGTACAAGTTCCTTTTCTTCCTTCCCATCAGTGGAAATCCCTAATTCGTTAGCATCCCTTTTTATGATTTCCGTTCGTACTTCGTTAGCTAAATCCTTTAGATCCTTGCCGTTTGTCTTAATATTCAATTCCTTAGCTTTATTTAAAACAAGTGTCTCTCTTACCTTTTTAGCTAAATCAGATGTTTCCATATCTTCCGTTTCAATGCCCAGATCTTTAGCTTTATTTCGAATCCGTGTCTCCTTCACCTCTTTACATAACTCAGTTATTTCCTTTCCTTCAATCTCAATCCCTAACTCCTTCGCTTCTTGTTTTAGATGTGCTGCACGAACTTCTTTTGCCAACTGAACTGCATCTTTACCTTCACTTTCAATCCCTAGTTTCTTAGCGCGTATTTGCAGAAATTCAAGGTTGTGTTCATGATGATTTTGATGTTGTCCTTCTTTTTCAGATAACTTCATTTCCTCATGATCAGAATGGTCTACCTGAGTTGTTGACCCTACTTCAGCAAGAGCTGGGGTTACCCCTAAAGCCACTATTGTCAACATCATTGAAAGAATGACGTTTTTCATTCTATGCATCTTCACCTTTTTACCTCCACTGTTTTTTTATCCTACACTCGATAGTTTTTCCATAAGTAGTGGATAAAATGTTAACAAATTATTACGAATGTATTAAATTTCTCGAATAGCCATTTTTCCCCACAAAAAAAGCAGTGCTATGATCAATTTCTTGACATCACACTACTTCACCTTTATTAACTTCGTTGATAGTTGTAGCCAGGAAGACCTCTCACATTGGTCTTCACCTTAAACAAACCACCTGAAAACGGGTATTCCATTAGTTCTTCTTCACTCATTCCTTGGCGAGCAGTTGTAATATAGAGCTCATCGAGGTTTTCGCCACCAAAGACACATGATGTCACATTTTTAGCAGGCACGATGACTTCATCTACCCAATTACCAGCATGTGGATCCCAACGTGTAACACGTGAGCCCCCCCAATGCGCCACCCAGATCATTCCTTCAGAGTCAATTGTCATTCCATCAGGAGAGCCCATTTCCTCTGGTATCCTTACACAAAGTTGTTTATTCGATATATCGCCTGTTCTTTCATCATAGTCAAATATAGACACTTCCCCTGTAGGTGTATCAATGTAATACATATTTGTTCGGTCTGGACTCCATGCAAGTCCATTCGAAATCGTCACAGAAGATAGCATCTTTTGAATCTGACCATCTATACCTAATCGATAAAAAGAACCTCTTTGTTCTTTTGCATCGATATCCATTGTTCCTACATAGAATCTTCCGTGTGCATCACATTTCCCATCATTAAAGCGATTATTTGGTTTATCTGATTCAGGATTAACTAGGAGTATCAGTTTCTCCGTACTCAAATCAAATTGATAAATTCCATTTTGAAGGGCCAAAATAAATTGTCCCTCGTGATCTGGAACCGCTGCACCGATATATTGATCTAGCTGAAACGTTCGATTTTCACTGGTAACTGGATCAAAAGCGTGAAGCTTCATCCCTAATATATCCACCCAATAAATGATCTTTTCATTTGAATCCCAATGAGGACCTTCTCCTAATGCTGCCTTTGCATCTAAAACTAGTTCTGCGTTGTAAACCACCTGTTTACCTCCCTAAAAATTATATCTTTCTTTTATTCAGCAAATTCAGTCAAAATCCCTGCATATGATGACAGAAAGTTAGGGAGGAATTGTGGACTATAAATTATTGCATTATGACGCAGAATCATTTTGTGAAAATTGACTTCTATATAAATCCGCATAAAAGCCATCTTGTTCCAGTAATTCTTCATGATTACCTTTTTCAATAATATCCCCTTGATTCATAACAAGAATAAGATCAGCATCACGAATTGTCGATAATCGATGGGCAATGACAAAGCTTGTTCTACCTTCTAATAACCTCGTCATTGCTTTTTGGATCTTCATTTCTGTCCGTGTATCGACACTGCTTGTTGCTTCATCAAGAAGTAGAATTTTCGGGTTTGCAATGATTGCCCTTGCAATCGTTAGAAGTTGACGCTGTCCTTGTGAGATGTTGGTAGCATCTTCACCTAAAACTGTTTCATAGCCGTCAGGTAGTGTACGAATAAATTCATCAGCATACGCGTTTCTTGCGGCTTCCTCTATCTCTGCATTTGTTGCCCCTTCATTTCCATAAGCAATATTTTCACGAATTGTTCCGTTAAATAACCAGGTATCTTGCAATACCATCGCATATTGGTTTCGGACCTGTTCTTTGCTCATGTCCGTTAGGCTAACACCATCAATTTTGATTGCTCCATGATTTAATTCATAAAATCTCATCAATAAGTTAACAATTGTTGTTTTCCCTGCACCAGTTGGACCAACGATTGCAACTGTCTGTCCTTCCTTAACTGCAAGACTAACATCGTTAATGACTGGCTGATCTTTTTCATAACCAAATTGGACATGTTCAAATACTACCTCACCTCGAAGTTTTTCAACGTGAATAGGTGCATCTTTTTCCTGTTTTTCCTCCGTCTCATCCAATAATTGAAAGACACGCTCAGCAGATGCAATCGCTACTTGGATCATGTTCGCAATTCCACCTACCTGGGCAAGCGGCTGTGAAATTTGCTGTGTATATTGAATAAACGCCTGAACATCACCAACACGAATGCTACCATTTAAAACAAGTAAACCTCCAGAAATGGACACAATAATAAATCCTAGGTTACCTACAAACCCCATAAGTGGCATCATCAAGCCTGAGATGAATTGTGCCTTCCAGCTTGAATGATAAAGACGGGCATTAATCTCATCAAATTCAGAGATTGACTTTTTTTCATGACCAAATGCTTTTACAACTTGATGACCTGTAAACATTTCTTCAATGTGTCCATTAATGTTCCCAAGCTCTTGCTGTTGTTTAACAAAGTGCTTTTGAGAAAATTTAGCGACAAACTGAGCAACGAATAAGCTTAACGGGATTGTAATCAACACGACTAACGTCAAAAGTGGGCTAATGACCAACATCATGATGATAATTCCAATAATCGAGATAACTGAGTTAATAATTTGCGTAAGCGCCTGTTGTAGTGATTGGTTAATATTATCGATATCATTAACTGCCTTGCTCAATAAATCACCGTGTGAGTTCTTATCAAAATAACTAAGTGGTAATCGTGAAAGCTTTTCATTGACTTCTTTTCTAAGTTGGGCAACCGTTTTTTGCGAAATCCCTGCCATCATATATTGCTGAATGTATGCAAATACAGAAGAAAGAAGATACAAACCAACTAAGATTAAAAGCAATCTTCCAATAAAATTGAAATCAACTGCTGTTCTCGTTGTAAAACTATCAAATATTGATGAAGTCGCATCCCCCAGCAATTTCGGACTGATAACATTAAATAAGGTCGAAAGGATGGCTGCAAGGGTAACGAGAATCATCCGATTTTTCCACGGCTTCAAATAACTAATTAATCTTTTAAATGTTTTCTTAAAGTCCTTGGGTTTTTCCCCGATCATACCAGGACCCGGTCCGCGATGCATTCCACCACCTCTTGGAGATGCGCTTGAACGTACTTTACTCATGCACTCGCCTCCCCATTTTCCTGTGATGAAACAATTTCTTGATAGATGGCATTGTTCTGCAACAATTCCTGATGTGTGCCCATTCCAGCAATTTCCCCTTCATTAAGCACGATAATTCTCTCTGCATCCTTCACGGTATTTACGCGCTGTGCAACAATCATTATCGTTGCATTTACTGTTTCTGTTTTCAATGCATGACGAAGCTTACTATCTGTTTTGTAATCTAGAGCAGAGAAACTATCATCAAATAAATAAATCTCAGGCTTTCTCACAAGTGCCCGTGCAATTGAAAGCCTTTGTTTCTGTCCTCCCGACAGATTAGCCCCCGCTTGTTCAAGCATACTCTCAAGTCCATGATCTCTTTTTTCAATAAAGTCACTTGCCTGTGCTGTTTGTAATGCAGCACGAATTTCATCTTCCGTTGCTGTTTCATGGCCATAACGGATATTTTCAGCAATTGTTCCACTAAACAAGGTCGCTTTTTGCGGAACATAGCCGATTTTCTCTCTAAGAGTACTCTGTTTCATACTCTGAATATTTACACCATCGATTAGAATCTCACCGCTATCGACATCATAAAAGCGCGGAATCAATTGGATGAGCGTTGATTTACCTGCACCTGTACTACCAATAATCGCAGTCGTTTCACCAGGCTTCGCGGTAAAGGAAATCTCTTCTAGAATAGGCTTCTCTGCCCCTTCATAACGAAAGGTCACATTCTTAAACTCAATGATCCCCTCACGTTTGTTCGTATGCTCATCTTTATCATGATCTGGATCTTTAATAATCGGAAGTGTATTGAGCACTTCATTTAATCGCTTAGCAGAAACTTGCGCACGTGGAATCATAATAAACGCCATTGATAGCATTATTAATGACATTAAAATCATTGCTGCATATTGAATAAAAGCTAATAAATTACCAACTTGCATATCCCCTTGATCAATCCGGATCGCACCAAACCAAATGATTGCGATATTTGTAAAATTCATAATAATGAGCATAACCGGGAACATAAATGCCATCAACTTCCCGACTTTGATCCCAGTATCACGATAATCCTCGTTCGCGACATTGAAACGATTTCTTTCAAAGTCAACCCGATTAAAAGCACGAACAACGCGGATCCCAGTTAACACCTCACGTAGGATCAATGTCAAACGGTCTGTTTTCTTCTGAAGGACAGAAAACAGCGGTATCGCTTTTTTAGCAACAAGAAAAATAACAATCGCCAAAATCGGTAAAGCCGCGAGAAACACCAGCGATAACACACGATCTCTTGAGATCGCTAAAATAATTCCCCCCACTAACATTAAAGGTGCTCTTGTCATCATTCTCTGCATCATATTAATGACATCTTGAACGATCTTTACATCATTTGTTGTACGGGTAATTAACGACGCGGAACCAAACTTCTCATATTCCTGCAGCGAAAAATGTTCAACATGAACAAACAACTTTCTTCGCATATCACGTCCAAAACCCAACGATACCCTTGAAGCATAATAACTAACGCCAACCATTAAGACAATCGACATCACTGTGCAAAAAAGCATCCATCCTCCCGTTTGTAGGATAAATGGAACATCTTGATTGACGATCCCAACATCAACAATCTCAGCCATAAGAGTTGGCAAATACAACTCAAATAAAATGGCTACTAATGAAAAGAGAAAGACAAGGAATAACTGTATTCTGTATGGTCTTAGATGCTTAATCATTTCTAGCATTTTTGGTCACCCTCTTTATGTATGTAGATCTTGCAATGAAACATTGATTACCTTTTTTATTATACATAGGATTCGTTCACTTTACGAAATATTACAACACTAAAGTATCAACTATATTTTTAAAACATAAAACTTAATTAAATGAATGTTCTGCAATAAGACTTGATAGAAATAATTTGAGATTCTTTTATTTCTCACCTAATAGATATTAATAAATGGGGTAAACTGAATAACAAAATGCATTTGAAAGGATCAATAAATATGCACTTTGCTATTACTGTTCTAACCATTTTAGCTTCTTTTAAATGGGGGGATTGGAGAGAATGGAGAAAATATCATGCAAGTATGCTTTTCATTTCTACAGGTGGTTTACTATATGAATACATAGTTAAAGACTACACTTTGTGGAATTTTAATCCTGATTTTCTATATGGACATGAAATGACTGTTATTGTGTATGCTCTCATTACCATGCCTGTTAGTATTTTTCTATTTCTCTCCCATTTCCCCGAAAGTTGGATTAACCGACTATTTTACATAATGCTTTGGTCTGGAATTTACATTGCCGTTGAATGGATTTTACATATTTTCGGGAGAATCTCATATCAAAATGAGTGGGCATTAGGCTATTCCTATTTATTTGATCTTGTTATGTTCTCGGTCATTGCATTACATCAGCGTTACCCATTCCGTGCTTATATCTTATCCCTATTCATTATCATTTTCTTGATCGTTTCTTTCAAGGTTCCTTTTACGTTTACTATTTAACTCGAACCTTGTAAAATCAACTAATGATTGTTGAATTAACTGGATGACATACTTTAAAATAGAAGTATGGGCATTTAAGGTTTGAAGTTTTAATATTTGCTCTTCAAGATTTACCACTTTGTGTTACTAATTCGGTATGGAGTATATGTTTGTTAATTAATCATTGCAGCGTTCCATTGCTATACGGTATAATAGTTCATATCGTTATATACTGTTGATTAGCAGATTCGAACGAATTCTATACACGGGGCATTAGCTCAGCTGGGAGAGCGCTACGCTGGCAGCGTAGAGGTCATCGGTTCGATCCCGTTATGCTCCATTCATTCAAACCCTTTTATATCAAGGTTTTCCCCTTTATTATCTGTTCATTAAAATAACTAAAGACCACTTATATTAATCATTGGTCACCATTTGGTCACACTGAATAATTTCATCTAATTTACGAATCGCATCCTCTTGCATCGTTGGCAGAACATGTGAATACGTATCAAGTGTCACTTTAATATTACTGTGACCTAATCTTTCTGAAATTACCTTTACATTTACTCCTTTTGCCAAAAGAGCCGTTGCATGTGTATGTCTTAAATCATGGAATCGTATTTTAGGTATATCAGCAACTTTAATTAAACGATTAAATGTTCGTCTGACATTCGCAGGGTTTATAGGAGTTCCATGATTAGTACATATGACTAAATCATAATCTTCATAAATTTGTCTTAACTCTTCTTTTCTTTTCTCAATATCAGCCTTATGTGATTTAAGAATTTCCACAGTAGATTTAGGCAATTGGATATTTCTTAAACTAGAGGCCGTCTTCGCTCCAGGTATAAAAGTTTTCCCATCATGGCTTAAAGTTTGCCTGATACTTACTTTCTCTTTGTTAAAGCAAATATCTTTCCAACGAAGACCTAATATTTCTCCCTGTCGCATTCCAGTCATTAACGCAAGTAGGAAAACCATATACATAGGGTCATCCTCTGCAGTTTTAAGAAAAAGTTTTAATTCATATTCATTCCATACAATCATTTCCTTTTTAACAGACTTCGGTAATTTAACTTTAAGTGCTACATTTTTATTCACAAGTTCAAAATCAACAGCATACGAAAGAGAGCTACAAATAATTTCATAAACTTTCTTTATAGTAGAACGTGATAATCCTTCATTATAAAGACTATTAATAAATGATTGGAGATGCAACGTAGAAAGTTTAGCTAAAGAATAGCCCCCTAATGCTGGAATGATTCTTCTATTGAGATAATTTTGATAAACTTCTGCCGTTTGAATTCCTATAGTTGATTTTTTAGTTTCAAACCACTCATTTAGATAGTCTTTATATTGACTTACGGATGGTTCTATAAACGTTCCTTTGTTATAAGAATTCATCGCTTCATTTAATGCAACCTGTGCTTCCTTTTTTGTTTTAAATCCTCTTTTCCTTTTCTGCTTCCGTTTGCTATTTACATCTTTTCCTGCATCGAATACATAGCACCAACTGCTACCTACTTTTTTAACTGAACCAGCCATTCTTTTCACCTCTTACCAAAATTAAAGGAATGCTTAAGGTAGCACTCCCCTTCTTAGAAGAGTATGCATATTACTGCATCTCTTTATAGGTTACAGCCCTAAAGAGATGTAGCAGTATTTACCAACTCTACTATAATATAAATCAAATTATTTGAAAACTAGTCTTCCACTGTTCCACGAAGCCAATCCAAAAAGACATCTTTCAAAATCTTAATACTTCTTCCAACTCTAACGGTATGAAATTCTTTGGATGATACCAGTTCATAAGCTTGTCTGCGACCTATTCCTAGTATTTGTTGTACGTCGTTAACATTTAATACATCCGGATAATTTTCTAATTGGTTCATTTTCTTTCTCCTTTTCTCCTAATTGATAATCTGATTACTAATCTCAATTTCCAGTAACCTGAGTTATCCTTAAATTCTTTATAGTTAATATTATAGGTTTCTATTTCTTTTAAGTACATCAGGGTTAAAACCCATGCAAAATGATCCACTTATGTTTGAAAGAATCTAGTAATAAAATCTAAATTACTATTATAAAATTGCTTACGATTTCTCCATTATTCTTTAAATATCTAAATTGACGTAATATTCAGAACTAAGATTGGTCAAATATAAAAGCACCTCTAAAGAGATGATAGGAATTTATTTACACGTTTCCTAATAAGGAATTATTAAATTTTAATTCATGTATGTTTCTAGGTCTTATGAATTCTTACACATATTTCAGGTGACTGGTATGCTGGGTGTAGATAAAAAATTATAACAGGGATGTAGTAGGTTCACCTAAACCTTATACTTAACTTACCCCCAACGCCTTAAACACCGTATCAATCTGATCTGCATAAAACACGGGTTGGACCATCACAAACGGTGCAGGAATCAATACCTACTTTGTTCTCCCGCATCCTTAAGCAACAACTAAATATTATCAGCAGATCCAATTTTCAAGGAGTCCGATGTGGCTAGTATTCTTAGTCCTATAAGTCAGGAAGAATATGATTTATATGAAGAAAAAATTGAAAAATCGATGAATCCTGATAAGGAAGTTAACATTGAAAATGAAATAATAAAGAAGAGAGCCAAAACGTTTTTTCATAAACTTAGCTCTGGTCATAAAATTGTGTTGCTTACGTTGACACGCTTAGTTGAAACAGTAGAGGAGCGTACTCTGGTCCTTTTGGATGAACCTGAGTCCCATCTTCACCCACCTTTATTATCAGCATTTACTCGTACTCTTTCAGATTTATTAGTTAGTAGAAATGCGGTTGCCATTATTGCTACCCATTCACCTGTGATTGTCCAAGAGGTGCCTAAAAGTTGCGTTTGGAAATTACGTAGGTCAGGAATATATTTACAGTACTTTAGAAGTGAAATTGAGACATTTGGAGAAAACAAAGGAGCTCTTACTAGGGAAATTTTGAATTAGAAGTGACTTATTCTGGTTATTATAAAATGATCAAAGATGCTGTAGATGAAATCGGCGATTATGAAGGTGTCCTGGACCACTTCAACCACGAGGTTGGGATGGAAGCGCGAGGTCTAATTAGAGCTCTCATAGCCACTTCTAACCAGGAGGAAGACTAGAATGCAAACACTTCCCCGACCTTCATTTAATGTGTCAGATGTATTTAAAGCTTCCATTAGCAAGGTTAGAAACGAAGACTTAAAGGATCGATTAACAAACTGCTTACCAGAAATCATAGATGATGCTCAAAAGTATGAAGAAAAGGCGGCCAGTGCTGAATTATACTTATTTCCTAAGAAGACAGTAATAGCCGGTAATGTTTCAGCTAAGGAGCTAGAAAAAGTCTATACAGGCAGAATGGTGCCAAAAAAAAGTCCTGGTAGAATATACTACAACAAATTGAGATATCCTCAAGGTAGTGATAAATGCCCTTTATGTGGACAACGTCCTTCAAGCACCCTTGATCACTACCTCTCCAAAACAGACTATCCGACACTTAGTGTTTTACCGGTTAACTTGGTCCCTGCTTGTAAAGACTGTAACTATATAAAATCTAATTCTTTTCCAACAAAGTGTGAAGAGGCAACTCTTCATCCATACTTTGATAATATTGAGGGGGATAAATGGTTATGTGCTACTGTAAATAAAACATCCCCTCCTTCTTTATCATATTACATTGATGCTCCACTAAAAATGACAGAGCGTGTTAAGTATCACTTTGATTTATATGATTTGGGTACCCTATACGCTTCGGAAGTAGCTGCTGAACTGCCAGATATTTCATATTTAATGAAAATGTTAAGAAATGATATTGGCCCTGAAGCGGTACAAAAGCACCTATTAGCAATTGCTCAGAGTTGTGAAAAAAACAGAAAGAATTCATGGAAATCAGCAATGTATCAAGCTTTAGCTTCAGACCCGTGGTTTTGTGATGAAGGAGCAAAACTATAGATTACAGTATCCCTTAGAGCGATTTTATTATTGCTCTCCTTATTTTTTCATAGCTTCAAGATCTTGACTAATACATTGAAGATTCTGAATAAAATTAGATTATTCAATTATTAAGAAGGAGAAGTAGTATTAAACTTCCTTAATGGAATAAGAGGTTATTGATGGATTTTTCAAAGTTGTTAATACTTATATGTAATTTCACAAGATGTATTCATTCTTGTGTCAAAAAATTGACACTAAGTTTGCTATATGCTCCAATATCTTTGCATCTTGACTCAGTGTATTGGTGATATTCAATTAAATGGCCGATTGCTAAAAAACTACCTGTGATAAATAAAACCTCTTGATTAGTTTTGACGGGCACGAAATGATTTATAAAAAGTGCGGTTAAACCCCGATATAAAGCTATTTCTCCAAATGGTTTAAAATGGTTTATAATTTCAACTTGGCACGAACTTGGCATGGTGTTGGCACGGAAGAAAGAGGGTGAAAAGAGAACTCGCAATCTGTGGGTTCTCTTTCATTTGCTTATTTTTGAATCTAATCTTGTTTTATCTATCTCTTTTGCAGCGGTAAAATATCATCTAGCATCATTTCTTCAAAAGCTTGTTTGACAGATTTCCAATAAGTTAAACGCTTTACTGGATTTTCTGTATTCTCTTTATAACCTTCGTAATTACTTGTTTCTTTTAATTCGGCTTCCCCATTTTGTTTCTTATGAGCTGGATTATGATTAGCTACCATAAATGCTAATTCATCTTCTTGGACCCACCATGTTTTTGCAAAGTCATCAACGAGTGTTTTAATCGTTTGCTGAATCATTTGTTCTAATAAAGAGGATACATGTTGATCACGATAGGCTTCTGGATTTGCTTGAATGTTCGCCCATAATGTTTCCATTAGACTAGCAAGTGTTGGATTTCCTTTTTTCAACCTTGCTAAATACTGACTAATTTCTTCCGCTGTCTTTTCGGCCGGTGGTTGGTTCGCCTTTTTATCGTGCGTATTCGGTAAAAAGGCTTGGATTAGAAGTAAAATGTATTCGTAATTGATTTCTTCAGTTTTTACCGATTCCAACTCATACTCAATATTAACGTCCACATCGTCTTTATCTTCTTTTTCCTTCCGAAGTTTCTCTAATACATTGACGTATTTGCCATGATATTCTTCAATCTGTTCCAGTTGAATTGGATAGTCTGAACCAAGCTGCGCATCACTATACTCGGTATATACCTGAATATTCGCAAAAGCTTTATCTAAAGCTTGATAGGCTTTCGCAAATTTCTTTAATTGTGCTGGTTCTAAGCTCTCTACGTCTATTCCTTCAGGTGTTGGGGCTATTTCACGTAATTCCTTGATTGCTGTTAGAAAGGCTTCGTGTGCTTCCTCCCACGTTGGGGCAACCACTTCATTTTCGCCACCATTTGAATAAAGGACAAGTGCTTGCTTTACTTTTTCTTCAAAAATCGTGGGTATTTGGAATGTCACAACTTGCCCGTATTTTTTCGATTTATCGAACAGACGATTTGTACGTGAAAATGCTTGAATTAAATCATGTGGCTTCATTGCAGGGCGGTCAATGAACAATGTCGATAAACAAGGTGCATCAAACCCGGTTAATAAACGATCCACAACAATGATAATATCCAACTGTTCTGATCTAGGTAAGAACTTCTCTTTTTTACGCGCTAAACGGTCATTGACGTTTCGATTGTATGAACGCATCGTTTCCAATGTATAACTTGTAGCGAAGGCTTCATTGTAATCAAGAAGGGCTTCTTTCATCTTCTCTTGATTTTCGATTGAGGATTCCTCATTCTCGGAAATCGAGTAAGTAATCGCAACCTTCGGAAAGTCAGGTAAAGTAAGCTTCGTTTTTCCACTAATCTCAACGGTTGTTTCACCTGCCTTCACACGTTTAAACAAGTCATAATAGCATTGTGCTTGAGCAATCGAAGAAGTTGTTAGAATCGCATTATACGTCTTACCGACACCATTTTGGAAACCGAGTTTGTTGCGGGATTTATTGACAATTGATTGAATGACCTCTAGCATATGGCGTTCATGTTGATAGACTCGTTTTGGTAAACGTGCTTCTTTATCCGCAAGTGTGAGGTCGTCTAATTCAATTTCACTGTCTAATTGAATCAATGCTTCGTCAAGTTCTTCTTCTGAAAAGGTACTCTTGTATTCAATTTGGAATCCTAGCACCGCTTTATCGTAAATGGCTTCTTTGACCGTATATTCATGTAATCGTCGTCCGTATTGTCCCTCTGTTGTACGAGGAAGGTTGCCTACAGCCTGCTTCGCATTTTCCGCAAAAATAGGTGTACCAGTGAAGCCGTACCATAATGACCGGACAAAAAACTCTTTAATTTCTTGCTGTTTTTGAGGTGAAACCGCTCGGTGACACTCATCTACTACGAACGCTATTTTCAATTGGCGGAGCATAATTGATTTCTTCGTATCGTCTTTTCCAACAAAACGCTTCATAACATGATTAAGCTTTTGAATCGTTGTCACGACTACATTCCGTTCTTCGGACAGTAACTTCTTAATTAAATCATTCACATTGTCCGTTTCATCGATTTCAATCACATCATGTTCTGAATACGATTCGAATGAGCTGCTTGTTTGTTGGTCTAAATCGACACGATCCACGATAAAGATTGTTTTTTGTAAGGACGGAATTTGCAGTAAATTACGTGCTACTTTATACGATGTTAATGTTTTCCCTGAACCGGTTGTATGCCATACATAGCCAGATTCTTGTCTCCTTGAAGCTTCTTTTACTGCTTCTATCGCATGAATTTGATAAGGACGAAGTAAAATCAATGCCTTTTTCGCACTATCAATGACCGTATATTGCGTTACCATTTTATGTGCCTGCGGAATCGAGAGAACATCTTTAGCAAAATCTAAGTAATTATTGACCGGCTGATTTTCACGATCCACCCACTTACTTAAAAACTGCTCGTTCAATTTCTCGTCACGTGCAGTAGCAATATAACGAGTATCTGAGCCATTCGATACTACAAACATCTGTACAGTCGAGAGAATACCTGTAAATTTATCTTCTTTTAGATACTTTTTAATTTGACGAAAACCTTCCATGTACGAGTGCTTTCGATTTTTCAATTCAATATGAATCATTGGCAACCCATTAATTAATAGCGTCACATCAAAGCGACGTTCTTGATCTTCTTTTGTACGTTTATTGCTTTGATATTGATTAATTACTTCATAAGAGGACATACCGCCAGCTATATCAGCACGATTTAATACTTTCAAACGAATCGTACCGAGTGCCGCATCTTCTCGCTGTACTTGAACTTTAGCGATGCCATTTTCACCAGCTAACCATTTCGCCGCTTCGTAAAAATTCACGAAATGAAGCTGATCTTTAATCTGACGGAATTCTTGTTCCGTCAAAGGAACCTCGTTCAGTACATCTTTATTATTGATTTCGAGCTTGTTTTTAAAGTTTTGCCACAAATCATCTTCCGTGTGTAAGTCCCCACGATACGTCCATTGGGATTCACCACGTATTAATTGTTGAATTAAACTATCTTCTAGTTCTGATTCAGGTACAAAAGAATGAACCATACTCTCACCTCATTTAGGCTTTAAACTATTATACGAACATGCGCTTTAATAACGCTTTTTTCAGTTGTTGGTAATCTTCGAGCTTCTTCTCGTGAAGGGTGATTGTATCGTCCAGTTGCTTGAAGAATGTGCCGATTTTTTGTTGTTCTTCGAGAGTTGGTATGAATATAGATTGATTTTTTACCAATTCAGAATTTAAATTTACTTGGGAACCTGGTTGTCCGTATTTTTGCCATTTAGGTCTAAACATTTCTAGCCACTGGAACATATACTCTAAATCAAATTTCGGATTCATAAATACAATAAATCCATCATGAACACCTGTTTTTATATAATTAAGTACAGGCTTACCTACCGTTGCAGCTATACTTAATATTAAATGAGTTTTAGTTAACACCAATGTTTTTTCTTGTCCTAGTTTTGAAATATGCTGTTCTACATGATAAATCCTGCCGTCTTGTTCAGTTACATCAGCAATTCGTAGCCAGCCAATATCGCTATTAGTATCAAACCATTTTGAATCTTGAATCGGTCTGGGACTTGCCCCACGTCTAATATCTGAGAGTTCACCTAAAGTTTTTTCTTCCCAGTACCCACTAAACCCATCGAATCGAATTTTCGGCACACGTTCGCCTTTTTGTGGGAACATTTTTTGCAGCATCGCTTTTTTATATTGTTGCTGCTGTTCGACCAGTTGCTGTTGCAAAGCGATCGTTTCGTCCAATTGTTTGAAGAATGTGCCAATTTTTTGTTGTTCTTCGAATCGTGGAAGGTCAACAACTACCTTAGATAAGTTACTCCAGTCTGAACGTGGCATTTTAGTTCCAGAAGAAGTATACGCCACAGATAGAAACTTAGATGTTTGTATTAAACTATATAAAAAAATGTTTGAAGTTTTCCCCTGAGGATAGAAAGCCCATATTTCACCACTTTTAACACCTTCTGTATCCGATAGCCACCATTTTTTTAAATATGGACGTAATCTACCAAAAAGAATATCTCCTTTTCGATAAATAGAATTTGATTGTGTACGAATCGATAAATCTCCAATTAATACACCCATATCACTCACTAAATTTTCCAATTCTACATCTAAACTGTAATCGTTTTGATTACCTGTTTCCTTACGTATGGACATAATTTCTTCAATCGAAGCTTTTCTCCATTTATCAACAAATCCCCCAAACCTCACATCAGGAATAGCTTTACTCATTCTTCCCACCACCTAATGCTTGAATAAAGTGTTGAAGTTCTTTTTGAGCATCTTCGTTTGTTCCTTCCAATTCATTCAACATCGCAATTAGACTATGTTCGGCTTGTTGGAGTTCTTGCTGTGTTTGTTGCATTGCACCTGATAGCTCAACAAGTGAAATTTCTTCATCTTCCTCAAATGTATCTACATAGCGAGGGATATTTAAGTTGTAATCATTCTCAACGATTTCCTCGAAAGCAGCAAGATGTGCGTATTTTCCAACACCTTCACGTCGAATATATGTTTCAAGTATTTTTTCGATATGTTCATCTTTTATGAAGTTTTGATTTTTACCTTTTTCAAATTCATTTGATGCGTCAATAAATAATACATCTTTTGTTGAACGATTTTTCTTCAAGATGATAACTGTTGTAGGTATAGGTGTATTAAAGAAAATATTCGATGGTAGCCCGATCACCGTATCAATTACGCCATTATCTAATAAAATTTTACGAATCTTACCTTCTGTATTCCCTCTGAATAAAACGCCATGTGGCAACACAATCGCCATAACACCATTGTCTTTCAAGTGATAGAAGCCATGTAGTAAGAAAGCAAAGTCTGCTTTCGATTTCGGTGCTAATACACCATACATTGAAAAGCGTGGATCGTCTAAAAAGCCTTTGTCAGCACTCCAATTAGCGGAATAAGGTGGATTCATTAATACGCCATCAAAGTTCGTTGGTTCATCAGTAGGCCAGTCTTGATCTAATGTATCTGCATTGTTCAAATGTTGGTTGGCGGTATCTACACCATGCAAAATCATGTTCATACGAGCCAAGTTATACGTAGACGTATTTAGCTCTTGTCCAAAGTATGATATCGTTCCGGTTTCATTCGAGTATTTCTTCACGTTTAATAGAAGTGAACCCGATCCCATTGTTGGATCATACACTGAAAAACCTTTTTGATTTTCTTTGCTATGTAAGACGATTCTTGTCATAAGCGTTGAAATGGCTTGTGGCGTGTAAAATTCGCCTGCTTTCTTACCTGAATCCGATGCAAATTGACCGATTAAATATTCATAGGCATCACCTAGCATGTCACCGTCATGTCCTGCAACGTTCAATACGGATAATTCTTTCATCACTTCTGCAATCGTTTGATTTTGTTTTTGAGGTGTTGAACCTAGTTTTTTCGAGTATAGATCGACATCTTCAAATAAATTTTCAAATGTTTCGCTTGATTGCTCAATATTGCGGAAACCCTGTGCTAAATCTTCTAATTGGAATAGCCCTTTATGGATCGCTTGAACAAGTGCTGTAAAGGTTAAGTTAGGTTCAAGCGTGTAAGAAAAGTCGTATTGTAATTCACCAAGTAAATCGTCTTTTACATCTTCATCTTGGTACGCTGCTTCGAAGACTTTTTGTGCGACTTCTAGGTCGGTTGTTTGTTCTTCAAGTAATGATGCAGCATGAATAAGCATCTTATCGGATAAATATTTGTAAAAGACTAAGCCCAATAAATAGCTTTTATATTCGTTTGCGTCCATTTTGGAACGTAAAATATCAGCTGATCTCCATAAAGCTTGATATAAATGTTTTGAATTATTTTCTGCCATGTTGTAATCTCCTACATTCTATTTTTTCTTAGTAGCCCTTATTTCTATTTTACTATAAAGACCAAGGTGTTAATAGGTCCCTTCTATTTAATATAAAAATGCCAACCCTTATAAGGCTGACTCAATGCACAATGATGTTCACTTAATTCAAAACCTTCACTCCGAGTACACTATCGAATGTCACCAATCCGCAGCTCATGCGTTATCGGATCGACATAATGGACATGCCCTGTAATGTGTTTTCTATATAAAAAGACGCCTTCTTATTAAAGAAAAGCGCCTATTGTGAATAAAATAAATGTTAATTATTTATTATATCAATTGCTTTTTCCAAAAGCTCATCTTTTCCTTCTTTAATGCCTTTTATCGAATAATGCTAAAGGAACTTAACTCAAAAATACTTGTTAAAATCCTTGAATAAAAAGATCCACTCTTGGCTAAAGATGGGAATGTAACGTTAGAAGGAGGGTAAACATGAAAATTGAAGAAGCGTTGAATTTAAAGAAAAAGTCGAATATTAATTCGAAAAATGTTATATACTTTGTTGGTTCAATAGAAGAAGACATTGAGGAATACTTTCGGCTTTATCCGAACCCAGTCCTAAAGCAAAAGTATATGCGAATTAAAAAAGAAGATATTTCTGGGGAATTATATGAACTGGAAATTGAGGAAATTAAAGATTTAGGATATTCACCTCCTTATGGTCTTACTCCTAATAACATATTTAGTCTCTTTCAAGTTCCACTTAAGAAGAACGCTGAGATTGAATATATATCAATAAAAAATGCAAAAGTGGGAGTTGAGTACCCTTTAGAACTTTCACAACTAATAAATAGGAACCATAGGAAAAGTAATGACGTGTCAAGCCAAAAAGGCGATTGTGGTTGTGGATGTAATAAAGATTCAAAGGGACCTGGATATTGTGATTCTAGCGGGGCGTGTAACTCAACTTGTCAGTGGTGTAATGGAATAGATAACACTTGTAGATGCAGTGATTGTGCTTGTCATTAATAATGTATTATTTTAGCAGTGCAATTTCTAAAGAAATGCACTGCTTTATTATTTTTATGATTTTTGTTTTCAATAAACAAGAGGTAAATACCTGGTAAACTCCCTGTACAATACTTATTTAGTTAGTCCTTGCAAATTTTTTAGAAATGCATGTAAACTTAACTACTGAACATTTCAACATTATTTCAAGTAATTCATCAGCTGGATAATAATCTTCTATAAATTGAAAAATCATCATTGCATTTATTACAATAAAAAGTGTGCTGCATTGGTTATTCCTCCATTTATAAATCAAGTACCGTCTGCCTAATTTCCTACCCAAAAAACCCTTATAAATCAAAGGTTCAAGCCTTTCGGTTGGAAGAGTAGGAAAAGTAGGTCGGAAAAAGCATACAGTATATTTATTAACCTTTTTCTTTTTGAAGAACGTATTTTCTGTATATAAACATTATATTTAATCCTACTTTTCCTACCTTTCCTACTTTG
The DNA here is from genome assembly GCF_059758525.1 of Metabacillus sp. GQ13. Classification (NCBI taxonomy): domain Bacteria; kingdom Bacillati; phylum Bacillota; class Bacilli; order Caryophanales; family Bacillaceae; genus Metabacillus; species Metabacillus sp. GQ13. The sequence continues at coordinate 23,454 of NZ_JCAXET010000028.1, forward strand.
GATTTAAAACCTTGATATATCAATGTTATTCGAAGTAGGAATTTTTAAAATCAATTTTTGAATTTCCTACTTTTACTACTTATCCTTATCTTCCTCAAAATCAAAATCTAATTCCGCAACAATTCTCTTAAGTCTATTACTCTTGAGTTAGATGCAACTGTTAATCCTATTATTCAAAAGTAATTGTAAGTATCAGTAAAGGGCATCACTTGTGGTGTCTCTCTAGGTGTTACTTACACTTGAAAGGTAGTGGATGCATGCTTAGTGCATTTATTGTGGTCACTTATTCTACTGTTCTATTACTATATGCGCAGCCTACGGCAACAAAGGACGGCACTTCAAGTGTGTGGCGTGACAGTTTACTATAGCGTGACGGGGCTTCAGGTCTCCACCTAGCGGTGGTTGGATGTCTACTGGTGTATTTGTATGAATGGTGGTCTACTAGTGTCTGATGGTCTACTAGTGGCCTCCGGCAAGTGGTTGTGAAACACACTATCGTGTGAGGTTATTAAGAAGATAGATGGCTTAGAAGAATGTGAGTCTATGTTAATAGGTGTGTCTCTCTTATAGCGTTAACCCTAAATGAATAGAAAGTCTTTTGATCTTGAACTTGGTTTTAGGCCTTGACCTTAATTTGTTACGGAAGGGTCGTTTCCAAAAGGACAGACTACGGCTCGGTGGTAGCATCCTCCTCAACCCTCTCAGTGGGCTGTCCTATTCTTGGATATGTGCCACCGTCCACTAGAAGATTCCATCGCTCCCGCTCGGCAAGTGTTAGCGTGCATTGCTTAAAGTAGACTCTGTTTTGAATAATATTTTCTTTCTCTTTTAAGGGAAAACCTTCCAATATTGTGAACTGTGGGCTTTCTTAGACAGCTACCGTTCGTTTCCTTCCTTTGTCAGCTCACTATCTTTATATACCGCAAAAACCTGGGGAAATTCTACCTTGGTCACTATTGTTCACAAAACTTACACATAGCGTTCGATCAATTGTGAACATAATGGGAACAGATTTCTAGGTAATTAGTATTGATATGTAACTTGAAAAGCAAGGCTATCTCCTCCGATTGGTGTAGATGAATTTTGAATTAACCTGAACCCTATTAGGAGTGATATATATATCGAAAGTAGAAGGTATTATACAACCTGATCATGGTGTGTTTGAACCCAAGGCGGTATTAGTAGAGGATTAAAAATTAATTTTGGTGCTCACCCAATAATAAGATTATGTCTATAAAAATACATATAGCCCGTAAATCTAACTATTTAGAGGTACGGGCTTACTTCTAATTTTTTATTCTTTTTACTTTACTGCATCACAGACAATACTTCAGTAGAGGTAACTTCTTGATTAGAAATTACCTCACATTCAAAATCTACTTTACGCCACAATGAGGAATAGACATCTCATTAGCATAGATAACTCGAATCACCCGTTCAGCATTTTTCTCTAAAAGGGAAAACATTAATATATTGCCTTTCTAATACTGGCAGGAGTGTATATTTAATGTAATTTTATAGAATTGACAATAGCTAGTTATCTTAATAAGAAAAGTGAAATACCTTTCACTCTTTTTTTATATTTATTAATACAAAGGAATATTCATTCGAATAAATGACTATTATCAATCATAATCCACTTAAAAATTGGATAAATATTCATCACTATGTAATGTCCATCACCTTTATACTAGATATATAGGAGGAAATTAGAACGTTCAATATAATCTAAATCGTATATTCACTGATTTAACTTAAAAAATACAATGTCTTACTTAAGAATGGTAATAGCTTAGACAACACTACAATAATAGAATCTTTTTACATAGACCAAGAATGTCATAATCCATATTATACTTATGCACATTAGGAAGAAATGGGAACTTAAAAATTGTTTATCAGGAGGAAAAGAAATGACAGAAAATGAAGAATGGTTCGAAGGATTGTCTAAATTGGACTTTATAAATATGCTTAAGCAATTTAACGAAGTACATTATAAATTGCGCCCAATGCTCCCAAGTCTATCAGATAAGATCATCCATACAGATGATGATTATTTACTCAGGTACAATCTAATTAAGGATATTAGCAAGTTAGAAAGTAAAGTTGTTTTAGAAAAATTTGTTTTTTCAATCTCTGAAGAAAAGTTCATTATAGAAGTTCTAAATACTGCTAAGTCTTTTGGTAGAGTAAAGGCACTATTGGTTCTTGTACATAGAGGGATAGAAGTCCCTCTAAAGTAAAAGCATAAAGGTTGTTTCCACTGTGAAAAATAATCACTTGGGCAAACTCTTATTCTTTACTATAGTCAGCAGACAGTATCATTTGAAAGTTCAATTTATACTTGTTGATCTACACTGGTAGAGAACACCTATTTCCTTCGCAGTAAGAATAACAAAAGGGGGGCCAGAGCATCTTTATAATGCACCACGGTGGTAAGTCAACTTATTGCTGGTGGCCTCCGAAAAGTTATTACCGCATATTATCGTGTGAAGTTATTTAGAAGATAGTCTGCTTAATAGAATATGATTCTATGTTGTTAGTATGGTGTATCTATCGTATGACATTAATCCCATAAATGGAAAGGGTTTTGATCTTGGTCTTTGTCTTGACCTTTATTTGTTACGGAAGGGTCGTCTCTAAAAGGGCAGACTTACCTTCGGTGGTGAGAAGACTCCATCGATGCTTTCCTTGGCTATCCTATTCTTGGAGATATCCCACCTTTCCACAGTAAGTTCCTGTCGCTCCCGTTCTATCGGTGATAGCGTTCATTTCTTAAAGTAGACCCTGTTTTGCATGATGTTTTTTCTTTCTTGATAAGTTCGCTTACTTTATTCTGAGATCCCTTTAAATGTTTTTCTTTTTTTGGGTGTCTGATATTAAATATAGAAAATTCCCCTTATTTTGTAAGCTTATTGTCATTTGATAACTATATAAATTCACTATCTTTTAGAAAAGTATGATTGATTATGACTATTAGTCAGTATGAAGTGATACATTCGAAAACTGCCATTAAATTGATCATCCTTATTTTGATGAAGACTCCAGTGGATCTTCCATATAACAAATCTAGTGATTATTATAAATCAAGTGAAGACGCTCAGGTTTTTAGATTATTTAGTTAAGCATGATATTATACTTAGATAATTATATATGGAGGTGCTTATATGTCTAAAGTAGATGATATTATTAAGCAAATTGAGCATTTAAATGATGAGGAACGCAAGAAAATGTTGGAACTTCTTAATAATAAAGAGAATACACATAATGCTCTTGTTTTAAATAAAGGTTATGACTGGTGGAATAACAAGGAAGATGACATTTACAAAAAGTAAGAATTTTAATCAAGACGATGTTTGGGTTGGCTAATGTCATATACAGAGATGTTAATCAATCCAAACATCTCCCTATTGTTTTTGTGTAATTGAGATTACTGTAGATATTGATATTATTATGACACCTGTGACAAGCCAGGTAGTTCGTGGTGAGTTTGTTGTTTTCAGAGAGTATTTCAAGGAAGAAGGTTTATAAAGTCTTCTATTGTAACATGTATAAAAGATTTCTACGCAAGCTAGGCTCTTTGCATGAACATGATTTTTTAGTGATGTAAGAGATTACTTTAAAGAGAATTTTATAGATTTCCGAACAACCTATTTATACCATGATTACACATAAACACATGTATCTTTTAAGGCGTAGACGCTTTAGATAATTATCCTGTCGGTGTATATTCCTCTACTCAGAAATATCCTTTCTAACTATTTGTTATTCGTTTTAGTGATAAAACTTCTGAATATCCACCTTGGAACTTTATGTCTTAAGTATGATACCTATTTCGATTCTCCAACTCATACGGTATCTTGCAAGCATTATTGAGTTAATAGATAAGGGGCCCATTCGTTGTGGCTATATATATATGTTACTTATATGTGAAGGAAATGGAGTAAGGTTAATGCTTTTATTGTGGTCGCTTCTTTTAGTATTGTGCAACTTTCGGCAATTTCTGTCTGAAACAGGCATATTCACCTCTATAAAATGAAAAGGGTAGCCGGAGGCATTACTATTAGTGTATTTTAGGATAGAATTTTATTATCGGTCGTACTTATTCTACTTAGGATACAACAATAATTTACTAGGAGGTTCGAAAATGGAAGATAATAATACTGACTTTTTTCAAATAATATCTAAAAAAATATCGGAGAAAACGATGGTAGGTTTTCCAATTTCACCTGAAGGAGTTTATGAATTAATAGAAGAAACTATTTCAAGTATGACTAATATTCAGACGCTAGAGATACCCATTTTCATACATATAATAACTTCGAAAGAAGACGGTCTTTATTCTGCAAGATGTCCAGTGTTTCACCGATGTAGTGGAATAGGATCGACTGAAAAAGAAGCGGTCGAAAATTTAAAGAAAGAAATTACTGTGTGGAATGAAACTTGTATTAATACAGAAAAGAGAATGAAAATGGAAAAAATGTTTGAAATTATTATTAGTAAAGACCGATTATAAAATTAAAAACTTTTTAACAATCAACATTGAACTTTTATGACCATCTTTAAAAAACATGACTTCTATAGGGCTTTATGTTGTTTTGGAATTAAATTTGATGAGTATACCTATTTTCCGATGCAATGTAGGGCCATTAAAGTTACCTTTAATGCTAAAGTTGATACAGGTCATTTAAGTAACTCGATCAATAAAACCCTTTCCAAAACTTTAGTAACTACACTAATGTCCTTATTACCTTGGATACAAATTCATGTTTTGTCTGAGATTTAATTAGAGGGCTCTTATGAAATGTATGCACAGGACACACCTTTTGTTGATAAGTCAACGACAGGTTCTTTAGTTGAATATTCAATACCATTTGTTATTCATTCAAATGGAAAGAAAGTTACTAAAGAAGAAAGCAAAGATTTTGTTGTTATTATCGATAATCGTTTCTCTTTATTAAAGGATAAATGGTTGAACAATTCCAAGCACTTATGAGAAGACTAGAAGTAGAATTCATGTTCACCCTGCTGTTATTGGCTAGGCACCATCCACAAGAAGATACAATTTAATGTCTCCGGAACAATAGATAAAGGCTACATAGCGTTGAATCATAATAAAAAGGAATGTACCTGTCCCTATATTAATTTCTTTTAAATAGACTTCCACTAAAAATTAAGAAGCTTGATATGTATGAAAAAGGGGGGGGGCACAAAACACCTATGTACGAAGGTTTCAATATAAGCTACTCCCTCTCAGAATTTTTTTAGCTTTTTTACTTTATAGAGGTCTTTTTATTTATAGCTTTGTTATGTTAGATCTATAGAGGATTCATACTGGAGTATTTCATCTTTTTTAATTGATTCTTATTATATGTTCTACTTAATTAGAAAGTGAATCAAGAGTTTAGAAATTAGCGGGTTAATAGAAGCAGCTTATTATAAAGGTTCATATAAGTTCTAAAAGTAAAATTATTCCTTAGTAATTTACTATTTTTGATCAGGAGTGAAAATTATGGAAAATAATAAATATATTCAATGTAAACCCAAAGAAGCAACACATATAAAAATAAAAGATAAAGATATGCCGAATTTAACAATTGGTGAAATTTATGAATATCTATATGATAAAGATCCATCCGAAGAAACACATTATATCGTAATGGATAATGGTAACCTATTTTATGATTTCGAATGTGTAATAGAAGTAGAATATTTAAAGGTTCTGAATAAGTGACTACGTGAATCATTATGTTTGAAAGAGACATTCATTCCATTCTAACACTTCATTTTGACCGGAGAGGTCATACCCTGAAAGTATCACTAAATACTAAACATATTTGCAATAAAACGTTATTACAAAAGTTCTCCAAGTAATAATTATAACTTTTTTTTGCTTACTAATGGATCTTTCAAATTCCTTACTACATTTACATAACCACCAGACTATCTTGTCTGAGGAGATAGCTTTAGATGAAGTTAAATTCTCATTTTTTGTTGGATGCCATAATTTAGCTAAATCTGGTTTCAAAGTAGCTAAATAATTCCCTTTGCAAACTCGCTTTCCATTACAATAAGGACACCCCATTTTATTTCTTCGACGATAGAGAGGATCTTTCCATTCCTGCTTACATTGATTACAATACTATTATACTTCCTTGATTGACATCAGCATTACATCTTTAGATTTAAAAGAACCATTCTTATTATAATTCCAATCTATTGAAATGTCAGGATCCCTAGTTTGAGTTTGTTGACTCGATTCTTCTAGTTCGATTAGCTACACTGGCTTTCCCCCACATGTCCTTCATCACATATCCAATAAAAAAGCATTGGTATTTGCTTTAGATATTTCAAGTGAACTAACATCATTTTGTCTGAATTCCATTCCACCCAACTTTTCAAATCAACATATACATAAAAATACATTATAGGATTTAATGGAAATTTACAATTTATTATCAAATAAGAGTATTTCGACTGAATTTGAAGGAACTCTAGGATGGATGCAATATTCAACTATAAATCTCTCTAAGGTCACATTTAGTGTTTATCTATAAGCACTGAGGTAATTAGTATTCAATGATAACGAGAGATACAATTAGATCAAGAATAATTCGTCCAAAGTATTCCAATGCAATTAAATTAATCAAACACTTAAAACAATAACTTGATAAATAGTGATTAATTTGACGAAGAATCTTAATCTTACACTTAGGAGAAATTACCATGCATACGAAAGTCATCATTAGTAACAAATTAGTAGAAATCACCAAACAATCATATCCCCCAACAACTGAAAGAGCTACTTTAGGCGGGCGCAAACCCTCTACAAATCAAAGTATTGAGAATTACCAAATCAACCAAAAAATAAGCATCAGCCGTGCTAAGAAGAAAATACGCAGATTATTAGAGTGTAACTTTACAGACAATTATACATTAGTAACACTTACTTTTAGATCTACTGTAGAAGTTGATATCAATAGCATTAATGATTGCAACAAATTATTAAGTGATTTTAAGAAGCGCCTTGCCTACTATTTAAAGAAAACTAATCTACCTAATTTTAAGTATTTAGGTGTCATTGAATTTCAAGATAAGAATAGACATGGTGCCATTCATTATCATCTTGTCTGTAATCTTACCGAAGTTCCATTAGAAGCCATACAAGAGCTTTGGGGGTATGGTTGGGCTTATAAGGCTGCAACAACAAAGTCTAACGCTACTGAAAACGAAAAGATTTCTTTCTATTTAAACAAAGGGATTGGAGACCCGAGGCTTAATGGTAAAAAAAGATATTTTCATTCCCACAATCTTAGACAACCAATTGTTCATGAGGTAATGAATCCAACAGAATTTTATGAACATCTTGATGAGTGTCTACCAACTTTTAAACATGGCAAATCCTTTCATTCACCATATACAGGTGAGTCTACATATGAACAATACTATGTTGAAAATGCAAAGGAGCTAATAGAATATGTACAAGAACTTTAATGATTATCCAGACATACTTAATGTATCAGACATACAACATTTGCTTGGAATTGGTAGAAAGCAGGCTTATGAACTAGTGAATTCAGAAATGTTCCATGTAATTCGTATAGGCAAGCGCATCAAAGTTTCAAAAAACGTTTTAATTAATTGGATTGAAGGAGGCAACAATAATGACAAAACAAACTAAATTAGTTCTTTGTGGATCTACTTATTTTGTTTATGATTTCAATAGTAAGTGTAATATTAAATATTTTGGATTTGAAAAGGATATAATTGAAGGTAGCATAATTAACTTAAAAAGATTACTCTTAACAAACTTTGTGAACAATAGGACGCTAGCAACATTTAGACTAAGAATACCTTTGAATATTGAGCATGAAAAGATACAAAACAAAATAAACCACTTTATTAAAAGTCTAAAAAAATCAAGCGGTCACTCAAAAATCAAATACTTGGCTGTGACAGAACCTCCTTCTGAGAAGAAAGTAAAACATGCACATATTAATCTTATAACAGATGTACAAATTTATGACTTAACAAGGTCAATAGAAGTCTTTCTCATCGAGGAAAATCAAGAAAAATTCTTTGAAGAAATTTGGGAAGATGAAGTATCTATATCTGTATATTCTCCAGGTGAGTTGTTGGAAATTTTCACTGACGCTTATAGAAACTCAATCACGAGTGAAAATTACAGTAGATACTCCAAAACATCATTTCAGAGCCGACTTTACCAACCAATAACCCTTTGGAATGATGAGGCTGATGCTTTCATAAAGAAACTCAATATAATAGATTACCCAATTCACCACTCAGATGAGATATATGAAGATAAGACAAGATTCGTTAACATAAATGAATATTCTTTTTATGATACTAGCTCATATACGGGCAGGAACCATTTTAACTGTAACTAAAAACTAAGCAATATTACCCCATGTTATTTACAAGGAACTCACTATAAGAGTTCCTTTTTTTTAAGGACTAATACTGAATATTGAAGTAAATAGGAATAATGCGACTTCTCCTTTTTAAAGAAATTTCATTATTTAATTTTTAGATCTATTTTTACACCGAGGGCACCAGGTCCCAGACCTAATGTTATTTGGTTTAGCTCGCCATATATGCCCTCTATCACATTCCCATTCGAGATGTGACTGACTATCTATATATTCAATTGAATGACATTTCCCGCCTCTTTCTATAGCAATCTTAACCATATCATCCAAAGTTAATTTTCTCTTTCTTGCACTAGCCTTTTTACTACAAATTGAACACCAATTACCCTGTTTTATTCCCCCTGGTGTAGCTTCCCACAAATGGCCTTCTTTACATTCCCAACTTAAATTGATCTTATTATTAACATACGTAGAAGAGAGACATTTCCCTCCACGGTCTTTTGCTATTTTGTGCATATCATTATTTGTTAGCTTGTGATTACCATTACATACCGAGCACCATTGACGACCATTTTTTATATCGTTAGGCCTTGCCAACCAGACATGTCCATATTCACATTCCCACTCTAATTTAGACTTATTTCCATTATAGTGAGTAGATATCAACTTCCCTTTTCTTACAACTGCGAGGTGTTGAAGCTCTTGTAATATATTAGATTGAAAGTAATATTCTTTAAACTCAAAAAGTTTTAAAGATATTATTGGTTTTAACTCATATTCTTCAAGTTGACAATAAATAAACTCAACGAGTTCTTCATCACTAGAAATTGTGAAGGGGATGACAATTAATTTTATCCCTAACCTAGTGCAATATTCCTCTTTCTTTTTATCATATTCCAGTCTTTTTAAAAATTCCTTTTGGCTACGATGGAAAAATTCAATAAATTCATAATGTTGAATACCGTTGTACTCAAAGGCTATGTTCAGTTCCTCATTGTATCCATCTAGTTCAAGACCATTTAATATTTTTTTTGTACTAAGAAATTGTCTTCCAGTAAGTCTCTCAATAATATATCTACATTTATTTTCCATGATATTATATCTGCAATAAGGGCACCAATGCCCATTCTTAATTCCATTTGGTTTTGCTTCAAATCTATGTCCATTTTGACAAAGCCATATTAAGGGGGTATGTGAATTGATGTAATGAGTTGATACACAAGTACCTCCACGTTCAATAGCTATTTCCTGCATTTGTTCAATAGTTAATCTTTTATCTATACCACGTCTTTTAGAAGTACAAATTGTACAAAAACTATTATTGAGAACGGATCTCTTTACTGATGTATATGAAGCTTCAAATATATGCCCCTTATTACATTGCCATGTTAATTTAGTATGGTTATTCGTATATTGAGTTGAGAGACATCTTCCACCCTGATTTTCAGCAATTACTTGCATATCCACAATCGCCTTTTTGACACTTCCAGCACACTCCTTACACCAAGTACCAAACTTTACTTTAGCTGGCCGAGCCATCCAAACATGACCCTTTGAACACTCCCATTCTAAGGGAGTTTTACTACTGACATAATCTATAGAAAGACATTTCCCGCCTCTTGACTGTGCAATTATTCGCATAAGGTCAATATTGTGCATACTAGTCACTTTTTATCTCACTCCTTTATGGTTTCCATCACCTGTTAAGTCCCTATATAAAGGCATTTATTCTTCACTGTAATAAAAATTCATATTAGATTATTACCACATATGTGGGCAAACTCCCTCAACATTATTGCTCAGTACAATAGGTATATGAAATTACGTTTCTTCCTGAAAGGTAGTGGGTACATGATTAATCCAGTTTTAAAAATGGGAACCTACTCTTGGATTTAATATGTATTTGCAGTTTCGGAAACAAAGACGGTATCTCTTGCGTTAGGAATGCTTGTTTTTTATAGCATGGCAATGTAAATCCATCATTGGTCCTCCTGCCGTGATAAGTTGGTACTAGTGGATTGTTTGTTTTCCCAAATAGTAATCCACTAGTGTCTGTTACTCTACTGGTGCCTTCTTTATAGGGTTACGAAACACTATCTTATGATTTAAATTTAAAGAAGTCTGTTTAGAAGAACGAGTCTATATTGATTGAAAAGAGTGGCTATAACTACTTAAGAAGAAAAAAGGTCTCGAACTTTGGCTTCATTTGTCATAAAAGGGCGGTTTTCAATTGATGACTTCCCTTACCTCCGTAGGTAGATTTCAACTAACAATGTTCTATTTTTTGAATACAGCAGCATTTCCGCCTCATTCATTACATTAAGTGCAATGAGTTAAGCCGCCGTAGTATACAGTCTTTTTATACATACTAGAAAATGAGTTTGAAAATAAGTTGATAGATGATATTTGTTATAAACCGATTAATAAGTATTAAAGCGTGTCCATATATAATCAGTAACAGAGTCTAACTTAAAATCACCAGACAGTTTGGCAAAAAACGTCATTTTAATAATCTCGAAGAATTGACAAGAGCTGCACTAATCACTTACACCTTTATATCACTCCAAATAATCAACACCTTATACCTCTTTTGCCAAATCATTATCCACTGACCAATTTATTTTTAATATAAACTTAATACAAATATGTCAAAATCAATCTACAGCATGACCCATGTAACTTAAAGTATCGTTTTACTGCATTTTATAAAAACCTGCTCCCCGCAGGACTTTTTATTCATTTTGGTGTTTTTTCGTAACCAATATCTGAGATGCACCTTGCCTGTTATGATCTCCGTGAATCCATCGCCCCAAATCGTAAACTTCAACGGCAAGTTATACTCCATCGCACATCCTATTTGCTGGTCGAATTCCTCCTTTTCATATTCGTCGATTATCGGTTTTATCTGCCGTTGAGTATCTCTCCATAACTCATGCTGCGCCTTTACCTGTTCGGGCATAAAAAACGCCCCTTGCCATTTCATTTTTCCTCTATCACGTATTACCATAACAATCATCTCCTTTGAAATTATTATACAAGAGCATACGTTCCCTGTTTAACAAAATTAAAAGGACCAATTTTGGTCCTCGCTCATCTTATTTAACTAAAGCGCTCGTTAATGAAAAATAATTATATTTTCACCATACAAATGTAAATGATATGACCATTAACTTCAGTTGTTCCTGTACAGACACCCCTTCGCAAATTGTTATAAATCGTCCAACGAAGAAGATTTCTTTCGTTCATTTATTTTGCCTCAAAGTTCTAGGGGCCTACTCACCTACCATACCGTCATTATCATTATCGCGCATATATGGGTATAACCAATGTTATATTTAGGTTAGATAGGTAAAAGAGTTGATAACAAAAGAACCATATCTATTAGACATATCTAAAATGTATGGTCCTTTATTTATTCGCTTTTTCAATTAACGCTTCCCTATAGTTTAAGTACAACATTTCACAAATTTCTAACTAATAAAAAAAAGACGGTGACTTACATAAGTCATCGCCTGATTTTACTAATTATTCAATGCAATATTAGAATTCCTATCGGTCCCTAAGATTAGCTACTGTAACTACCTATTCTTCCCCGACCGGAAGATCAACAGTAAATGGTTTTAATTCTTCAGAAGAGACAAAGGTTGAAAAATCGAATTGTAAGATAGTATTGTCCAGCTTAAAGTTCTTTATTTTTTCATCTCCGTTTAAATCAAATGTAGATTGGTAGTGTGCTGTTGCTTTATCAATCACTTTTACTTTATTAAATGGAATTCCGTGATTTTTAGGAGGCCACGGATTTTCCGGGTCAATTTTTGATATATATTTCTCATCTACTAACCAAAAAGCATATTTCAAGTTATGATTAATAATATCTAGTTTATGTTGACTCAAGTTTTTCGGGAGCCCTATAAGCTGATAATCAACTACTAGTTTCTCACCGTTTTGTGTAACATCATTTACCTGCAGGCCTAAATTAAGGCGTTGGCTTTTTAAAGTAAATGATTTCTTATCTAATAGCTGCTCTACTTTTGGAACTGCTATATTTAATTGTGGATAAAAAGTTAGTGAAGTAGCACTAGAATTTAGCTTGGTCATCTCTGTCCGAACTGTACTATGATATCCATCTTCTTGTTCAGAATCCTCGAGGTCTGTTTGATTTCCAAATCTATATAAGTTTCCTTTATCATCAACAGCTTTAGAAATAATAATCTCGTCACCCTTGTATTTTTCCACAGTCTCATAAACAAGTGAAGATGAGGCTTTTGCTGTAAGAATTTCTTTAATACGGATTTTGACTCCATCTTCCTGGTATCCTTGCTCATAATTTAGGGCAAGTGGAGTGTTTTTATCTTGTTGAATAGGTATATTAAAATTCCATTCACCTTTTATACCATTGATATTATGAATGGTTATAGGGAGAGTGAAATTCTCATTGAATGATTTATATGGATATTCCATTTTCCATTGAAAGTTATATCCTTTATCTACTTTCTTTATGTCCGTTGACTTTCCGTTCAACCAAGGGTCATGATCCCCTTTATTGTTCTCAAAGTTAACATCAAAACTTACTTCTCCTTTTTCATTTCGCCCATTTTCAACTTCTTCGTCTACAAATCCTGTAATTGACACCACACTGCCATCAAAGTACGCACTAGTCAATTTGACAGTCACTCCATTTTTTGTAATGGCTTGATTTAGTTCAGTAACGGCATTTTGATAAGCTAAATCAACACCTGTTGGATCGTTAAATTCTTGGAAGATTGCTCCTATTAAAGGGGCATTAGCCAATACATTATTCATGGTAGGATTAAAAAATCCGGAGGCCACGGTTATACCAAGAATAGCAGCCGTAGTCGCTACACCAGCAAGAACCTTCTTTTTCTTTCCATATCCTCGATCCACATCTTTGTTTATTCCTTTGTAAATGGCGTTAAAAACTTTCTCTTTTGGCACAGGTATTTGTTCAATTGCATGATTGAGTTCTTTGTTATCCATGGCATTTGTCCTCCTCACTTTTATAAACCTTTTTTAACTCTGCTTTTCCTCTGCTTAAATATGTTTTGACGGTATTCTCTGGGATTTCCATCACACTACTAATCGTTTTGATCGAGTAATCGTAATAGTAGAATAAAATAATGGCTGTACGATAATTCAGTCTTAGCTGCTGAACAGCATGTAGAAGCTGTGAAGACTCTTCAATGTTTGAATTCGATGATTCATCTGGCAACTTTGCTAATAATTCATCACTCATTGGAATGACATTGTCCCTTTTCTTTATCACATGTCCCGAACATCGAATCACAATCCTGGTGAGCCAGGTCGTAAAATACTCCGGATTTCTTAACGATTTGATGGATGTATAGGCCTGATAGGTTGCCTCCTGGACCACGTCCAAAGCATCTGCTTCGTTATGTACATAAAGATAAGCTGTCCGGTAGATTCTTTCAAAGTGATGTTGAACCAACTTTTCAAACGCGTTTTTGTTACCTTTGATTGCTTTTTTAACTAATCGGTGGATTTCCGCTTCCATCAATTTCCCCTCCTTCACCTATTAGTGGACTCTATCATCAATAAAAGTTTCAAGAATTTAAGATTTTTTCAATATCATGCAAATAAAATCCCTAGCTCAAAAAAATAAACAGAAACCATTTTTGGTTTCCGCCATTTTTTTAAGTGTGTACTGCGACATTATACAAAAGCACTTCTTGAACTAAGCTGCTCCGTTAGAATTCTTGTAGATGGTTAATTTTCACCTTTGAAAATAAAAAGGCTCCTCAGTAAGATATGAGTATAGACACCACTCTAACTCAAAAACCTAAGGAGGCAGCCTTACTATGAAGTTTAAAATGC
>NZ_JCAXET010000029.1:0-36014 GCF_059758525.1 Metabacillus sp. GQ13
ATCATATGATAACAGCTACTACAAAAGAGATCGCTAAATATAAGCAGAGTGGAATATACATCGATCTATCATATTTGGAAAATTTGGTTCCTTTGATTTTTTTAAAAATACCCATATAGTGAAAGTCACCGATTGTCCGTAAAATAAAGATCGACGCAGTGAGAATACATCCCCATTTTGTCAATGCACCTGGATGATAAAAAGGTAAATACCCGCTTTGAGCCAATAGAATGATAGAAAAAAGCAGGAGAAAAAAGGAAACTAATAATGTAATTAACATAGGAGGAACAATTACAGTGCTTGCTCCATCTTCTTTTACCGGAAGAGTAGCACCTATTCCCCATCTTCCTCCAAAAGCCCAATAAACATGAATAAGACTAACAAAAATCAATATACCAGTAGATGAAAAAATGAGAAACAAGGCCATCAATGATCCCTCCTGATGATATCCAATACAATTCGTCTCGACTCACACATAAACACTTTTAGAAATTTACGATTATATAATAAGTATAAAAAATCTGGTTCATAGAATTAATACGCAATATCAATTTTTTCCCTTGTTTCAGTTGTTGATCATTGTTTCCTTTCATCTTTCCTTCGAATGTTTCACGAATCAAGGAATGATCTGTCTCTTTTTCAATCATGAATTACCTTCACAAAGACAAAAGTAACTTTCTTCCCAACATTTAATCATTTTTCCATTATCACAACTCTCCCTTTTTCTACACCTTACCATGTTAAAATTTGTATTACGATGAACTATGGGACTATTTTACATTTGAAAAACGACCATTTTTTGACAGCAACTAAGCAAAAAAGCTACTAAAGTATTAATTTTCTAAAAATAACTTAAAAATGAATACTGATACAAATAAATCAGTTAACATAATGAAACATTAAAGGTATATAAAAAAGGATCTTCGATTTGAAAATCCTTTATCTGTCTGTTCAATTAAAGCTCCCTTTTCTGGAACAAAGATAGTAGGTTTATTTAATTTCCTATTGATTCATTACAGCGAATCCAATCCATCCAATTAATAAAATGTTCGGAGAGATCAATAATACTGATAGCCACCTGATGTTTTTTCTTAGGGGGATAGCAGCTCCAAGGTAAAAGAATGGACATATCAAACCCCACCATTCAAAACGTGGTGTTGAAGCTAAGTAGAGCGATAATGGCGTTATAAGTAGGCTGGAAATTATAAGGAATTTTGGCTGCTTAGAACCAAGAGCTATAAATGAAAAGATAATTGAAGCAATCATAAATGGCCAAAATAATAATTCCATAAATGTCCTCCTTAAGTTCTTGAATTCTGATCAGGAACGCGCGCTTTAGTATCAAGAAATACTATTACAATTAAAAATACCACAATCACAAGGGTTCTTGTAGATAGAGAATTTATGCCTTCTTATCTTTTCAAAAAACATTTTTACTATTTTTTACATTTTTTGTTGACACCTATCGCTACTAAGTGTTACGATATACCTGTACTCAGTAACACTTAATACCAGTATCACTAAGTAGCCTAAAATTAAAATTCTCGACACTTTAACTACTAAGTGCTTTTATACTTCGGTACTAAGTGATACTGAATATGGGTAATACTAAATAGTGATTGGGGTGATTATTACGGAACATTTAACCGAAATGCTCAAAGGTGTATTAGAAGGGTGTGTTTTGGAAGTTATTAGCCGAGGTGATACTTACGGCTATGAAATTACCCGTCGGCTGAATGGGCTGGGCTTTACGGAAGTTGTGGAAGGAACAGTCTACACCATTTTGATACGACTGGAAAAGAAAAAGCTGGTGAATATTGAGAAAAAACGTTCTGAAATGGGTCCCCCACGTAAGTTTTATACGCTAAACGAAGCAGGACACAAGGAACTGCAACAATTTTGGAAAAAATGGGATTTTGTTTCATCAAAAATGAATTCTTTAAAGGAGGAAAAATAACATGTTGAATTTTTTTAAAAAAATGATTGGTGATAAAAAAGAGTATAAAATGATGATGGCACGTGTAGATGCCCTACCGGAAGATTATCAATTCGTATTTGAAAAGATTCAAAAATATATGTGGAATTTTGCAGCAGGAGACGGTTATGATATGTTGAAAATTTATTATGAATTAATCGATTTATTCGAAGCCGGTGCAGCGGAAGGCAAAAAAGTTTTGGAGATTACCGGCGAAGACGTGGCTACCTTCTGCGATGAACTGTTGGAAAATGCCAAAACGTACACTGCCAAATGGCGTGAGGACCTAAATGAAAGCATCATGAAAGAATTGGGAGGCGAGTAGCATGAGTAACCTCGCCGTTTCCGTAAAAGGACTTGAAAAATCATATAAAGATCTCCCAGTATTAAAAGGTGTCGATTTTGAAGTAAAGCGCGGCAGTGTGTTCGCTCTATTAGGCTCCAATGGCGCTGGTAAGACGACTACAATTAAGATTTTAACGACATTGATCAAAGCAGATAAAGGTGAAGCAGAAGTTTGCGGCGCAAATGTTCAAACAAATCCGAATCAAGTCCGTGAGAAAATCAGCCTAACTGGGCAAAGTGTAGCGTTAGATGATATTTTGACAGGTCGTGAAAATCTTGACTTGGTTGCAAAACTTCGCCATTTGCCTGATCGAAAAAAAGCTGTGGAGGAAAGTTTAAAACGTTTTGATTTAGTAGCAGCAGAAGGTAAACCTCTGGCTACTTATTCCGGTGGGATGAAACGTCGCTTGGACTTGGCTATGACCATGCTTGGTTCACCGGAACTTGTTTTTCTTGATGAACCGTCTGTTGGACTTGATCCAGAAGCTCGACTAGCTTTGTGGGATGTGATTCGCCATTTAGCAGCATCTGGTATAACTATTTTTCTTACAACTCAATATTTAGAAGAAGCAGAAGAATTGGCTGACAACATTGCCATTTTGCATGATGGAAAAATTATCGTCCAAGGTACAATGGAGGAGCTAAAGACAGTTCTTCCGCCTAAAAAAGTAGAATACGTGGAAAAACAGCCGACACTTGAGGAAATTTTCCTCGCTGTCACTGGGAAGAAGGGAGAATAAATCATGAGTAAACATTTTTTTAATGATACCATGACCATGAGTGGACGGGTGATGAAACATTCTTTCCGCAGCATTGATACGATTATTACAACCATACTCATGCCGATTATGCTGATGTTGGCTTTCGTCTACATTTTCGGGAGTGCCATGACAATGGATAAAGTTGATTATGTAAACTTTATTGTGCCTGGTGTAATCTTAATGACCATCGGAATGGGTATTTCCTATACAGCAGTCCGAGTGAATATGGATATGACAAAAGGAATTTTTGACCGTTTCCATTCCATGCCAATAGCCAAATCTTCCATTTTGAGCGGGCATGTGATATCGACATTGCTATTAAACCTATTTTCAGTAGGTGCGGTCATGCTTATTTCTTTACTGATGGGATTCCGTCCCCATGCTGATTTTGTAGAATGGTTGTTGGCAGCCATTCTGATTATTCTCACCATTTTCACTTTCACTTGGATGGCAGTACTTGCCGGACTTGTATCAAAATCTTATGAAGGTGCCAGCGTATTCTCTTATTTGCTATTGGGACTTATGTTTGTAAGCTCCGCTTTTGTTCCAACTGATGATATGGGCAGAGGACTTCGTGCTTTTGCTGAAAACCAGCCAATGACACATCTTGCTGGAGCCATTCGTTCGCTATTGACTGGACAACCGGACTCTGGTGCCATTGTGACAGCTGTTATCTGGTTAGTTGGCATTGCGATTTTGTTTTATGTGTTGTCGTTGAAGGTGTATAAAAGTAAAATGAACTAACTCCTAGATGATAAGAATCTTACCTAAAATGTTCTTCTGATTAAAATTCTCTATTTATTTTAAAATCCCTGTTCCAGTATAGCCCTATTGCTGAACAAGAAAATATCCTCCATATCAACTTTATTATCATTATTGAACTTTATTTCCAAGCCACAACATGACAAGAACTGGATCGGTTTATGATTCAGTTCTTGTCTCTGCAAAAGCTACTGATCAATTCGGATAAATCTCAATTTCGTCTACATCTTCTAACCACTTTTTATCCTCAGACCCATCTGTATTCGCTATCCATATATCTCGATGGTCATCGGTAATCGACTTCCCTCGATACCAGATGAGTTTATCCATACCCTTAATAAATATCGGATGATAGTCTCCAAAACCATCTGGTGGATTCGTTAGTTTCTCTTGCTGATGATCATTTATAGAGATTGCATAAAGTGCCGGCTGTGGATGCACAGTAAAATCATTTGACCATTCTTTTTCTTTTACTCTTGACGTAACAATCCTCTGATCATTCACCCATGTAAAATCTAACTCTGCATAATCCTCTGGGGTAAGCGTTCCAGACACTGGAAACTCTTTTACATTTAATTTTTTATTAGTAAAACCATAGACGATTCTGCCACCACCAGCAATAAAGGCAATGATATCCTTTGAAGGTGCCCATTTAGGTTCACCAACTCCAAAAATAACTTCTGCTAACACGTCCATTTTCTTGCCATCACTCGAAATGACAGAAAGCATATTACTATCCATCGACCAAGATGCTGTCGGGGAAACAATAAAAGAGATCCACTTATTACTTGGTGAAAATGAGAAATTATCCGCATGGATCGAAAGGATACTATTTTCCTCACCTAATTGCTTAGGCACGGTGAAAAAATGTTCTACCGGATTGTTCAAAAGATGATCATATTCATCCGTTAACTTCTTCTTGTATAAGATAGGATTTGTCCAGCCGCTTGGTAAAAGATTGGCTTGAGATGATAACAGGAAGCCACTTCCATCTGGTAACCAAGTATAACTGCTTACCCCTAACGATACATTATAAAATTGGTTTAAGTCGGAAATATTCAACACTTGACGATCTAGAAATGCAACAATATGTTTGTCCGGTGCCCACTGTGGTGAAAACCCATTGTAATAGACCTTACGTTTTTTTCCAGTATCAGGATGATAGACCCAAATCTCATTTTGCATTTGCCCACCCTGGTTCTCGGATGGAGCTTCAATTTGAAACAATAACCACTGTCCATCATCAGACCATTGAAGATCTGGATTCACATTCTCGGTAAAGGTAATCTGTTTTTCCTGACCATTTATGTACGTCCATAGATTTTGATCGCGAATAAAGGCAGCCTTTAGATTCTTATCCTCAATCACATCTTCAGCTGAAACGGCACTGGGAAGAAGACTAAAGCTAATCAAAATGATCAGCATAACAGCAATTCTATTCATATGCTTACACCTCCATAAATAATAGCTTTCTAATACTATTTACTTTGGATGTAATTATATGTAATGAGTTGAACTAATAAGATCATGACCCCTTTAGCGAAGCACGTTTTCAAAAAAGACATAAGAAAAGACCAACACGGATTGCGCATTGATCTTCTCGAATCTTATCTTGGTTGATCGGCAGTTGTAAAACCGAATGATGCATGGTCCTGCAATGGAATCCAACCACCTATTCCTTGCGAGGTCACATTTTTTACGACAATGCCTTTCTTATTACCCTTCAATTCTAAATAAACCTCACCATATGTTACTTTTCCCTTTTCATTAACAGCTGGGGCATATGCATATAAGTAACCAAGTTTTTTTGGTGGTATATTATATACTTGGTCCTTCTTGGTACCAGCACCAACGATGGTATCCCATGATAGTGGTAGATTCGTTTTTTTCATTGCTTTGAGGAGCATCATTTTTTTAACATGGTCTGCTTCAGGAACCTTTGCAGTTAAAGCACCCTTAACGTGTTTCTGCGCCTCTTGTTTATAATGAATTTGAATCGGTGATTTCCCACCACGGTTATCCTGAAAATTCGTATTGATCTTTTGATATTCCCAATTTGTTGCTGTTTCTGTTGACTCATAGTTAAGCGCCCACTGACCTAGAAATATTGTTGCGCGATACCCAAAAGCAAGCGGTGCATCTGATATCGTAGATTCATTTAAGATGCGAATTAGATCAGGATTCTCGATCGGAACACTAGACGTATCAATTAGTGTTTGGGTCAACTCACTTGGTTGTAAAAAAGGTAAATCCTGTGTTGGATTTGGATATGTGTTTTCTTTCGTTAACTCCATGACAGAACCAGGAATTTTTTGCTTTTGTTGTTTTCCTTCTGCCCAGGCAGAACTTGAAAAACTGAATGATAAAAGCAGGACTAGAGAAACGAGCAACCTTATTTTCATTATTACTACTCCCTTCAAAATGCTTATCATTAGTGTTTTCAAAGTTCATTTTGTTTATCCACCTTTTTTACGTCATCCTTTAAATAATAATTCATACCTCTTCGTCATCGGAACATTGATATATTGAATAAGCGGTCCAATGAGAAAAGTAATGATAATGGTCCCAATACCAATCGGACCTCCCAAAATCAAAGCAAGAATTAGCGCAGTTACCTCTCCAATTGTTTTTGCAATCATAAAATTCAGATGAAATCTTTCGTGTAATGAGATCATTAATTGATCAATTGGATTTGCTGGGAATTTTGTTTGTAAATACATCGCCACACCAACGGCAATGAAGAAAATTCCAGCTATAAGCGATAAAACTCGGTAAATAAGCATGTCAAAAACGAGATTTTCCATCACAATCATTAGCCAAAAGTCAACTGAAAACCCGATAAGTAAAATAGTGAATAACGCCAATAGTCGTGGCTTTCCTTTTACGATAAAGGCATTTAAAAACATTAAAATAATCCCAATTATGATGACCCAACTACCCACAGTTAAGCCAATAATACTTGAAAGGGCTACATTTAATGCATCCCAGGCTCCTGCACCTAAGTCCGCTTTTATCGTTAACGTGACACCAAATCCCATTAAAAAGAGCCCTACCAAGTAAAATAAAATTCTAATTTTCATGTTATGTTCCTTTCTAGCATATGTCATTATTAAGGACGAGACCTATCTATTATATTGATATGACTCGTTTGTTAAAGTATTAATGAAGCTTGAAATAAACCCAGTTGTCTATAGGATCTACTTCCTTTATTAGAGTACCACTTTTTCGTTAGCAAATGGGGACCTCATTTTAACTGAGGCTATATTCGCAACGATTGTTGTTTTTCGTACATCACTCTACTTCACGGATTAGCCTATCCTCGTGCTATTTTCGCTTATTTATTTGGTCCTAATTCTTTTGAAGTGACAGGTACGTGTAAAATCAACAAACTTTTAGAAAAGAGCCTTAACTGAAGATGTTCGATACAAGGTAAAGACTCCATGCATTTTCGCATAGAGTCCTATAACCTTACTATTTATGTTATTCAGGTTTTATAATAGGTAAAAGCCAATTCCCATAATAATATAGGCGGCCAATAATGTTGCGCCTTCAAACCAGTTAGTATCTCCATCATTTGTGATTGAAATCGTTAATAAAACAGCTGTTACCATCGAAATTAATTCCGGTAAGGTAAAGACTAATGGCATACTATTCTCAAAAAACAAAGAGATTATCACTAATAGTGGTGCGACAAACATCGCTACCTGTAATGTTGAGCCAACTGCTATTTCAACAGCAATATTCATTTTATTTTTATAAGCCATAATAATCGCTGATGCATGTTCTGCAGCATTCCCGACAATTGCTACGATAATGACCCCAATAAATAATTCTGACCAGCCAAACTGCTCACCCACTGTTTCAAATGTATGTACAAGACTTTCTGATACATATGCTACTGCAACTGTTGCAAGTAGTAAGATCGTTAGTGCTTTCTTCTTAGACCATTCAGGCTTCTCATGCTCTTGAACCACATCAGTGTCTTGCTGATATACGCCGCGATGTGTGACAAGTCTAAAAAATAGTGCTGCTAAATAAAGCACAATTAAGATAACTGAAATACCAATACTTAAGGACAATGTTTTCGCTTCATCCATTTCCATTGAAAAAACTTCTGGGATAACAAAGGCGACGATTACCGCAAATATCAAAAGTCCTGAGTTATGTCTTGCATCATAGATACTGAATTCTTGACGCTTGAATTTTAACCCTCCTACAAAAAAACTTAAGCCTGCAACTAGAAGTAAATTCCCTAATACCGACCCCGTCAAAGAAGCTAAAACGACACCCATTAACCCGGCCTTTAATGCGAAAATTGAGATGATTAATTCTACTGCATTTCCGAATGTTGCATTTAGCAATCCACCAATACGAGGACCCGCTACAATTGCCAAACTTTCCGTTGCCCTCCCCATAAAACCAGCTAGCGCAATAATCGTAAGACAATAGACAACAAACATTACCACTGATGGAAAATGAAAAATATTGCCTATAACAGACAATGGAACGCCTATCATCACCATGATGCTAAATATTCGATTGACCATACCTTCACCTATCCTCATATTCAGATGTTTTCTATAAATGACAATACCTTTTTTTAATCGATTAAAAACCTATGCTCCAAACATCGGACCTACTATTTAGTGAAACTTCTAAATCTTCTCCTCTCAATAATATAGGTGCATTTATATATGTATGAAATGAAATTTTTTACGCATAAATAATGAGGAACGATTAGTAAAATGTGATGAAAGTTCTTGCCTTTTACTAACGCTATTTTATGGAATTAGAGAGGAGATTATCCATGAGTGATACAATAAAGTCAAAAATGCTTGATGTTTTAGAAAATCACAAAATAGGTACGTTAGCTACATTAAGAGGTGATAAACCTTTTACAAGATTTATGTTGTTTTTCAATGAGGAATTAACGTTATTTACTGCTACGCATAGTGAAACTCATAAAGTTGAGGACATTAGTAAAAATCGCTATGTACATATTTTGTTAGGGAATGGACGTACAGGTTGGGATCAACCTTATGTGGAAATAGAGGGAACCATCTCTGTAGAGGACTCCAAAGAACGCAAGGAAAAATTTTGGAATGATAAACTAAAAAACTGGATACCAAGTGCGGACGATCCTAATTATTTACTTTTAAAAATAACACCGATCTCTTACCGTTATTTTGAGAGCTCTTCAAGTGAGGCTGAGGTACTCACTATTTAGTTACTTTAGTGACAAAGGGACTAGCCTGGGGCCAGTCCCTTTGTCAATCTTCTTGGCTCTTTTCTAAAAGTTTGTTGCTCTCGGACTAATAAAAATCGGCTTTTGGATTTTTATTATGTAAATTCAAGCAATCTCCAGAGGGGTATCAGAGTCATTTAGCGAAAAGAGCACGGTGATAAGCTTCTAACGTGTACTACTTTGTATGGAAAGCAACAATCTTTGCGAAAACAGCCATCTTCTTAAACTAAGTCAAATGTCTCTTCAACCTCGATACTACCCTTTATAGATTGAACCATTGGACAATTTTTACCCGCTAATTCTATTGATTGTTGAATTTTGTGACGCTCTAAATCCTGTCCTTTTATGAGATAATGAATATGAATTTTTTCAATCCGATTCGCCTCATCTTCATTCCGCTCGACAGTAGTTGAAATCTTCATATCTTCAATCTCTATTCTTTTCTTCGTTAATATTTTCCTAAGAACACCCCCGCTACATACTGCAATCGATGCTACCATTAATTGATATGGTCGATATCCATATGTTTCATCCCCTGCAACGTGTAGCTCTCCATAGTCTGTTGTTGTTTTAAACCCAACTTCCTTCATTGTAAATTCCATTTTTTTCACCTCTGCAATTTTCCTATTATTGTACACGATTTTCTCTACATGTGAATAGAATCTTGAATTCTAGCTTATTTCGTAATAGAGTATAACTTACATCTAGTTGCTGGTTTTTCCAGTAAATCTACATTTAAGAATTTGAGGTTCAATCATGAAAAAGCAAAACATACGTTTTTGGATTTTAATATCAATTGTTGCTATCTCGGGGTTTAGTCAAGGAATGCTGCTTCCATTAATAGCCGTCATTTTTGAAAACAGTGGAGTCTCTTCAGCATTAAATGGTTTGAACGCAACTGCGTTGTATATTGGTATATTACTTATATCACCTTTTATGGAATATCCACTTAGGAGATTTGGTTTTAAACCTATCATTATAGTGGGTGGTCTTCTAGTGGCCGTTTCATTAGCATTGTTTCCCCTTTATCATTCATTCTGGTTTTGGTTCGGACTGCGGCTATTAATCGGAATTGGTGATCATGCAATACACTTTGGAACACAGACATGGATTACTTCGTTTTCGGCAGAAAATAAACGCGGCCGCAATATATCTTTATATGGGTTGTTTTTCGGAGTTGGTTTTTCAGTTGGTCCATTAATGACCCCCTTAATCAATATTCATGAAACATTACCATTTATTATCTCTTCTGTTCTCTGCTTTATTGGCTGGTCATTCCTTTTCTTACTTAAGAACGATTACCCAGAGCAGACAATTGAGGTAAACTCCATAAAGGAAACGATGAAACGTTTTGGCGAAGCAACTAAGTACGGTTGGGTGGCATTCTTACCGCCATTAGGCTATGGCTTTTTAGAATCCTCTCTAAATGGTAGCTTCCCCGTTTACGGATTACGAATTGGTCTTGGCGTCACCAATATCTCTATTTTATTGTTTTCATTCGCAATTGGAGCCATTGTTTTCCAACTACCCTTAGGTATGCTCAGTGACAAATTTGGGAGAAGGCCTATCTTAATGACAATCCTTTTATTAGGCTTCGTTAGTTTTACAACAGCTAGTTTTGTTGAAGCAAATGTCTTGGCGTTAACAACTTGTCTTTTCATCGCGGGGATGTTTGTAGGCTCTACCTTTTCACTGGGGATCAGCTATATGACAGACTTAATGCCTAAAAATTTGTTGCCCACCGGTAACCTTCTATGTGGCGTCGCTTTTAGTATTGGTAGTTTAGCGGGACCCTACTTAGGTGGTATTTTCATAGAGTATACAAAAAATATTAGCTACTTCCTGATCATTAGTTTTATGTTACTCTTCATCTTTATTGCGATAACAGCTTTTCGACCAAACCAAGACACAAATACGACCTACAATCATGATAAAATACCCTTGAACTAACTCAAGCAAAAAAGTCCAATTGACTTATGGTTAACATAGTCAATTGGACTTTTTTATATTAAATTGATTTGCCATCATTTAGCTGCATGCTTTCGTTGATATAATATAGCATTTAATTCCCCGCCAATAATGGTGATCATCCCTGATAAATAAAGCCAGATCATCAACACAATGATTCCACCGATACTCCCGTATGTGGCACTATAGTTAGCGAAGTTCCCTACATAATAAGAGAATGCCAGTGAAACAACAATCCAACCAATCGTTGCAGCAAATGCACCAGGTAATCCATCTTTAATGTGTAGATGTTTGTTTGGTGCAGCAAAATAAAGTGCTGAAAAAACAACAAATAAGATAATACCACTAAGTACCCATCTCAACGTATTCCAAATCATTAAGAATTCTTCGGAAAATCCAAAGTTTGAAAAGATAAACAATCCGATCTCCCTACCAAACACAGGCAATAATAAGGCCACTAAAATGACAAATACCATGGCAATTGTCAGCACAATCGCCATACCACGTGCAACAAGGAACGATCTTGTTTCATCGACATCATACGCTCTATTGAACGCTTTTACTATTGCATTTATTCCGTTTGATGCAGACCAAATTGTTGCAATTATACCAAAGGACAGTAATCCGCCATTTTTTTTATTTAAAATTTGCTCTAACGTTTCCTCAATCATATCTAACGTTTCACCAGGAGCAAAACCCCTAATCGTACCAAGGACATCCTCTTGTGAAATCGGTAAATATCCAACTAAGGTGATCATAAAAATTAAAAACGGGAACAAAGACAAAAGGAAAAAATAAGAAAGCTGTGCGGATAATCCTGCTACATCATCATTCTTAGTACGATGGAATAATTCTTTTAGAAATGAGCCTTCTTTAAACATTTTTCCACCTCACGAATTTTGTCGTTTTGGAAAGAATCGATCCCTCGTTTCTTGTAAGATACTAAGTACTTCTGGTGTTGTTTCTTTTAACACTTTAACTTTATCGTTCATAAACGAGAGATCCTCTGATACTTCCTGTACAGTATCCTTAACCCCATCAATCTGTTGCTTCACATCATCTGTAAATGATGTTGGTTTCTCGATATACCCTTTCATTTTTAAAGAGAGATTATTCCCTGTCTTCATAACATCCTCACGTGTATGTTTATCTAATAGTGAAACAGCCGCCCCGACAAGCGCTCCTACCAATATACCTGTTAACAACTTATTTTCATTTTTCATATCCGTTTCCCCCATTAAAGATTATGAATTTCCTTGATTTCATCTAAAAGATTCTCACAACTTTTACTAATCATTTCATAAACCTCATCAAAATTACCAGTGTAATATGGGTCAGGTACATCTGTCATAGGATGCTCCTCTAAATAATCAAGAAGCCTTACTATTTTCCCCGTCTGATTATAGCCTGCTAAACGTCTAATATTCCCAATGTTTTCATTATCCATGCCTATGATGTAATCAAAGTCAGTTAGGTCTTCTGTTACTAATTGTCTAGCCTTTTGACCTTCGTATGAAATATGATACCTGTCTAAGATTTGACATGTTCCTTCGTGTGGAGGTTTTCCTATATGCCAACCACCCGTTCCTGCAGAATCTATTCTTACTTTTCCATCCAGCCCCTGTTCATTCATTAAATGCCTCATAACCGCTTCAGCCATCGGCGAACGGCAAATATTCCCTAAACAAACAAATAAAATGTTAACCATCTTGTCCTCCTATCACTATTACCCGAATTTTTTCAAAACTAACCGATACCTTAAAATCTAAGTATCTCTTCTCTTATATGTATTACCAACATGAACGAAACAGGATCACTTTGTTAACTAGTAAATCCACCTCTCTACCTAATCATAATGTTTTTTCAGAAAGATTTCCTTATCCTTACCGAAAAATTTTGACATTTACATTTAGCCTTAAGAATATCTTTCATTAAGTAACTGATTGGACATTCATGACAAGGGGTTACTATACATTTTTAAGAGGAGGATGTTATGGAAGCATTTGAGACGTTTATTGGTGAGATTAGCAGCTTTGTTTGGGGACCGCCACTGCTAATTTTATTGGTCGGTACAGGTTTATATTTAACGATTCGTTTAGGTTTTTTACAATTTAGGTTATTACCATATGCTTTAAGGTTGGCATTTTCTAAAAAACAGGACAAAAAGTCTGAAGGAGATATTTCTCATTTCCAGGCACTAATGACTGCACTAGCTGCAACTGTTGGAACTGGTAACATCGTTGGCGTTGCGACTGCCGTGTTAATGGGTGGACCTGGTGCTGTTTTTTGGATGTGGATCACGGCACTTGTAGGAATGGCTACAAAGTATTCAGAGGCTATCTTAGCTGTGAAATATCGTGTGAAGGATAAAAACGGTGAAATGTCCGGTGGTCCAATGTACTATTTAGAACATGGATTAAAGCAAAAATGGTTAGGTGTGTTATTTGCAATTTTTGGAGCAGTTGCAGCATTTGGAATTGGCAACATGGTCCAGTCAAATTCAGTTTCAGGGGTAATGAAGTCAACTTTTTCCGTTCCAACAATTGTAACAGGAATCATCATTACTGTCTTTACTGCACTTGTTATTTTAGGTGGGATAAAATCAATCGGTAGAGTAACAGCTTATTTTGTTCCAATCATGGCCTTATTTTATTTAATTGCTGGAATCATCATTTTAATCATGAATGCTACCTTAATACCTGACGCCGTTTCCCTCATTTTTTCGGATGCATTTACAGGAGAAGCCGTAGCCGGTGGTGCCATTGGAGCAGTTATTCGTTGGGGTGTCGCACGTGGTGTGTTCTCTAATGAAGCAGGTCTTGGTTCAGCACCAATCGCTGCAGCAGCTGCAAAAACGGACTATCCTGGCCGTCAAGCTCTCGTTTCAATGACACAGGTTTTTATCGATACCATTCTTATTTGCTCGATAACAGGAATTACCATTGTCATGGGTCAAGTATACACAAATGGTGGAGCTGAAGGTAATTCACTTACTTCGATCACCTTTGAACACTTTCTCGGACCTGCTGGATCGATAATCGTTGCCATCGGCATGCTTTTCTTTGCCTCCTCAACGATTTTAGGTTGGTCTTACTATGGTGAAAAGTGCTTTACCTACCTCTTTAATGAATCGATTGTAAAGTATTATCGTTACGCATTTGTTCTTGCTGTCTTCCTTGGTTCAATCACAACAATCGATGTCGTATGGGGAATTGCCGATGTCATGAATGGATTAATGGCATTTCCTAACTTAATTGGTCTCCTTGGCTTATCTGGTGTGGTCGTTGCAGAGACGAAGAGGTTTCTAACGGTAATAAAGGAAGAAAAACAACAGAAAAAAGCAGGCTCAGCAACGTAAGAAGACTTGACTACTATTTTAAATAAAGAGGCAAAATGATAACATGTTTGAATCATTTCCTTGATAAGTTTTTAGATGCTTGTATATAATTCGTGTTACAATACAGAAAAGTGGAAACAACTCAACATAGCTAAGATATTCTTTATCTTGTTGAACAAAGCCACAATGGCGAGATAATAAACCCGTTAGAAAGGAATGGAATCAGTGAATCTAACAGAAAAATCAGCAGAAAACGTTGAGTATATGATTGACCAAATCAAAGAGAAATTAAAAGTTCTCAATTTCGGTGCTATCAAATCTACACATTTTGACGAAGAAATGTATGAAGAGCTTAAAGATGTATATGAGCTAGTTATGAAAAAAAATTCATTCAGCCCAAACGAAATGCAAGCAATCGTTGAGGAACTAGGCAATCTGCGCAAAGTCTAATAAAATTCTATTCTAAACCTCCCCCTCATGAACATATGATTCAATGAGGGGGAGGTTTTCATGTTAAATTGGTGGTTAGCTACAATGAGCATAGTAGGATTCCTCTTTATATCAATTGGTCTTGTCATCTATACAATGAAAATTTCTATTAAAACTGAAGATTCAATACGCATTGACCCTTTACCTGAAGATACGGTGGATAAAAAGGCATAAAAAGAAGAGGCTAACTCAAAAGACTTGATAAACTCCCACAAAATCATTGTAGTGTAAATGTCGGAGTAGGGCCTTTTGAGACAACCTCTTTTTCTGATTAACTATTTCAATATCGTTACATTTTAAAGTCACATCATAACTAAGTGACAACCATCATCTTCTATATTTACTTTAAAGTAACTTCAATGATTCTCTTGTGAACGCTGGAATATCATCCGGTGTTCGACTAGTCACAAGCTGGCCACCACAAACGACTACCTCTTTGTCATGAAAATTCGCACCCGCATTCATTAGGTCGACTTTAATTGAAGTATAGCCAGTAACATCACGATCTTTCAACGCTTCAGCTGAAATAAGCAACTGTGGACCATGACATATTGCAAATACTGGTTTCTTCTCATCCATAAATGCCTTTGTAAAAGAAACATAACGTTGATCCGCTCTTAAGATATCTGGAGAAAATCCTCCCGGGATGAATAACGCATCAAACTCACTCTGTTTAACCTCATCGATACATGCATCAATCTCAACTCTAGCATCACCTTTTTTTCCCTCTACTACCTTACCTTTTACTCCCTCAATAACCGTTAAACTATGCCCTGCTTCCTTAAATTCCTTCGCTGGATCCTCATATTCTGAGTCCTCAAATGAATCTGTTAATAAAACAGCTATTTTTTTTGACATCCTACGATCAAGCCTCCCATTAATTAGTCTATTTATTTTTTACCCTAGCTTGTATGAGGTAAACATGTTTATTACATACTGTTTTAGGTAAGAGAGGCTTTCGTTTAGTTGTTTTTAAATCATATGGTCCTAGATAGCACTTTTCTACTTGGATTGAGCCATTTTTCTTTGGAATTACGTCGCTTTTCACCGGAATTGAACCACTTCTTCTTGGAATTGCACCGCTTTCCTCAGAAATTGAACCACTTCTCCGAAATTGCACCGCTTTTCACCAGAATTGAACCACTTCTTCTCGGAATTGCGCTGCTTTTCCCAGGAATTGAACCACTTCTCCGGAATTGCACCGTTTTTCACCGAAATTGAACCACTTCTTCTCGGAATTGCACCGCTTTTCCCAGGAATTGAACCACTTCTCCAGTATTGCACCGCTTTTCACTAGAATTGAACCACTTCTTCTCGGAATTGCACCGCTTTTCACTAGAATTGAACCACTTCTTCTCGGAATTGCACCGCTTTTCACCAGAATTGAACCACTTTTCCAGTATTGCACCACTTCTCCCCAGAATTTAGCCAACCTCCCTCCAAAAATCAAATCAAAACATCAAAAATTCTTATTCCACATACTCAATAAACTCATTGACTTTCTTCTCGTAGCCTTTTGGATCGATGTTATATGCCTCAGCATGGCCTGCTTTGGGGACTACATATAACATTTTCTTGTCTTGTTTTCGAGTGAACATATCTACTGTCATTTGGAGAGGGATAAACGAATCTTCTTTACCGTGAATGAAGAGTATGGGTGTTTTGGTATCTTCAAGTCCTTTTATCGGGGAAATGTCCGGAAAACTCCAGCCATGGCGTACTTTTATTAGATAATTGACAAGTTTAATCAGTGGGTTTAATCCTAGCTTTGTATCTGTTTTGACTCTTAACCGTAAAAGGGAGTATAAGTCACTAAAGGAACAATCTGCAATGCAGAATTTCACGCGTGAATCGCACTTACTAACTTCCAAGGCAGTGGCTGCTCCAAGTGATTCGCCTAATAAACCGATAAAAGTTTTGTCTCCCATTGAGCGAACTAAATAGTCGATCCATGCCTTTAGGTCATCTTTTTCATAATACCCATATGATGTATAAGTCCCACCACTTAAACCATGGTATCTATGGTCACATAATAGAACATGGAAACCCTTTTTTTGAAACATATCTACATATTTAAAGCTACCAAATAACGACCACTTAATACCATGGGCAATGATGATCACCTTTTGCCCCTTTTCTACTGGAAAGAACATGCCATGAAGCTGATAGCCATATTTGGACTGAATAAATAAATCCTTTTTTCTTTTTGATTGAAAGAGTCGATCATTAATTTCCCCCTTTTGAATTCCTAGCTTAAAGGTCTTGTCATACGGTACACGATTTGGCGAAAGAAGCAAGTGACATAAAAGGATCACGACAAAAATACTGACGCAGATAATAACTAAAAGTGATACAAACAATGGATACAACATCAGCTTCCTCCTAACTAGGCTTAGGCTTTTTATATCCTATTGTTGCGCCTAGTAGGGTGTGAGAAGTTTTTTAAAGAAGGCTGTTTTCGCAAAGATAGGCTGAATTTATAAAAAATAAATCTTTACGAATTCAGCCTATCTTCGTGCTCTTTGCGTACAAGCATAAGACGCTCAGCAAGATGTCTTTTACCTTCAATTCCTGACTTATTAACCTCGGAAAAGGTAGTTTTCTTTTTCCCATCGAGGGGCTAGGCGCTGGAGCTGGATGTCGTAGAGATTATCAATAGTTATAATCTCCTGAGAAATCAGTAAAAACCACCGCTCTAATTCAAAAGCGGTGGTCCTATCTACCTTCATGTTAGATTGTCCATTGATCATGTACGATAGCGACTAGCTTCCATTCACCTTCTGCATCCTTTTCAAAGACGATATTTAAAGCCTTCCAGTCCATATTGGCATTTTCTTCGGTACCCTTTATATAATATTCGACTGTATGGGAATTAGGAAATAGCTCTGAAATATTCCTTTTTGTATTTCCACGTGGCTCATTCGGGTCGTACTTAACTTCATCTGCTTTTAAATAATTGCCATCAAAAATGTAATCTTGGTAATAGTCACTAGGTGCTAATTCGATCGGTTCCCCGCTACCATCTTGGTGACCCCAAGTATATGTTTTGGTTTCCTTAGAAAAGGTCTTTATTTTATCTTTATCAAAGGTAACCGCATCTTCCTCAATATAAACATGTGGGGAAAAAACAACACCCTTTTGATCATGCACATAAGTAGCTAACTCTTCCTCATCCTTGGTCTCTAGTAGCTTAAGGACCTCTTTACTCTTTTCCAATATTAACTCTTCCGTCTCTTCTTCGGTTAGATTCTCTTCAACTACATCCTCTTTTTCATTAGTTTCTGTTGTCTCTTCTTTAACCTGGTCTGATTCATCCTCATTAACAGTGTCATTACTACAGGCTACCGTAGTCATAAACAAGATCAAAAGCATTAACGTAAAAGTATACTTTTTCATTGTGCTCCACCTCCATGTTTATTTGTGCTACTGAACCTTTTCGACATTCTTCTTTTTTACTAGGTTAGCCATTAGTAAATATCGTTGTTAATAAGCTTTTCACATCCTAGTCATTTTATTCAAAGATTCACTCGAAAAACCTCTGTCTATATGGAAGCTTATGTTTTATTTTTCTTGATATCCTTTAGATAATATTTTTCAGATGTAAAAAATTCATTCTTTAACTGTTTTACTTCTTTACTTAGTAATAAGAGTGCAATCACGTTTGGCAATAGAATGGCTGCAAGTGCTAGGTCAAGGAATTGCCAAATGACCTTAGCTCCACCAATTGCACCGATGACAATCGATACTAGATAAACAATTTTCATCCATTCACCCATTTTAAAACCAAATAGAAATTCAGCTTGTTTTACACCATAGTAGATGATAACAACAATTGTTGATAGGACAAAGAAAATCAGTGAAATGCTGACTAAATAACTACCAATAGGACCTAGGTAGTGCGAAAATGCAGCAGATGTTAAGGATGCAGGATCTCCCATTGCATCATCCCTCATCCAAACATTTGAAGACAAAACAACAAACGCTGTAGCACTACAGATAATTAATGTATCGATGACAATTCCGATAATTGACCAAAAACCCTGTCTGACTGGATGGTCTGTTTGGGCAGCGGCATGAGCAATAGGTGCTGTACCTAAACCTGCTTCATTCGAATATAATCCACGTGCAAAACCCCAACGAATCACTTCCCCAATTGCTGCACCAGCAAAACCACCTACAGCTGCCATTGGTTGAAAAGCATAAGTGAAAATTAAATCTAAAACATATGGTATTTGCTCTATATTCATTAACAGGATCAATAATGCTCCACCAACATAAAATAATGCCATAAATGGGACAAGAATTTCCGTTACTTTCCCAATTCTTTTTATTCCTCCAAACACAACTAGGGAGACTAGACCTGCAATACAAATACCTGTTATAAGTGGTGGAATTTGAAATGACTCTTGAACGGAAGATGAAACAGCATTACCCTGGACCATGATACTAGGTATAAGTTCAAGCATAAGAGCGAAGGCAAACCACACACCTAGCCATTTCATCTTAAGACCCTTTGTCATGTAATACATCGGACCGCCTACATATTCACCATGTTCCGTCTGTTCACGATACTTTACTGCTAGTACACTTTCAGAGAACTTAATTGACATGCCTATAATAGCAATAACCCACATCCAGAAAATAGCCCCTGGACCACCAAACATGATGGCAGCCGGTACTCCGACAATATTAGCTGCACCAACTGTTGAAGATAACGCAGAAGTTAATGCTTGAAGAGGTGTAACCGATCCTTTCCCCTTCGGCTTTTTAAAAACACTCCCTAGCGTCTGTTTGAAAATATAAATTGGATACCTAAACTGAAAAAATCCTAAAAGGCATGTTAAATAAATACCAGTTATCGCTAATAGGATAATAAGAGGCGGTCCCCAAAGCCAACCCGATACTTCACTTACAACCTTAAATAATTGGTCCATCGCTTTACCTCCTTTTGGTTTTATTGTTAAGCGATTTCCCTAAATTGTATTGAATAAAACGTAGAGTAACCAAAACAGTCTATGGTTACTCACAGTTTCCGTTTAATTCGCATTCAAGGACTCTTTCCGAAATACGGGCCAACTGTTCTTCTTCTTTTCTTTATACGTATTCATAAATGCTTACAACATTCACTTCTGTTCCTCACGATCAAACCAAAATAACTAGCCGAATATCATACTATTGTATTTCGAAATCCGAAATAGTATGAAGAATACGAAAGATTACAAGAACTGAGGTAAGCCAGCTATGAGATTACGAGATTGGATTCTAACCTTAAAATTCGCCTGTATGGTGATGCTTTAATGAATATCTCCTATTGGATGTTTTTCCCCTTTTTAACTATCTACTTTGCAGATGCCTTTGGAAAAGAAAAGGCTGGACTATTTCTTATTATTTCTCAAGTATTTTCTGTTCTTTCCAATTTGATGGGAGGATACTGTTCTGACCGATTTGGCCGGAAAACAATGATGGTTGTCTCCTCATTTGGTCAAGGGTTAGCATTTATTATCTTTGCACTTTCAAATTCACCATGGCTAGACTTACCTATATTAGGGTTTCTTTGCTTTTCATTAGCAGGGGCATTTGGTGCCTTTTATTGGCCAGCTTCACAAGCAATGGTTGCAGATGCACCGATCGCAATACCAATGTCACTTTGGATCGGTTACCCGCTCACATTTTCTATACTAGGCGCACTAGCTGTATTTAGTGGTCTTCTTTACTATGTCATGTTTCAGATGGTCGAACGTAAAACACTAAAGCATCGTGAGACTTATTAATGGTTCACACAATGCCGCTTTAAAATATAGATATTGTTTTTCATAAAAAGCACGACCTCAGACTATCTATCATAGCCTGAAGTCGTGCTTTTTGGGCTTATAGAGTTACTCACCTTCACCTTCCCACATTTGTGACTTTTTACGTGAATTCTCCTGTTTTTGTTAAAATGTCTGACGAGCAGGGTAGTGTAACTAAGGTGAAAAGGTTCATCTCCTTTTCATTTTCACGTAAGGAAATGGGGGCTTTTAGATGTTTGGTATAGACGACTTCTTAGTGTTTTTTCGGGCATTTTTCATAGTCTTTCCAATCGTTACACTCATCCATGTATTCGGCCATTATTTATTTGCTAGGATCAATGGCTGTCAAGGATCTAAAATCATCATTGGATGTGGAAAAAGGCTCTTTTCAATTCGAAATATCGAAGTTCGAACGTTTTACTTCTGGGATGGCAGTTGTGTGTTTTCCAATATAAAGGTAAAAAGTAAATTCCGTCACATCTTAATCTATTTTGGTGGGTCTCTATTTAATATGTTGGCCATTTTCATGGTCCACATGTCAATTAAGCTAGACCTAATAGAAGCTTCAAGCATAACCTATCAATTCATCTATTTTTCCATCTATACAATATTCTTTGCATTAATGCCAATGGATTATCCAAACGGTAGTCCAAGTGATGGAAAGGCGCTTTTCCAAATTTATAAAAATCAAAAAGTTGATGAACCTGAAGATTGTGAATGGAGATAAAGTCCATTTTCTTCTACAAGAAATAGATTAGGATCAACACATAAAGAGGCTGGGTCATAACCAAAGGTTCATTTGTCGCTTCGCTGTTCTTTGGTAATTGTTCATCATTTCCGCCTAAAATAAAAAAGGAAAAGCAACAATTCAATCGTTGTTTGTATGCTAGTAGAACTACAACCTAAAAAAATGGTTCTTAATACTTATAAAAATTGACTAGTATCAATCCTAGTGGAAGTTTCGTAGTAATGAAAAGTTATTACTACGAAATCAATAAAAAAGCCAATAGCCAAACCCATATCTATCAAGGGTTTGGCTATTTTTCTACCTACTTTATGTAACTAGATTTGTATAAGGTATTCATGTGATACTTTAAGAGCTTGTTAAACTAACGTAAGCAGATTAGTTAAAGATTGAAACGTTTACTATTATTTAACCGTATTAGATTGTAACAGGTAAATTAAGAAGGAACATTTTGGTTTTATGCTTTCTTGCCGAAAATATCGCAACAGTCCTATCAATGCTGGTTAAGGAGTTTATAGGATGATTAAGAATTTAAAATTAAATTTTTTAGGATATTTCATATTTTTCCCATTGATATTTATGATCAGTTTTTTCATTTGGATGTATCTGATTAAAGACAGTGATTTATGGACTGTTTTATCAGATTGTACATCTGTTATTGGGTTGTATTATTTCATTACTAGTTTCATTTTTGTTTTTGTATTTAAAAATAAAATATGATATAAAGCATCATGTAAACTAAAGTGTTAAGTTAGTTCAACAAGTATCCAGAATCAGATGTTATATGTATTAAAAAAGAATATTCAAGTTGTTATTATCCCCTTCCCTAATAGTGGACAGTAAAGAAAGGATTGAGCTGTCTTCTATGGAGGGGACTATTAATGGAGAAAATGAGAACCACCTATACAAAAGAAATTAAGCTAAAAGCGATAATTTCTACCAAAAGATAAATATGGGTATTAGATCCATTTCAAAAGAATTTTTGTCTACTTAGCTGGGATAAGACCCATTTGGAAGATCCTTTTAACTGAAACCTTTATTTATGTACCAGGCTTGGTTTGTCTAAGTACCAATGAATCATTGTTTCTGTTGCATTCACTTTTTCCATGCCTAGTTTTTCTAACACTCGAATAGAACCATAATTATCATGAAGTGTTTCAGCTACTATATTATCTACTTTTGATGTTCGAAAAGCCCACTGAATTAATGCTCCTAAAGCTTCTGTTCCATAACCCTTGTTCCAATACTTTTCAAGAAGACCGTATCCTACTTCTACCACTTTATTTTCGTCCGGTTTTCCTTTAAAACCTATATCTCCAATGATTACACCATTGGACTTTTTAACAACAAACCAACTCCCCCAATACAATAGTGAGGGGTCTTCCATTAACTGTTTTAAATAGGTTGAAACTTCTGGTCCGTTATCAACGTTTTGATTTATTGCCATTTGAACGGTTTCTTCAGTACAAGCTACAATTTTTAATCTGTTCGTTTCAAATACCAATATACTGTCATTCTCCTTCTTATTAAACATAATTCATTATACCTTTTGTTCGTTTAACTCATTAACAAAAACTCCAAAGTGATTTTTCCATTCATACGTCTAATCCTTATTATTCGCGAGGTCTTTACGGTCGATTGATTTTGGTGGTTGCTCCATCCATCCGTGATCAATCATAATATTAGCACCATCTTCTACATATAGCCCAATCTTCATTAGAAATCGAGCATACATTGCTCCAAGATCACGCCTTCCATTAAGTGATATAGCATTGGCATAAGACCTAAATTTCATAGAAAACATATCTATCTTGTGCCATAACATTAATTTATCCGAAAAAGGGGAAAAGGTTGAAGTGCTTACTAGGTCGTCCAATAACGAAGCCGATGGCAAGTTATCTCTATGTAGCTGCTTTGAACATTCTTCTATTTGGTTATTTGTCATTTCCTTTCCTCTTAAAAGAAACTTTTGCACTCTCTCATTTTTAGCTACTTGACTAAAACCAATTAATAAACCCTTACTAGTTACATTATTTTCAATATTATCATACAGATGTGAAATCTCTAATGCGTGAAGAGATCTAACATCTCCCAAAAAACCATTTAAATAATTTTGTTTTTTTACAAAATCAACTTTGTCTGGTATAGGAATTTGTGGGGGCATTATATAATGTCCCTTTGCCATTAATGTATCATTAACCTTAGTTATTAAATTTATTGTGGAGTTAAGAGTTTTGATAAAAAAGTCTCTTATGTCTTCTCTTGCCATTATAGGTATGGCTATTGAATAAATACTCATTCCTGCTTTACTCGTATATTTCAAGTAATGAAGATAAAATTCATCAGAAAATAACCTTGGAGCACCTAAGTTCACATCTTCATCCGTAAACCCAACTGGTACAGGAAAGTTTTCTTGAATAAATATATCTTTAATATTTTCCACAAGCTTCCCACTTAAATTTAGGGCATCTTTTACAACTTCCTTGATGTCTTGATCGTCGATATGTTTAAGATAATAACTGAGTACGCACTTGGCCATAGTATTCCCTGTATAAGTAACCCAAAGCTTTCCCATTTCAGTAGATGTTAATCTCATATGATTGTGACTTTTTTCCATAAAAGAACCCCCTATTTTTAATCCATTGGAAATAATATTCCCAGGGGTGGTAAAAATTATCTATTGAACCATCCGAATAATCCATCAACAAAAAGGGCTATTCTATATGAGAGCCCTTTTTTAATCCTCTAATAACATCTTTGATTAAGAACCGATTGCTTCTTTGACTAATCTGCCACGTTACTTGAATAACAAAAGTCCATTACTGTTGTTCCAGTAATGGACCCGTTGGTAGTAGTAACAAATCCCTTTTTTTAAATACTTTATTCATTTTTGTCTTTCTTCCACTTATAAGGTATTTTTGACCAATTATAAAATAACAAGAACAAGAACATTATTAAACATACCCCTATATTATCAATCCATTTAACCTCGTTGTTTGCTAGTAATTGCCAAATAGTTGATACAACAAGAAATATTAATGGAAGTCTGATGCTTTCCTTAAACATATTGTCACCTACCTAGGTTCAAGATAATTTACTAGCTTGCCTATAGAATTGAGAAATCATCAATAATTTCTACTACTTCAATTTTTCCGCTTATCAAAATCTCAGAAAGGTCGCTTTTTACATTACCCTTCCAATATTCTCTAGATTGTGCAATTTTTCGAGAGAAAGGAACCCCATCTTCCTTTGGTAAAAGCTTTCCATCACCCTCAAAGGTATTCCCAATAACTCGAAGTTTAACAATCTGCAAAACTTTTCGATTGTAAGAATCAAATAATCTTTTCCATTTCAAAGCGTCTTCATAACTTGTAGTAGCGTATAAACAAGACAATCTTGAAGGATATTCAGGAAATTCTTGTAGTCTAACCATTTCTACTATTACTTCTCTAATTGCTCTGGTTGTCTGGTCTGCATACTTAATGGCTACATCGGCATTTTCTTTATCCAACTTCAAGCCTTCATTTGTATAATGACCTTGTAAAATCTGAATAAAGTCTTCTCCTTTAGAATTCAATTGTTCCCTCTCAAAAAAGAAGCGATATAAGGCATTTTTTTGGTTCTTGTCAAAGTTTATTATCTGCCCAAGACTCATTTTTTTCCTAGTAACAATGTGATAAACATACAATTCGTCCTCATTCATAGTCTACCTCCTATTGGACTTTATCTTAATAATTCTACAACTTGTAGGGATTTTATAGCTTTTGGAGTAAAGTTATAAATAGCAAATTCAAAAGGATGTATACCTCCTCCTGTATATCTCCCATTCACAACTCCTCTAATCAATAAATTCCATCTAATCCAAAAATATCCTCTAATTGAAGAAGCAAAGGCTTTACACCTTATTGGAGTAAAGTTCCTGTTCTTATTATAAAATTATATTGATTACCAAATAATAACAAAATTAAAAAACTTTATCGTGTCGCCTATATGCAACAAGATCCATATGGGAATGCAAATACTGAAGTTTGGGGAGAAGTTAAAAAAATGGTCTAAGGAGAAAAAACTTCTTGGATCAACTACTACTCTACTCGTAGTTCAGCAAGATAACCCTGAAACAACACTACCGGAAAATTGTAGAATTGACGCCTGTATTGTGATTTCAGAAGATGATCAAATAGATGATTTAATCAGCGAAAGTGAACTTTCTGGTGGAAAATACAGGTATATGAAGTAAAACATACAACAGAAGACATTCAAAATGCACATGCTACTATTTTTTCATCTATACAAAACAATGGATATCAAATTGAAAACAAACCAATTTTCGAAAGATACATTGTGATATGAATAATAAAGATAAATGGTAGCTGGTACTAAACTCTTTATTAGCTGGTATAACAAAACATATATGTTTCTATTCCAAAGGTAAATTAAATAGCAGTAACAACAAAATGAATATTAAAGGTTATTACAGGTGAAAATACTAATTGATTATAATAGCATAGCAGATATGGTTACATATCTAGGGGGTTTTACAATGAAAGAAAAATGAAAAATGTATATGTTGCTTATTATGCCTTGGTTATCTGTCATAAAGCTTGGTAAATTTTCATTCATTCGGTACTTGCCTACTATTATTTTTAGTGACTTGGTTATTGCCTTAATAAGTGAGTTATCTCGGGAGTTAAAATGGTGGAAAGTAAAAAATCCTATTTTTCCGAAATTAGCGACAGATGTATCATTTGTATTTGGTCCTTTTACTATCCTAAACCTTTGGATCTTTAAATTAACGTACAAAAGATTCTGGCTATATCTTTTGAGTAATATTATTGCTGACTACTTATTTGCTTACCCATTAACAACCTTAGCAGAAAAACTAGGCGTATATAAAATGGTGAAAATGAGCCGCAAGCAACTTTTCCTTCTAAGTGTTGTAGTAGCAATTATTAATTACTTGTATCAATTCTTAATTGTTGAACCACTAAGAAAAGAAAAATCATATTGAAAGAATCTGCTCCTTATCTAGAAGGATTATAAAAAACGTCCAATTCTTATTAAGCATTGTTTTCTAGTTTAGATAAAATAGGCAAACACCCCCACTAGAATGTTATCACTAAAACAACTGGGGTTCTTTTTTCGTATTGTTGGAATTGAATTTTGCATCTTGAATAACACTGTTAATCTCTCTCCTTTTTTCAAAAAATGAATGAGCTGAGTCTACTTTAGTATTGTCTATTTCCTTGCATTACAGAAGTTATTTTCATAGCAGTTGAAGATAAATCCTTATGGTTCTCCACCGAAAATTGCCACAATCAAGTATCCAATAGACATAAAAATAAAGAAACTAATAGTCATAATGGCATTTGAAATGATTCCAAATTTGCTTTTTCCGAATATTCCAAATGCCATACCTAGTGGATTTATAATAAAAGTCAATAACCAGTAACCATATCCATAATTAAAGATAATGTTAGGTATCCAGACCAATATCCCTATTATGAAACAGATTAGTGAAAGGTTGAAGTATATATTCCTTGGAGTTATTTTTGTATCCATTAGTATCACTCCTAATAATAGTTGTCTTTTATATCTAACTTTTATTAAATGAACCTGCCACTTTAGTCGAATTTAAAAAAGCGACCTTCTTTATTGAAGTATCGCACCCGTTAGCTGAAGTGGTTCTAAATTAATTACCTGATATTGTACCGAACGAGACTTCTTCACCATTACTAATAGCCTTAAGATTCTCATATTTCTTATCTAAATTAATCTTATATAAAATTTTATGATTTAATGACTGATTTGAATAATCAACGGTTTCAGCA
This sequence comes from Metabacillus sp. GQ13, assembly GCF_059758525.1. Classification (NCBI taxonomy): domain Bacteria; kingdom Bacillati; phylum Bacillota; class Bacilli; order Caryophanales; family Bacillaceae; genus Metabacillus; species Metabacillus sp. GQ13. The sequence goes on from NZ_JCAXET010000029.1 coordinate 27,245, forward strand.
GTATTGTATAAAATGCTTAAGGTCTTACCATTTTCTTCAACATTAAAATCAGTAAAATGCATAGCTTTTTCACCTTGTTTTACGTTTGAACCATTCAAATATACATAAATAGATTTTTGATTAACGAAGTAAAGATGTACCCCATTCTCATTCTTAACATCGTCAATATACGATTGAATATCTTTATTAACACCTTCCTTGCTTACTTCTGAAAAAGATAATTCTGAACTACATCCAGATAACAAAAAGATAATTACAGGTAATGATAATAACTTCCTCATCACAACACACACCTAACATTTTCTATTAATCCATTTTATTCTACCACAAAAGTACTTTTAAAATTATATTTCTTGTTGAACTAAATGCCACTTAAGTTGAAGAACAATAAAGAAAAAAGACTGCCGTAGCAACCTGAACACGGGTTTGTGAGGTGTTTTTGGTCAACCTCAAGTTTGATCATTTTTCTGCTATGTTCTCTATTCATTACTTTTTATGGAAGCTTGTCTATTTCCTTTTCTTGTACTTCATAGAGGGCCATCTTGTAGTTGATTTTTTCTAATGTTTTCATAAGTTTGTTGATATGTTCTGTGACTTTTTCCTTTTGATTGGACATTAATTTCTTTCGCCTTCCTAAAGTGCTGTCCCCACCCTGGTAAAGCTCTACATACTCTTTAATTTCTTTTAATGGTAAACCGGTAGAACGTAAAACCTGAACACATTCAATCCATTCAATATCATCCTGGCTATATATGCGAACACCATTTTTATCCCTTTTTATATGAGGAAGCACCCCTTCTTTCTCATAAAAACGCAGTGTGTAGGGAGTAACTCCCGTTTTCTGTGAAACTACTTTTACTGTAAAAGGCATATTTTCCACCCCTCTCAACCTTATAGTTACTATAAGGTCATTGTACAATATTTCTATATAATAGTTCCATTTCCAATCAATAATCGGCTTGAATTGTGCAAAACCATTTTGATTTGACTTAGAGAATACTCTAACCCTTAAACTATAACAGTAAGTAAAAAAGGAGACGATAATACATGATTAATAATCTAGTATGGTTTATCACTGGTGCTTCCAAAGGAATGGGTCTTACATTAACAAAGAAACTGTTAGGAAAAGGATTTAAGGTAGCTGCCACATCGAGAAATCTAGAATTGTTAAAGGAGAAAGTAGGAGAAGGTGAAGATTTTCTACCTATCAAATTAAATGTAGGCGATGAAGAAGATGTGAAGCAGGCAATTGCACAAACAATAAACCAATTTGGACAATTGGATGTTGTAGTGAATAATGCGGGCTATGGCCAAATCGGATTTTTTGAAGAGATTTCAGATGAAAAAGTAAGACAAAATTTTGAAGTCAATGTTTTTGGAACGTTTAATGTGGTACGTCAAGCCCTGCCACATTTGCGTAAACGGAAATATGGAAGGATAGTAAATTTCTCTTCAACTGCAGGATTTTACGGATTCGGAGGAAGTTCAATTTACGCCGCATCAAAATTTGCAGTAGATGGATTCAGCGAATCTTTATCTCAAGATGTAGAGCCATTTGGGATCCGAGTTATTGCTGTAAAGCCCGGTTATTTCCGCACCAATTTCTTATCCGAAGAATCAATAGGGATTAAACCAGACATTCTCATTGATGATTATCAACAAGCAAGGGAAGCACAAATTACAGCTATTCAGCAGTACGACAGGAACCAGCCAGGTGACCCTGAAAAAGGAATGGAGGTTTTGATTGAGGCAGTACAATCAGAAAATCCCCCTTTACATTTATTTCTAGGGAAAGACGCATATGAGGTTGCAGAGCAGAAAATTTTAAATGTCCAAAGAGATTTAAACGAATGGAGAATTGATGGAACCTCTACAGACTTCGACTAAAATAATTATGTAAGAAATGAAAAGGTGATAATAATGATTCAATCAAGGAGACTTGGGAACGAAGCATTATATGTATTAGCAATTGGACTAGGCATTAGCTGCGATTGAATGGGTCTCCCCAAAAGGGGTAGCTGCTGGACACCGTTTTTATAAAAATACAAACTTTCGTGATCTACCTTTAATGGAATAGATAAAATTAATAAGTAGGAACTTGCATCTAGTCGGTTAGACACTACTGATTGCAGGTTCTTATTTTTTGTTACTTTTTCTTTCGAAAATAGAAAATTCTCTTTAGCCAAAAATTTCTAAAGGGATAAAACGATGCAACTTTTTTATAAACAGTTGAACTTTGTTTTATACGGTTAAGCATTGCATCCTTTACTTGTTCACACATAAGGATACATAAAGGTTTTTCCATCATCTCATTTCGCTTTTTAGTAGTACGTCCATTCATATATCCTGGGTGGATCCTTCATGATATAGATAGAAATTAAAAACTTCTCCGAGGTTGGGATTGTTATTCACTGTCGACTTATCTAAAAAATGGAGATAAGCTCTTTTGTATAAGGATGGCGTTCCTCCTCAAATAATTGATTGTGGTGGAATTGATCGACAAGCTTCCCTTCCTTCATCACCATGATTCGTTGACTCATTTGTTTTACAGCAGCAAGATCATGTGAAATAAACAAGTATGAGAGATTTAACGTTTTGCGAAGCTCTGTCAACAAAGTAAGCACTTCCCCTTGTGAGATAACGTCAAGGCTTGCTGTCGGCTCATCTAGAACAATCAGCTCTGGTTCAATACTAATAGCACGAGCAATCGTTACACGTTGCCGCTGTCCACCACTTAATTCATGAGGATATTGATTTGCCAAACTCGACGGTAGCTTAACAGCTTCTAGTAACTGCTTTACAAAGGCTTTCTTTGAGGTATAAGAAAAGTAACCAAGATTAAGTTGATTTCTATACTGCGCATAAGGGTCAATCAGTGAATCCTTTATTTTAAGTTTTGGATTTAAAGCTGCTAAAGGATTTTGAAACACGATTTGAATCTTTTTACGGTAAGAGTGTAGCTGGCGTTCATTAAGTTGTTCAATTGCGTGATTCATAAAGTAGATCGAGCCACTGTCAATAGCTTCAATCCGTAGCAAGCAGCGAGCCAATGTGCTTTTACCACAGCCACTTTCACCGACAAGGCCCAGACATTCACCCTTGTTCAGTTCAAATGAGAGGTTATCTACTACTGCATTTATTGCTTGATATGATTTTGTCAGTTGGTTAACTGTAAGCAGATTCATCTGTTTTCTACCTCCTTTAAACCCGATGGAAGACCGTGTCCTAATTTGGGTGTAGCTTGTATTAACTGCTTTGTATATTCATGCTGGGGATGGTCAAGTATACGATGTTTTCCACCTGACTCAACAATTTCCCCTTCCTTCATAACAGCTAAACGGGTTGCATAACGTCTAACATGACGCCAATCATGAGTAATGAATAAAATCGAACAACCTGTTTCTTTTTGCCGTTTTGCAAGCAATTCTAAAATCCTGTGCCCTGAGACACTGTCTAGTGCCGTGGTTATTTCATCTGCGATTAATAAGTCAGGTGACAGTAGAAGTGCCAATGCAATCGAAACTCGCTGAAGTTGTCCCCCACTTAACTGAAACGGGTATCGATTGTACAAAGTTTCATCTAACCCCACTGATTCAAGTGCATCCATGGCCTTTATCCTCCGAGTTTTTGCGGCGAGAATTCCGTGGGCTTTCTGATATTCTTCAAAATGCTGACCAATTGTTCTAAACGGTGTAAAGGAGCCCTGATAATCTTGAAAAATATAGGACAATTTTTGACCACGAATTGTTCTTACTTGTTTTGGTGACAACGTTAGCAAATCTTGCCCTCTAAAGAGAACATTTCCCTCTACCTTCAGATTAGATGGAAGCATTTGTCCAATTGCCTGGGAGAGTAGGCTTTTGCCGCTACCGCTTTGCCCTACTAGTGCATACCACTCTCCTTCATGAATAGAAAGTGACACGTTATCAACGATTTTCTTATCTTTACTGCTAATCGATACTTGTTCAATCGAAAGAATCATTTCATCACCTCTTTTTTCACATCGAAATGATCACGTAAATAATCACCCAGCATATTCGTTAACAGTACAACAACTACAATAGCTAAGCCAGGATATATCATTAATTCAGGGGTTGACTGAAAATGGGGACGAGAGTCATTTAGCATTGCGCCCCATTCAGGGATTGGCGGCTGTGCACCAAGTCCAATGTATGACAAGGCAGAAATAAGCAATATAATTTTTCCAAGATCAAGACTTGCCAGTACGAGCACATTTCCCAAAATATGAGGTAATAAATGCTTACTCATGATTTTACTTGAAGATAATCCATTGATACGGGCAATGAGTACATAATCTTTTTGAGATTCTGATAAAACCGTGCTGCGAACCAGACGGGCATAACTAACCCATTTGACAATCACAATAGCAAGCACAAGATTGCCAATGCCCGGTCCAAGTAAACCACTCAGGACAATTGCAACAATAGTATCTGGGAAAGCTAAAAAACCATCGGCAATTCGCATAAATATCCGATCAACCAACCCCCCTTTATATCCTGAAATAAGACCAAAAGGTATTCCAATGATTAGAGTAACGAACAACGCCAGCAAGCTATACCCGATTGTCTGCTGACCTCCAAGTAAGATCCTAGTCAGTACGTCCCGACCGAGATGATCTGTCCCAAGTGGATGTTGAAGACTCATTCCCTTGAGGCGTTCATCGAGATTTGTTAATGTTGGGTCATGCCGTAAATATAAAAAAGTATATATGGAGATTGCGAGAACAAGAACTATGAATATTAGCACAATCATAACTTGCCAACGATAATTTTTCTCCTTTGGCAAACGCATAGAGAAATCTTCCATCAGTTGCTCTCCCTTTCTTTAAGTTTCATTTCAGGATTTAAATATCGATAAGATAGATCAACACATGTATTTACAATAAAAACAATGAGAGCCATGATTAAAATATATCCTTGTATTAAAGGGTAATCACGTTGACGTATTGCATCAACTACAAGTTTTCCTATACCTGGATATGCAAAGATAACTTCTATCACCACAACACCGCCAAACAAACTTCCTAAACTGACTCCAAAAACAGTAATAACAGGAGGGAGACTGTGTCGAAATGCATGCACTAGAAAGATTCGTCTTTCTGAAAGGCCACGAGCTCTCGCCGCACGTATAAATTCTTGATTAAGTGAATCAAGCAGGCTGGAGCGAAGCAAACGGACATATACACTAGAAATCGCTAACCCTAGAGTGATCGATGGTAAAATCAATGAAACAAATCCATCTCTCCCCATTGTTGGAAACCAATTGAATCGCACACCAAATAAATCAATAAAAATAAGACCAAGCCAAAAGCTTGGTATTGCTGCACCAATAATCGACAGGACTCTGCTTATCTGATCAATCCAGCTATTTCGGTAAAGGGCAGATAAGGACCCTAGTGGAATTGATATCGCCAACATAACAATCATCGCACCGACTGCTAATTCAGTTGTGGCAGGAAGCCCGGTTAGGATCATGTCCATCACAGGTTGCCCAGTAACATAGGATTGGCCAAAATCAAGTTGAATAAAATTAAGGAGCCAAAGCCCGTATTGGACGAGTAACGGCTTGTTGAACCCCATATCTTCTCTTAGTGCTTCCACCTGTACCTGACTAACTGATAGTTCATCAACATTCAAAATAGTCAAGACAGGATCTCCAGGTGCAAGCCGAATAAACAAAAAACTTACAAATGTAATAAACAGCGTAAAAAACAAAACCTCGAGAAATTTACGTACAAGAATTTGAAGCATTTACTTCACATCCAATTGATTTGTAATCATGTAATATTCACTACGAGTCGTCAGCCAATTTATCACTTTTTTCTCGTTATATGCAACGATTGTTGAAGGATGTAAGACAAATGAATTGATTACATGTTCATTTACATAATCAGCCGCCTGCTCTGCAAGTACAGCGCGATCTTCTTGACTGACAGTTTGATTGAGCTTGTCTATGATAGCGGTCAGTTCTGGTTCACTAGCTCCACTAAAATTAAGGGCTCCAGTTGGGTGGTAGGTTGCATTTAAATAATACCCTGCATCCCCGCGTGGTGCAGTCAAATTACTATAGGTAGCTAAATCCCAATCACGGTTGGATGCCATATATTCCTCAGGTGTATCTATTTGTCTAATTTTAACATCGATACCGATTTGTTTAGCGTCTGATTGAAAAACCTGAGCAATCAATGGCAAGTCTGCCCTTGCTGAATAAGTTAACAGTGTGAACTCAAGAGGTTTCCCATCCTTTTGCATTTTTCCGTCTTGGAGCGTATAGCCCGCTTCCTCTAAATACTCAACAGCGATATCATCGCCCACTGAATGCTCTTCATAACTTGGTGCAAATGGCAGTGATGGCAAAAATGGTCCTTTAGCAGCGTCAGCATGCCCAAGCAGTATCTTTTCAACAATTTGCTCGCGGTCAATCAATGCATCTACAGCTCGGCGTACATGAACATCCTGTAAACTTTTACGCTCCATGTTCATTGTTAGTTGATGTACACGGAAAGTCGCAGTAGACTCAACTTTAATCTCGGCGTTCTCTTGTAAATTTTCTAGGCTTTCTACTTCTGGACGATAGACGATATCGACCTGTCCAGACTTTAATGCAAGTGTACGGGCATTTGCATCCTCATTAAAAGAGAATGTCACTGAATCAAGATTTGAAGCTCCATCCCAATAATCAGCATTGCGTTCGAGCTCAAGCTTGCTCCCAGGTGTGAATGACTTCAGTGAAAATGGTCCTGTACCAATTGGTTTATTAACAATATCCTCTTCTGTAACGTCAATGATCGATACATTTGGGTTAACTAATTCTGAAATAAACTCTGGAAAAGGTTCAGTTGTTGAAATACGAAGTAAATAACCTTCTGCCTCAATTTTATCGATTTTTAATGCATTTTGTATCGCAACACTTTTTTTAAGTGCTCGCTCAAGAGAGATTTTAACTGCGTCAGCATCCATCTGTTTCCCATTTTGGAATGTAACATCTTCACGAAGTTTAATCGTCCAATGTTGTCCATCCTCTCCTTCCCAGCTTTCAGCTAACCATGGTTCAACGCTTAAATTTTCCTCATCCAGCCGAATTAATGTTTCTGTTATTCCAGCTCTTAAAGGAACATAACTTGAATCTACATGAGGATCAAGGGAATTAGTAGAAAAATTATATAGAAAATGAATGTGCTTATCTTCTCCTTGTTTCCTACTTGTCGACGAGTTCGCACATGCACTTAACAAGCTAATACATATCAACAAGATGCCTATTTTAAAGAAGTGACTTTTTATGTATTCATGAAAACCTTTATAATTCAAATTTCTGACCGTACTATTTATAGTTGTTATCAAAGTTACTCCCCCATAACTCGAAATCATTACGATTTATATATTATCGTAATGATTCCTATTTGACAAGTATAAATATTTTCAGAGATTATCTCATCCATTATTCTACGAAACTTAGGAATTAAAGTAATTCACAAATATTTGATGTTTATTTTTAAAAAGAACCCACTGAAAATTTTTATTCATAAAATGATTTCATCATGGTTACACTAAAAAAAAAAAAACTAGGAGGATTCAACAGGATGACTTCGAGTCAAGCGCCTATCACATCATCAGAACTAGCTAATTTGTGGATGGCTTATCAAGAAAAAACCATGATCCTCAGAATATTGGAGCATTTTATAGAGCACGCTGGTGATGAAGAAAAACAACTGTTACTATCGCATTATAATCGTGCTTCCAAAATCGTAGAGACGATTACAAGTATTTTTCAACAAGAAGGGGCAGTAATTCCCATTGGATTTACAGAAAGCGATGTACATAAAGGAGTTCCAAAGTTGTATGATTACATGTACGATATCATGTATTTACATCTAATGACTAAAGTTGAAATGAGCCTTTATGCACTTTTTACAGGCATGTCCTATAGAAAAGATATTGAAGATTTTTTTATAGGTTTAACAGCAGAATCCCAAGCGATGAACAGCCAATCAACTCAATTCCTTTTAGATAAAGGGGTACTAGCACGTCCCACTTTTGTATCAATGCCAAAAGAGGTTAATTTTGTACAGGATAAAAATTATATGGATGGGTTTACTTTGTTTAGTGAAACGAGATCTCTAAATACGGTTGAAGTTTCTCTTATCCATCATGCCATTGAAACAAACCTTGTAGGTATGCAATTAATGATTGGATTTGCTCAAGTTGCAACTGATAAAGAGGTGCAAAACTATCTTTCCAAAGGAATGAAGTTGTCAAAAAAAATTGAAATTGATTTAGGTGAATTTTTACGCCAAAGTTATATTGAACCTCCAGCTACTCATGCTGGTAAAGCAACTACATCAAAAACCGCACCATTTTCTGATAAATTGATGATGTACAACACCAGTTTGTTAGCTTCATTTGGACTCGGAAGCAATGCATTAGGTGGTGCATTTAGTTTACGAAGTGACTTGCCAACAAAAATGGTCTTGCATGCAAAGGATATTTTCACTTTCGCTCAAGAAGGTGGAAAGCTTATGATCAAAAAGGGCTGGATGGAAGAACCTCCACAGATAGAGGATCGAAATCAATTGACAAAAGGATGAGTATAAAAAACCACCACATTATTAATAAGATAAACCATTCTTTTTATTATTCCAGAAGTTCAACTTGCTATTTCCAACATTCTACCTTTAATACTATTTGTACACCATACGTTCTTAGTTTACATAATCAAATGTAATCGGTACTGAAAAAGGATCTTCAATTGA
>NZ_JCAXET010000003.1:0-338269 GCF_059758525.1 Metabacillus sp. GQ13
GCTTTTTAAGAAGTATGCCACTATGGGTTAGTATAAAAAAAGTCCTTCACAGATGCAAAGGACTTTTTTATGTGTAGGCCGATTATTTAATTTGTGAAACCCATTCAGCCATTTCATCAAGCTTTTCTTCTGGTACAAGGTTTGCTGGCATAATGCCTTTACCATTTTTAATCGTTTCTTTAATTTCATCTACACTTAATTTGTCACCAATGCCAGTTAGGGCCGGACCTGCTTTACCTTCATAGTTTTCTCCATGACAAGAAATACAATTCCCTTGATATATTTCTTCAGGTGTAGCATTTGCAACATCTTCTGTTTTTTCTTCTTCCCCACCATTTGCTAATTCCTTATGATCGCCAATGCCCTTAAATGATAAAAGGAAAATAAGGCCGATTCCAAGAACAGCTATTAATAAAAATGGAATAAGTGGATTGCGTTTCATCTTGTAACCTCCCTATGTAATTAAATGAATCATCATCAGTGAGGCCTATGCCTAACGGTTTTGAATGATCTCGTTTCAGAGGCAGTTCACATATCGATAATTCGTTATTTACAATTTTGAAAATCTAGGCAATACTGCCTGCTTCTAAAAACACTATGTTTATTTATTGTAAACAATCTCTATTTTACTGTAATTTTATAATAAGTAAAAGACCTATCTTTTAACATCTCTATGTTTTTCACACTTTAGACAAAAAACAAAGGGAAGTAAGCGGTATTCATAAAAACCTATTGACATTTTAAAAGGTAAAGGAGAACCTACTATTAGTATTATACTCAAAATCATAAATAATAATTAGAAGATAACCGTCAGTATAAATATAATCAAGCCCACAGAACTACTTATTAAAAGATATTTGACTCGTAAGAGGTATCCAGTTATAATCCATAACAAGCAATTTATTACAACAGTTCCACCCATCCAAAATTGGTCTCCATTTGTTAAATATTCTATTAAGGAAATTGACCCAATTAACAATTGAATAAAAGTTAGACTTAAAGGCACTTGAAATAATAAGCTTTTTCTTATAAAGTAAGCGGTAACAACTAATGAGATTAATAACAAAAAAATGACTAAGCTAATTTGCAAAACAAATGACAATTCAGTAAAATAAATGACAAGGAGCGTTGCTAAAAAAACAAAGAGTAAGATAACGTATAATAGTGTTTGAATTCCTGAAATTCCTTTACTATTACGTTTCTTCTTAGTAGCTTTTTCATCTTCTTCGACTTGATTACCTTCTGTATAAAGAGCAAGTAAGAAGTCACAATACGTTTCAGGTAAAAGTTTATTTTCTTTCCAATAATGAATTTCATTAATAATTAAATTCTTTTTATCAGTTTTCATTGTACCATCCTTCATACGTCCTATGATCTATCCTAATAAAAAGACGGACAAATTTGTCCGCCAATTTACTATTCTAAAAAGTCTTTTAGACGTTTGCTACGACTAGGATGACGCAATTTCCGAAGAGCTTTAGCTTCTATTTGACGAATACGCTCACGTGTGACGCCAAACACTTTACCAACTTCTTCAAGTGTTCTAGTTCTACCATCATCAAGTCCAAAGCGTAATCGAAGTACATTTTCTTCGCGATCAGTTAGCGTGTCTAATACATCTTCTAACTGCTCTTTTAATAATTCATATGCAGCATGTTCAGAAGGTGAAGTTGCGTCCTGATCTTCGATAAAATCACCTAGATGGGAATCATCTTCTTCACCAATTGGTGTTTCTAGTGATACAGGTTCTTGAGCAATCTTAAGGATCTCTCTAACCTTATCGGGTGTTAATTCCATGTCTTCTCCAATTTCTTCTGGTGTAGGTTCTCTACCTAGGTCCTGAAGTAACTGACGTTGCACTCTTATTAACTTGTTAATTGTTTCAACCATATGAACAGGAATTCTAATTGTTCGTGCTTGGTCTGCAATTGCTCGTGTTATTGCTTGACGGATCCACCAAGTTGCGTACGTACTAAATTTGAATCCTTTACGATAATCGAACTTTTCAACTGCCTTCATTAAACCCATATTTCCTTCTTGTATCAAATCTAGAAACAGCATGCCACGCCCAACATATCGTTTAGCGATACTGACAACTAAGCGTAGGTTTGCTTCAGCTAATCTACGCTTAGCTTCGTCATCACCATTTTCAATGCGATTGGCAAGTTCAATTTCCTCGTTTGCTGATAATAGATCTACTCGTCCGATTTCCTTTAGGTACATGCGGACAGGATCATTAATCTTCACACCAGGAGGAACACTTAAATCGTTTAAATCAAATTCTTCTTCTTTTGCAAGGTCCTTACTATTTGGGTCACTAGTCTCTCCAGCTTCACCAATTAATTCAACACCTTGTTCACCTAAAAATTCATAATACTCATCCATTTGATCTGATTCAATTTCAAAGTTTGCCATACGTTCGGCTATTTCTTCATACGTTAAAACTCCACGTTTTTTCCCAATTTCAGTTAACTGATCTTTCACCTGTTCAAAGGTTACTTCCGTATCATGGGTTTGTTTATCAGCCATAGGAACCCCTCCTTCCAAACTTATCATGTAAAGATAAGCCTTCGGATTAGTGTCTAGCGGTAACTACACCTATTTATTTAGAAATGTGTTTTGCTGATTTGTTAAAACCGCGTAACACTTTGTGTAATTCACTTATTCCTTAATCTTCAGCTTACTTATTATGCCTTGAGCGCTTGCTTTAAATGAATGATTTCCATTGCTATTTGAGCTGCTTCTTTATATTGTTTATTTCTTTCAGCTTCATTCTTTACAGCTTCTTTTTCTTTTATCATTAACATTTTTTGATGATTCAACACCTGTTTTATATAATCTGAAATTTCTTGTTCACCTATTTCAGTATTTAAAGGTATCATCGCAATGTTGGATACAATATGTTGTAACTCAGGACTTGGTAGTCTAGAAAGAAATGTACTTACGTTTTCTTCATTTCCTTCCTCATAAAAACCATATAAATAAGTTACGATTGCTTTATGCTCTTCAATATTAAATTGGAGTCCTAGTCGTTCAAGTACCTTTTCAGCAAAATCCTTACTCCTTAACATATGACCGATTAACATTCGTTCGGCTGTATGAAAAGCTGGTAGTAGCCTTTTCGTCTTAATAGGAGCTCTTTGACGTTGTTGGTCAAGCTTACTTTGTTTCTGTGAGTTCTGTGGTTTTAATTGTTTTTCCTTTTGATGAAGTTGTTCGTTTAAAACCTCCATCGAAAGATCGTATTCTTTAGAAAGCTGCTTTAGGTAAATCTCCTTTTCAACTGAACTTTCCAGCTTACTTAGTTCCAGGATGACATTTTCAATATACTGTAATCGCTCACCTTCATTTTGAAGATTTTTCCCTCTGCGGAAGAAGTTCATTTTAAATGTCATTAAAGGCACACTCGCCCCTATTACATCATTTTTAAACCGATCTGGTCCAAATTTTTTGACGTAGTCATCAGGGTCTAATCCATCTGGAATCATTGCTACATTTATTTTACAGCCAGCATTCATCAAGATTTTAGCTGCTCTAATTGTTGCTTCGATACCTGCAGAATCTGAATCATAGCAGATAATGACCTCAGTGACATTTCTACGAATTATTTTTGCTTGATCTTCTGTTAAAGATGTACCCATGGTTGCAATCGCTTGTTCAATGCCTGAGTGGACAGAAGAAATAACATCTGCAAAACCTTCAAAAAGAATGACTTGTTGATTTTTTCGAATATGTACTCTTGCACGATGAAAATTATAAAGCAGTTTACTTTTGTTGAAAATTTTTGTCTCAGGACTATTTAAATATTTTGGTTTTTCATCCCCAAGAACTCTCCCTGAAAATGCAATCGTTATTCCATGGTGATCCGCTATCGGAAACATAATTCTGTTCCGAAATCGATCAAAATATTCATCTGAATTATTTTTCTTAACTAATAAACCAGCTTCCTCCATTTTGGTTGAGTCAAAACCACGTTTCTGCAAAAATTTAGTGATGAAATCCCAAGAATCTAGAGCGTAACCAATCTCAAAGGTATCTATTATTTCCTTGGTAAACCCTCGATTTAATAAGTAGTCTAATGCCGGCTGACCCTCTTTTGTATTCACCAATAAATGATGGTAAAATTTCTTTACTAATTCATGGGCTTCGATCATTTTTTCTACATCTTTAGAAACTGACTGTCCTTGGGTAGCTGGAGATAACGCCGGCAACTCTATGTTTGCCTTGTCTGCCAGGTGCTGAGCTGCTTCAATGAATGTGTAGCCCTCATGCTGCATAAGAAAAGAAAAAGAATTACCCCCTGCTCCACAACCAAAGCAATGAAAGATTTGCTTGTCTGCAGAAACCGAGAACGATGGTGACTTTTCTCCATGAAATGGACATAAACCAAAATAGTTGCGACCTTGTTTCTTCAATTGAACATATTCACTTATCACATCAACAATGTCAGAAGTTCGTTGTATTTTTTCGATTAACTCTTCGGGAATTAGATTTCCCATGTAAACAACTCCGTGTTAAAGATATTCGATACTCATTAAAAATCTCCTGCATCTTTCGACAAAATATTTTCCATTGCTGTGATAAAATTTAAAGTGTCTCTTTCTGTGAACTTTTTTGGACCTTTTGTATACTTACCACTTCGACGTTCCATTGCAGATAGATAACGAAATTGCAAGGCTGTATCAATATTGGTTTCTGTATAAAGTTTCCCTCTAGGTGTAACAATTGTTACGTCTTTTCTTATTAAAAGACCAGCTAACCCTATATCCTGAGATATGACGATGTCTTTTTTTCGTACATGGTTGACTATGTAAAGATCAGCCTCTTCTTTACCAGTATCAACATAGACCCACTTACCACCATAGGTATTATCTGAGGTATGATTGTACGATGCAACAAATATAACTTCAATCTCATGGATCCTAGCTATATTCATTATTTCTTGTTTCACAGGACAAGCGTCGGCATCAACAAAAATTTTTATTGTTATTTCGTCATATTTCTCTATTCTACATCACTCCGAAAGAATCCTTCTAAAAAAATGCTTGAAACTTAATATTCGTGACAAACAAGTTAAATCCCTTTATTGTCGAAAAATATACTTTGAAATCCCTTGACAGTTTACAATTAATAGTTTATTCCTAGATGTCAAGTTCTAAACCTAAAAAAATAATTTTATCACAATTTTTTATTATAATATAAAGTTCTTTAAATATCTATTGTTTTTTATCATTAATTTTTATAATTCAATTAATTTGTGAAGATCATAAGTAAAAGCCCATTAATTCTATAATTGTACATTAAAATAATAAGTACCTATATTGATCTATTCTCATTTTTTAGTCAGCCTTTTTTGACAGATTTAACTGGTAAGAGGCTGATTCAATCTAGAGCCAGCCTCTTTAGTAACAATTTTATGAACCATTCTGCTTATTCATGAAATTAGCAATGATATTTGCTGTTTCCTCCACAGCTTTATTAGAAACATCAACAACCTGACAACCTATTTTATTTACAACTTTATCAAAATATTCTAATTCTTCTTTGATTCGATCAATATTTGCATAAAATGCTTCATCATTTAAACCTAATGATTTTAATCGTTCTTTTCGTATGTGGTTTAGTTTATCTGGACTTATAAGTAAACCAAAGCATTTTTGTGAAGAAACTTTGTACAATTCCTCAGGAGGTTCTACTTCTGGTACAATTGGCACATTAGCTACCTTGAATCGCTTATGTGCTAAGTATTGAGATAATGGCGTTTTTGATGTTCTGGAAACCCCGATTAAGACAATATCGGCTTTCAAAATACCTCGGGGATCTCTTCCATCATCATACTTCACTGCAAATTCGATAGCTTCTACTTTTTTGAAGTAATCATCATCAAGCTTACGAACTCTACCGGGTTCATATTTCGCTATTGATCCATAAGATGATTCCATTTTGTCGATTAAAGGACCAATTATGTCGTAATAAACAACACCTTGTTTGTCTGCCTCTTTAATTAAGAACTCTCTAAGTTCAGGAACTACGAGTGTAAAACATACAATTCCACTATCTAATTTCGCTAATGAAATAACCTCTTTAATCGTACCTTTATCTTCAACATATGGAATCCGTTTTATTTTTGTATTAGCAGATACACCATTAAATTGGCTTGAAGCTGCTTTTACAACTAATTCAGCAGTTTCTCCTACTGAATCGGAAACAACATATATCATGCGATAATTCATCGTTTGTCCCCATTTCTATTAGGTTATTATCCATATTGATAAAGTAAAGACAGAGCTTGTCCTGTGCTTCTTTGTCCCTGCAAAAGGGTCTGACTACCCACTGTCAGACCCTTTTCACTACCTGAAAAATCACTTTGCATTAATCAAATTCATACTCGCATATTTTTCGATAAGCGTTGAAAGCTTAACCATTTGAGCTAAGCGATTTCCTTTGATCATTTCATCTTTATCCATAACCATCGTATGCTCAAAATAATTGTTAATAACATCTTTTAACCGTGCAAGGATTTTATACTTTTCTTCCTCATCACCTGTATCTTGCATTTCATTGAGCTCATTTGCTGTTTGAATATATGCGTCATACAGTAATTTTTCATACTCATTTTCAAATAGTTGTTCATTAATATCTTGTTCTTCCCCTTTCTTCGCTATATTCATCACGCGTGCAAGGGATTCTACTATTTCTTTAAAATTTTCTTGATTTGATAATTTGTTAAGTACATTTGCGCGTTCAACAATTGACGTGATTTTTAAAGCTGAGGAGTTTAATATCGCATCAATTAAATCATAACGAATATGATCTTCATTTAATAAATATTTTAGCCGCAATTTAAAGAAAGACAGTAGGGCCCCTCTTACTTCAACTGTATCTATGTCCTGATATAATCCTAGTCCAATATCGAATAGTTCAGACAACTCAAGTGCCCAATTCTTTGTTAATAATATTTGTACAACTCCACTAGCTTGTCTTCGTAGGGCGTAAGGGTCTTGAGAACCAGTTGGAATTTTACCAATTGCAAAAAATCCTATTATCGTATCAAGTTTATCAGCAAGTGCAACGACTGCACCTATAGTAGAACCAGGTGTTGCGTCCTCTGCGTGACGAGGCTTATAGTGTTCATTAATAGCAACCGAAACTGCTTCCCTCTCCCCACTGATCCTCGCATACTTCTCACCAATTTTCCCTTGTAACTCCGGAAATTCATAAACCATGTGAGTAACTAAATCAAACTTACAAATTGAAGCTGCTCTTTCTATATCTTGTTTTTCTTCACTAGTAACATCCAATTTATCAGCTAAGGCATTTGCTAGTTTCACGACGCGTTTTACTTTCTCTCCGAGTGTTCCTAGTTCTTCGTGAAAAACAATTTTTTCTAACTTTTGTACAGCATCTTCAATTTTAAGCTTCTGGTCTTCTCGATAGAAGAAATTCGCATCTGATAATCTTGCACGCAACACCTTTTCATTTCCTCGCGCTACATTTTCAAGATCATTATGATCTCCATTACGTACTGTAATAAAGAATGGTAAAAGTTCACCACTTTGATTTTTAACAGGGAAATAACGTTGATGCTCTTTCATTGATGTTACCAATACTTCTTCAGGTAACGATAGAAAATCGTCTTCGAATTTCCCATATAATGCTGTTGGATATTCTACGAGATTATTTACCTCTTCTAGCAATTCTTCATCAATTGGTATGCTCCAATTTTGATTTTCCTCTATTTCAGCTAACTGGTTTGTAATAGCTTCTTTACGTTTCTCTGAGTTCACTAGTACAAATTGTTCTAGCAACGTTGCTTCATATAAAGCAGGTGCAGCAATCTCTACTTTCTTCCCCAAGAAGCGGTGACCAAAACTATATGAATTTGTTTCAACACCGGCAATTTCAAATGGAATCACTTCTTTACCAAATAGAACAACAATCCACTTTATAGGTCTTATATAACGCATTTCTTTATTTCCCCAACGCATATTTTTGGGGAATGTTAAGCCAATAATTAGTTGACGGGTTTCGCCTAATAAGGATCTTGTATCTTGTCCTTTACTAATTTTTTGTACATGCACATACTCGATACCATTTATCTCTTTAAAATAAATATCATCTACAGACACACCTTGTCCCTTTGTAAATCCAATCGCTGCCTTAGACCAATTCCCATTTTCATCTAATGCAATTTTTTTTGCAGGACCTTTTGATTCCTCTTTACTATCAGATTGTTTTTCCGATACATCTTTAACTAAAACAGCTAATCTTCTTGGCGAAGAGAAAGATTTTACTGTTCCATACGTAAGTTTCTTCTCATCTAGCCAGTTTTTCACCTTATTTGAAAACTGATTCATTGCAGCTGTTACATAATGTGCAGGCACTTCCTCTAGGCCAATTTCAAGTAATAAATCTTGTTTACTCATTGTGTACTCCTCCTTCCATGTTTAACATTGGAAAACCAAGTTTTTCCCTTTCTTCATAATATGTTTTAGCAACTTTCCGAGCTAAATTTCGGACACGGCCAATATATCCTGTACGTTCAGTCACTGATATTGCACCTTTAGCGTCAAGTAAATTAAAGGTATGCGAGCACTTCAATACATAATCATAGGCTGGGTGGACAAGTCCTTCATCCATTTGACGATTAGCTTCCTTTTCATAAATTGAAAAAAGGTTGAATAACATATCTGTATCTGATGTTTCAAATGTATATTTTGAATGTTCATACTCAGGCATTAAGAAAATATCACGAACGGTGTAACCCTCTGTCCATTCTAAATCAAAAACATTTTCCTTGTCCTGAATATAAGATGCAAGTCGCTCTATTCCGTATGTAATTTCCGCTGAAACAGGTTTACATTCTAAACCGCCTACTTGCTGGAAGTAGGTAAATTGGGTAATTTCCATCCCATCAAGCCATACTTCCCACCCTAAACCAGCACAACCTAGTGAGGGATTTTCCCAGTTATCTTCTACGAAACGGATATCATGCTTTAAGGGATCTATACCCAAGGCTCGCAATGAATCTAGGTATAATTCTTGAATATTATCTGGTGAAGGCTTCATAATCACCTGAAATTGATGGTGTTGATATAATCTATTAGGATTTTCTCCATATCGTCCATCTGCAGGTCTTCTAGAAGGTTCAACATAAGCCACCTTCCAAGGCTCCGGTCCTATACTTCTTAAAAATGTATACGGGCTCATCGTCCCTGCACCTTTTTCAGTATCATATGCTTGCATTAAGATACAACCTTGATTTGACCAATGTTCCTGCAGTGTCAAAATCATTTTTTGAATATTCATCTAATCAAACACCTCCATAGTTAATAGCAGTTTCCGCAATGATTGTTATTTTTCGTACATTGCTTATCTTTACTTGAAAAGTCTATAAGCAACAAACTTTTAGAAAAGAGCCTAATTAGTGACTGGATAAACAATAGTGAGAAGTTTTCTAAACGTCAAAAAGCTCCCATCTCTATGCCAAAGGAATGACATAGGGACGAGAGCTTACCCGCGGTTCCACCCTAATTGCTTATCTAAATCAATAAGCCACTTTAAAAAAATGCTCCAGAATGCCTTTCGTTACGCGCCAATCCCTAGCTTTCACCATTCTAAGGTCGCTTATATTTGGTGTACGTAAGTACTCTTTTCCTTCTACGCATACTTGTTATATTATATTTGCCATATTAGCTGAAAATCAACTAGATGTCAATATCACATTCTTAGAGCTTGCCCTTTAATGAATCTAATTGATCTAAAAATCGTTTTGATTTAAGTGAGATTCCTGAAAACTCTTGATAATAGGCATCAATGACAACTTTTAATTCCTTTTTTGTTTCGGGTTTAACAGAAATATTTCCTAATCGATTCAAGTCAAAATAATAAAACAACCGTAAAAGCTTGACTGTCATTTGAGAGATTGGAATTCGGTACCTATCCGTTTCAAAGCACTGATGACATAGAAAACCGCCTTCTCGTATTGAAAAATGAAAGGTTCCTTCTTTATTACCACATACAACACATCGATCAAGCTGAGGGTGAAGCCCTAACACGGTCAACATCTTCATTTCAAAAATATGAACAAGAATTTCTGGATCAACACCCTCATTTAAATATTGAAAGGACTGTTTTAGTAATTCGAATAAAAAAGGATTTATCTCAAAGTTTTCTGTACCTTTATCCAGCAATTCAGCAATGTAAGAGGCATAGGCCGTAAGAAATATATCCTCTCTGATCCCTCTAAGTGAGAGGATTGTTTCTCCCTGCTGAAGGCTACCCAGTCCACTGGACTTATGAAATAGGAATGTACCATAGGTAAATAGCTGGGTAATAGATGTAAGACGACTATTTGGTTTCTTTGCGCCTCTTGCCATTACCCCTACCTTCCCCAATTCTCGAGTATATATCGTTATAATTTTATTTGTTTCTCCGTAATTTGTTGACCGTATAACAATTCCTTCGCATTTTTGAAGCAAAATTTCCCCTCACCTTCCAAAAGACCAGGCAAGATCAGGAAATTGGAAAGTCCATTTCAGCTAGTTCATCATCGTGAGAATCGGGTCCGTCATCCGTCTCCTTTTCTAACTCTTTAAAAAGGAGATAAGTATCAATACTACCTGTTTGAGAGAATACCTTCCAGGTAAAATCCAACATATAAACCCCACCTTTCAGTTGTTAACACTAGCAAGCAAAATCCAATTTCTTTAAAGTTATCTTGACCTACTACTCTCCATTTCATGTCAAACAAATTTTGTTAATATTTAATTATGAAGTCATGTACCTATTTGGTGAACGTTTCCATGGTAAATAGTTTAAGCCTCTTTAATGATAAAGTGATAAATTTTAAAAGGTCTTTTTATAAATTGTCCTCTTTTAAGCTCTATCGCCCTTAATATTCATCATCTCTAAAACCATAATCTCTTAATTGTGAGGCTTTATTTCTCCAATCCTTTTGGACTTTAACCCATAATTCTAAAAACACCTTTGATCCAAGTAATGCTTCAATGTCTACTCGTGCTCTTTTGCCTACTTCCTTTAACATACTTCCTTGTTTTCCAATTACAATACCTTTTTGGGAGTCTCGCTCAACTATTATAGTTGCTCCAACAAAGATCGCTTGATTATTTTCACGTTTTTCAAGTGTATCCATAACAACTGCAACCGAATGTGGAATCTCTTCTCTAGTCAAATGAAGCACTTTCTCACGTATCAATTCGGTTATGATAAAACGTTCAGGGTGGTCAGTAACTTGGTCCTCTGGGTAGTACTGTGGCCCTTCAGGTAAGGTCTTCTCAATTTCACGCAACAAAGTATCAATATTATTTCCTTCTAAAGCAGAGATCGGGACAATCTCTTTAAATGGATATAATTCTCGATATTTCTCGATTAATGGAAGGAGTTGATCTGGGTGAATTTGGTCAATCTTATTAATTATTAAGAAAACTGGTGTTTTGGTTTCCTTGAGTCGTTCGATTATAAATTCATCACCGCGACCATAACCTTCTTCAGCATTGATCATAAAAAGAATTAGATCTACTTCTTTTAGGGTGTTTTGTGCAACCTTCATCATGAAGTCACCGAGCTTATGTTTCGGTTTATGGATACCTGGTGTGTCAATAAATACTGTTTGTGATTGATTTGTTGTATATACGCCTTGAATTTTATTTCTTGTTGTTTGGGGCTTATCACTCATAATAGCAATTTTTTGGCCAATAACTTTATTAATAAACGTTGATTTTCCAACATTAGGTCTTCCTATTATCGAAACAAATCCTGACTTGTATGTTTGTTGTTTATTCATTTAGATCCTCCGCTGTAAATGCTCCTGGTAGTAATTCTTGGACTGTTAATTCTTGTTGATCGCCTTGAAGATTCGTTAAAATGACCTTCATATCTTTCGGACACAACTCACTAATAACCTGACGACAAGCTCCACATGGTGGCACAGGTCTTGATGTATCTGCGACAACTGCAATTGCCACATACTCTCGATCACCTTCAGAAAACGCCTTGAAGATAGCCGTTCTTTCTGCACAATTTGTCATGCTATATGCTGCATTTTCAATATTACACCCTTTATATATTTTACCATCTTTTGTTAACAAAGCGGCGCCTACTTTAAACTTTGAATAAGGTGTATATGCCATTTCACGTGCTGATTTCGCTTCTTGAATAAGAAGTTCTATATCCACTACTATTCTTCCCTTCAAAAACGGCCATTAGCCATTTCTCTCTTTTATTTTACCTAAATATCGATTAGATTTCACGTTATCTTTTATTTTGTCATCTAATTGTAAGAATTTTCGAAATAAACGCACAAATATTTAATTTCTACTAATTTTTTAATAGAGCCTATTTCAAAGACAACACAAAAACGATAATTACTTTGACCATTACCTACATTTATTTGAACCAATTTAAAGGAATATGATTCAATATAATTAATACCCCTATTATAACGGATAGAATTGCATAAATAAAAACTGCTCCTGCAGCTGCGTCTTTCGCTGCTCTTGCAAGTGGTTTTACCTCTATTGTTACTAGGTCAACAACCCGCTCTAATGCAGTGTTCATTAATTCTAGGGACAACATACCACCGATTAAAAACAAGACAATGACCCATTCGAATAGTGCAAATTGGAGGGTGAATCCAACAATACTTATAAAAATAGAAATATAAACATGTATTTGAAAATTTCGTTCTGTTTTAAATGTTTCAATAATTCCATTCCCCGCAAATTTAAAGCTCCTATAAAACCGCTCCCATTCAGAAATCTGAGGATCTTTTAAGTCCATAGCGGTCCAATATGTCCTTTTGCTTTGTAAACATTTCTTTTTCATCTTCTTCATTCATATGGTCATAACCTAATAAGTGTAGAAAGCCATGTACAGCTAAAAACCCTAGCTCTCTTAAAAATGAGTGACCATATTCAACTGCCTGTTCCTTTGCGCGAGGAATGGAAATAATAATATCACCTAATATGAGTGGCTGATCTACACCAATTACCTCCACTTCACCTTCACCTATTTCTTCAAGTGCAAATGAAATAACATCAGTGGGTTGATTTTTGTTGCGATAATCTCGATTTATTTCTTGAATCCGTTCATTCGTAACAAAGGTAACCGATAATTCAGCATCTTGAGCTACCTCTTCAACTGCTGCTGCACATTGTAACAGATCCTCTACTGTTCGTTTCTGTTCTTCAATTAGTTCAGTTGTTTCATCGATAAAGTCGATGATTAATTTCATAACTATTTCACCTTCTGTTTTTTAGTTAATTCTGGGTATTCTATTCTTGAATGAAAGATTCCCTTCAATGACTCACAAAATGATTTAGCAATAATGTCTAACTCTTTAAGAGTTAGATCACATTCATCCAATTGATGATCTTGTAATCGATCTGAAATGATGGAACGGACTAACTTCTCTATTTTATCAGGAGTAGGACTAGACATCGATCTTACCGCAGCTTCTACACTGTCTGCAATTGAGATAATCGCAATTTCCTTCGTTTGCGGCTTTGGTCCAGGATAACGGAATTCTTCCTCATAAATTGAATCATTTGATTGCTTCGCTTGGTGATAAAAGTATTTGAGAAGGGTTGTCCCATGATGCTGTTCAGCTATATCGATAAATTCCTTAGGCATTTTGTTTTTTTTCAGCATCTCTACTCCATCTGTAACGTGAGCAATAATTATATTTTTACTTAGTTGTGCCGATAACTTATTATGAGGGTTTTCAATATTCATTTGATTTTCTATAAAATACTGTGGTCGCTTAGTCTTTCCAATATCATGGTAATACGCTCCCACTCGAGCCAAAAGCCCATCTGCACCTATCGCCTCACAGGCAGACTCTGATAAATTAGCTACCATAACACTATGATGATATGAACCCGGGGTTTCCGTTAGAATCTTCCTTAATAATGGATGATTTGGATTAGATAATTCGATTAATTTCATTGTAGACATAATCCCAAATCCAGTTTCAAAGAATGGCATTAAACCAATTGTTAATACAGATGCAACAAGACCGGATGCACAAGCCATCATAAAATATGATCCAATTTCCACATTTGAATAACTACCGTTTCTTATAAGCATAATAGATGTTATGACCAGCACATTCATTCCTGCAACAAACAAGCCTGCTTGTAGTATTTTTGACCGAAGGTTATGCTCACCTAGAAATAATACAGCAGCTAGACAACCGAATAGGTAGTATACACCTATCGAAAAGTTAAAGCTACCTGTTACTCCTTCATTAAAAATCACACTGCCGCAAATAGCAAATATCATACTAGTCAATATCGCTAGCCTTTCATTCAATAGTAGCTTAACAAGCATAGCTCCCATTGCTACCGGTACAATATAACCGATATGAGAGTAGTCAATTTTTTGAAAGAGACTAACGATTTTCATTAAGAGCATAGTTATCGCAAATATTAAACAATATAATAGTAAAGAGTTATTTTTTTTAGAAATAGAGCTATCCTTTTTTTCAAAATAATAAACGACACCGATAAGAATTAATAGAATTAATAACCCTAATCCTAAAAAGGGTTTATAGGATTGCTGACTATCTAGCAAACCAACCAGACCGAGCTTACGATAAACTTCACGGTTAATTAACTCATCTTCTTCAACAATAATTTGACCTTGTTTTATTTGTGCTTCCTTAACATCATCAACAGCTTGCTGTCTTTTTTCCTCAGTAGCCGCTAAATCAAAGTTATAGTTTGTTGTAATTGAAAATCGCGCTAATTCAGTAGCTGATTTTAAAACATCCGACTTTAATGTGGTATATTGTAATTCCTCTACTACCTGATTTTTAGCCTCTGTTAATTGAACAATTGGTATTTCCTTGCTCATAACATTGTTTACAGCTGTTACAACTGCATCTTTTGCCAATACCAATTCTTCATCTGTTATTTTCAATAATGGTAAGAAAACGTCCGATTTAATTTTATCATTAATTGAGGGAGTCAACTTATCTTGTAAACGTTTTACCAATTCCTCAGGAGTTAGCAATGTTGTAGTAGTCACATCTTCAGTATCTTGCTCAAGCTTCTCTTCCTTCTTAACTTCAATCATTGCATCAAAAATGGAGGAGATAAGGTCAACTTGTTTTTCTTTAATTTCCTTTTTCAAGATATACTGATCCTCTACTGAGTCATAGGCCTCCTGCTTCTTCTTATCTGTCTCTACTTTATCTTCAACAGTTGTCGGTGCATATATTGTCTCTTCAGAGTCTGTAAATAGCTCTATATTTAATGTTTCCGGCTTTACATTACTATATAATGCTACAAATAAAATCACTGCAAAAATCAAATATAAGAAAACATGAAAAAATTTATAGTTTTTAAATTTTTCTAATAAGGAATTTATCCATTTTGTTTTCTTTTTCGTCTTACTTTTCTTTTTTTCTTCCATCAAAAGGCACCACCTTTTTCACTGATTCATTCTTATTAGCTGAATCAGAAATCAGCAATCTATTTTCATTTAAATACTATTTAATCATCATATGTAAGCTGAAAGCAACATTGCCATAACGAAAAGAAAGTGACCCGATATCGGGTTCTCGGGTCACTTAACTTTCTTTGGAATTTTCGTAAGCTGAAATAATCTTTGCAACAAGTGGGTGTCTGACTACGTCTGACTGCTCTAATGTTACAAATGAAATACCATGAACTTTTGAAAGCGTGTCCCTTGCAACTGATAATCCTGATTTTACGCCTTTCGGCAAATCAACCTGTGTAATATCACCAGTGATGACCATTTTTGAACCAAATCCTAATCTGGTTAAAAACATTTTCATCTGAGCTGGAGTTGTATTTTGTGCCTCATCTAAAATAGCAAATGCATCATCTAATGTTCTCCCTCTCATATAAGCTAAAGGTGCAATCTCAATTGTACCTCGCTCAATAAGTCTCTGTGTATGCTCCATTCCTAATACATCATGTAAAGCATCATAAAGAGGTCTTAAATAAGGATCGACTTTTTCTTTAAGATCACCAGGTAAAAAGCCAAGACTCTCACCAGCTTCAACAGCCGGCCTTGTCAGGATTATTCGCTTAATGCTGCCACTCTTTAATGCATTAACAGCCATAACCACAGCTAAATAGGTTTTACCTGTTCCTGCAGGTCCAATTCCAAAAACTAAGTCTTTATCTTGCATAGCAGCAATATAATGACGTTGTCCTAGAGTTTTTACTCGAATTGATTTACCTTTGGCAGTTTTTGCTATTTCTTGTACATATAACTGTTCAAATTGATCTAACTTCTGTTCCCTTGCCATATTAATTGCATAGATAACATCTCTTTCACTTATGTTAATCCCCTTACGAATAATATGAAGCAAAGACTTTAAGAGCTCGTCTACAAGATTGACGTGTTCAGAACTACCAGATACAAAAACAGCTTCACCTCTGGTTACAATGGATACGGTTAATTCTTCTTCCATTCGCTTTAGATGAACATCATTGTTGCCAAATAACGCAATAGCCTCGTTTGGATTTTCTAATTGCTGATTCATTGTAACTAATTCTTCTGGCATTCTTTAGTCTCCCTGAACAATTGGTGTAGTTTTTACTATATTTTCTAACACTTGGTAAAGAACGGTTAATTTTACTTTACCATTCTCATTCGACTCGTGCAAAACTTTTTCACCAATTACTTTTTCTTTTTCATCAAGTTTATCTTCAATTTCTTTTCTACCTCTATCTATAGCTGCTTCCTTTGCTTGCTTTTTTGTGTAATCTCTGCTAACTTTTTCTTTCTCTCGATAGGTTTCATTTACATATGCAATTGGCAATGTAAAATTAAGGAACTTTGCAAACCTAACATCATCTTCAACTTCATAATCAGTATATTCAGGGTCCTTAAAACCCCATATCGGAAGTTTTAAACCGCCAAATTGGAGATAATGTTTAATTTTATCCTCCCCAGTTAATACATGAAAAGTCGTCTTTAATGGAATTGTTATCGAAGATTTATACCATGTTTCACCAAAAATTTCTGCTCTTGCTGCTACCCTTTTCTGTTCATCCTCTTTACCAATTAAACCTGATACAAGTATTTGCCCTTTTTTCACATGTTGATTCAAGGTTGTAAGGGGTTGTCCCTGTTGAACAAACATTCTTGATATTACTGCTTCTTTTTCAGCCACAATATGACGCGGACTCACTAATTCCTCTTCCTCAGGTTGATTTTTCTCAACTACCTTTAAATGATAGGTTGTACCAGTTAATTCTACACCAACCCATGTAATTTCTTGTATATTATCTGTTAAATTTTTTTGAATATCATCAGGATTTCCTATAAAAAACTGAAATTTACCTGATTTAACACCAAGTTGTGAAAGCTCCTTCTTTATTAAATGTTCGGTTTCTGGTGAGGCACCTTCAACCTCAACACCCCAAATCATATTAGACAAGGCAAAAATAACAAGTAAAAAGGCTAGTAATCCAATTGCAAATCCACTATTTTTTCTCGTCCTTTTTAGCAGGAACGGAAAACCAATACGTTTCTCAAATTCACATTTACATTCATTTTTTCTCACTACTCTTCTTAAGGCATGTACCTGATTTAAACGAATAAAAAATGTAATACCACCTTGGCCCGTTCTTTTAATATTCCATACGATAATATTTCCCCTGATACAATCATTTAAAAACCTCTCTGATCCACGGCCAGTGATATTTACCTTTACAGTTCCAAAGAAATAACTTGCCCATTGATTTGTCATGGTATTCCTCCCTATCCATTTCACTAATGCAAATACTTTCCTGCCGAGTATAGCCGTATTATTCTATACACAGCAGTAACTAATATAAGACCGTCTAGAAAGATATAGAACAATGCTTCTTGATTCGGTAGTATAATATTCATCACGTTCACGTACCATCAAGATAGAGAACCTGATTTATTTTTCCTTCTAATAAAATTTCCTCCGATAGGATCGTCTTTATCACAAAGGATTCTCCTTTAATCAATAACTGACCTTGTTTTAATAACAGTCTTAGCTCGGTATCTGTAAAAGTAAGGAGTCCACGATGATTTTCTATGTAAATATGTAGCTGTCCAACCATCGTAATTCGAGGAAGATCCATCATGACATCGGGCGGTAGTTCAATTGTTTTTGTCATCCATCTTGCAATGTGAGAACGCCATTTATTTGCCATAAAAAAAAGACCCCCTTTCATCTCATATGTATGAGAGAAAATGAAGTCTTATAACAGATAATTAACAGAAGTTAAGAATGTCTTTTTTTTCTAGTATAATGTGGGTTTTTTGACCGAGGTGAACCTAATATTTCACTCCAGATCACACCTTGCATTACTTTCTGTTTATCCACCTTGAGATTATTTGCACGTATATTTCTATTGACTTTTGGTTTTTGTTTTGGCTGTTGAACAACTCTAGCCTTTTTTGTTCGTTCATTTCCTCTATTGAAAACTTCATTTTGTCCCTTAGTCTCGACCTTCATACTTTCATATGCCTCTTGAACTGTTTGTAAAGAGGGTTTTGCCTTTTGAGACGTCTGCTCAATGGTTGTCATGACAGACTTAGGTTTCTCTCTCGAGGTCGACCGTTGGTTAGGCACTGGGTTTGAACGATTGTCGGGCTTGGCAGGTTGCTGTTTGTTGGGTGTTTCTTCTGTTCCGTTCTTAGATGATGAAAATATTCTCGATATTAACCAAACAAGAAGCCCCCACACAAGTGGATTACTTAGTAATTCTGAAATCTCCATTTGTCGCTCCCTCCTTTAACTGAAGGAAAAATCAAAGCTAAGTAGTACTTCGATAACTTAGCTTCCGACCTTTACTTATTTGCGATTGTTCATGTTGGTCAATTAATACTCTTCTTTATCATTACTATCTTGGTTTGTTTTACCAATTGAATCTCTCATTTCAGTATCAGCAGAGATGTTTCGAATGTTCATATAATCCATTACACCAATATTTCCAGATCGTAATGCTTCAGCCATAGCCAATGGAACCTCTGCTTCAGCTTCCACAACTTTTGCCTTCATTTCTTGTACGCGAGCAAGCATTTCTTGTTCTTGCGCTACAGCCATAGCTCTTCTTTCCTCTGCTTTAGCCTGAGCAATTTTCTTGTCAGCTTCCGCTTGCTCTGTC
Organism: Metabacillus sp. GQ13; assembly: GCF_059758525.1. Taxonomy (NCBI): domain Bacteria; kingdom Bacillati; phylum Bacillota; class Bacilli; order Caryophanales; family Bacillaceae; genus Metabacillus; species Metabacillus sp. GQ13. The sequence continues at coordinate 19,146 of NZ_JCAXET010000003.1, forward strand.
TGTAATTCTGCACCGATATTTTTACCGATATCAACATCCGCGATATCAATCGAGAGAATTTCAAAAGCCGTACCTGAATCAAGTCCTTTTCCTAATACTGTTTGTGATATAAGGTCCGGATTTTCTAGTACTTTTTTATGATTATCAGCTGAACCAATTGTACTTACAATCCCTTCACCAACACGAGCAATAATTGTATCCTCACCCGCACCACCGACCAAACGTTCAATATTTGCTCTTACAGTGATTCTAGCTTTCGCCTTTACCTCAATCCCATCCATCGCTACACCGGCAATAAACGGTGTTTCAATCACTTTAGGGTTAACACTCATCTGAACAGCTTCTAATACGTCACGACCTGCAAGATCAATAGCTGCCCCACGTTCAAAAGGTAGTTCGATATTTGCGCGCTCTGCAGCTATAAGTGCATTTACAACTCTGTCTACATTTCCACCCGCTAAGTAGTGACTTTCGAGCTGATTTGTCGTAATACCTAACCCTGCTTTATGTGCTTTAATTAACGGATTTACAACCCGACTCGGTATAACACGACGCAGTCTCATTCCGATTAATGTGAAAATACTAACCTTCACTCCTGCTGCTAATGCAGAAATCCACAGTGCAATTGGAACAAACGTAAAGAAAATACTTAAAAAGATTAAGCCTAATATGACAAGACCTATTACTAAAATAGCTGATGCTTCCATGGTATTCCTCCTAAAGAATTTTTTTATGTATATGCTTTACAGACAGTGAAACTCAGTAAAAATTCTTGATAGTAAAACTGTCTGTTAATGCCCACAATAAATAGTTTGTAGCTTGGTCTTAATTAACTCTATAAAAATATTAACTTAGAGAGGAAAGTGTTGTTTTATTTACGCTTCCCCAATAGTAACGTTAATCTTTTATTTCTCTAACAACTATCCTTGCACCTTCTACTTTAATGACTTTAACCTTTTGACCTTTATTAACGTATCCGCCCTCTGTTACAACATCTAAGCGATCTTCTGCAATGACTGCAGTGCCAGACGGCCTTAAAGTCGTTAGAGCTACCCCTTCAAGACCTAATAATTCATGTCTTGTCTTATTGGATAGGTAACCTTCTGCGGTATTTGTTGACTCACGCAAAATGAATTTTTTAAATATGTCCATACGCTTCCCAAACACCTTTACTAATAGAATAGATACTGTGATTGCAACCCCAAAAGCAATAATCAATGAAATAGACATATTGATAATATTACCAGAAGCCATATAAAGACTTGCGATAATACTTCCCAAGCCCAATATTCCTATTATACCACCCACAACGAAAAATTCCGCGATAACAAAGATAATTCCTAAAACAAATAATATGATTGACTCCATTCCAGCTAAACCAGCAACTAAGTGTCCGTAAAAGAATAGGAAAAGTGATGTTAATCCCATAAATCCAGCAACACCAAATCCAGGAGAATAAAGCTCAACAACTAGCCCTATGCTACCAATTGAAAGTAGGATTGGTACAACAATTGGGTTAGTAATAAACCTTGCAAATTTCTCTGCAAAGCTTTCCTCAGCCTCAATCACCTCTGCCCCCGCCATGTTTAATTTATCCAACAAATCTTTACGGTTATTTGCTGTCCCTTCTGAATAACCAACTTCCAAGGCCTGTTTTGTCTCGAGTGTTAATAAATCACCCGTTCCTGCACCATAATCAGGTATGTCTACTTCCTTATCTGCCATTGCTAATGCATATTTCGGATCTCTACCATTGCGTTCAGCTGATTCCTTCATTTCTGACAACCACAAAGATTGTGACTTATCATCAGCAGCATTTCCATCTCCAGTAATGATTGCAGCTGCCCCCATTTGACTACCTGGAGCCATATATATTTGATCGGCATTCAGAGCAATATATGCACCAGCAGAAATAGCTCTTCTATTGATAAAAGCAGTAATAGGTATTTCGCTAGAACGAAGGGTATCAGCTATTTCCATTGCCCCATCAACAGCACCACCTAAGGTGTCAATCTCAAGAACGATATGGTCAACTTTCCGATTCTTAGCTTCCGTTATTGTTCTTTTAATATACTGTGAAAGTCCCTTTTCAACTGTATCTTCAAGAGGTATGAAATAAACTTTTTGCTCAGACTCTGCTTTAAGCCCATTACTATAACCATTAAAAAGAGCAATAATAAAAGCAACAGCAATCATTATTTGAAAGAAGCGTTTTCTCATTTTTTTCCCTCCCTTCTAACTCCTACACTTCTTAATACGGTTAACTTAAATAAAGGTTTCATTTTTTAGAAGTTTTTTTGCATTGTTCATTGTTTTGTAGCCTATATCTATTATAGTATGAAAAAAAATTAATAAAAAGACACCTTGACTAGTCAAGGTGCCTTACTATTTATGATAGCTGTTGTTTCACAAGCTTATTAACAAGACTTCCGTCTGCTTTTCCTTTTAGTTTGGGCATAAGTGCTCCCATTACTTTCCCCATATCTTCTTTAGAAGTGGCATTTACTTCTGCAATTGTTTGTTTAACAATTGCAGAAACCTCTTCTTCGGAAAGCTGCTCAGGCATATAATCGACTAATACATCAATTTCGGCTTGTGTTTTTTCAACTAAGTCCAAACGATCAGCATTTTTAAATTCCTGGAGGGAGTCTTTTCGTTGCTTTAATTCGCGAGATAGAACTGTCAAGTCTTCTTCTTTAGACAATTCGTTTTTGCCAAGTTTAATCACTTCATTTTGTATTGAAGCCTTGACCATTCGAATGACAGTAAGTTTGTCTTTTTCTTTGTTTTTCATCGCTTGTTTTATATCTTGATTTAATTTTTCAAGAAGACTCATAAGAACACCCTCTATTAGAATTTGCGCTTTCTAGCTGCTTCAGACTTTTTCTTACGCTTTACGCTAGGCTTTTCATAGAATTCGCGCTTTCTAGCTTCTTGTATTGTACCACTTTTAGATACAGTACGTTTGAAACGACGAAGAGCATCTTCAAGCGACTCGTTTTTACGAACGACCGTTTTTGACATTCTCTTTCCCTCCCTCCGAGTACAACCAATCGACATCTTTAAATAAAACATGCCTTATAAACAAAACATGTACTTTGCAATTATAATATAATGAATAAACCAGGTCAACTCATATAGTAAAAAGATCCATGTATTATCAATTGTTAGAATTATTCATTTATTTTATGCAGGTATATCATAATCGATTGGACATATGTGACAACTAAACTTTTACACTTTAATAGTCTGAATTTGATGTTTCACCTTTAACAATTGATACGCCAGAGCTTGCACCAATTCTAGTTGCACCAGCTTTCACGAGTGATTCTGCACCCTTAGTATCTCTTACTCCTCCAGATGCTTTTACACCAATGTTAGGGCCTACTGTTTTCCTCATAAGAGCTATGTCTTCAACTGTTGCACCACCTGTTGAAAAACCGGTAGATGTTTTGACAAAATCTGACCCTGCTTCAACTGCTAGTTTACATGCTCTTATTTTTTCTTCTTCAGTTAATAAACTCGTCTCAATAATGACTTTTGTTAATGCTTTACCCTTAGCAGCATCAACAACTGATTTTATATCCCTTTTAATAAGTTCATCATTTTTGTCCTTTAAAGCACCAATATTAATAACCATATCAACCTCAGTTGCACCCTTTTCAATCGCATCATTTGTTTCAAATGCCTTTGTTTCAGGAGTGCTTGCGCCTAAGGGAAACCCTATAACCGTACAAACTTTAACGTCAGCACCTTTTAAAAGCTGTGCCGAAAGTTCAATCCAAGTTGGATTTACACACACTGATGCAAAGTGATATTCTCGTGCTTCTTGACAAAGTGTTTCGATGGTAGCTCTTGTTGTATCTGCCTTTAAGGCTGTATGATCAATCAATTTCGCTATATCTGACATTATGTATATCTCCTTTGAATTATAGTTGTCTGACCTCTTAGATCTTACCATTTAAAAATCTTAAAAACTAGCCCAAAATTAACTTGCATACACTATTACCTTTTTAACCAAATAACACAATTTTTAAAACAATATTAATCTCATACTCCTTTCATGTTAATATGCCCTACTTTCCTTGATAAAGACTATTAGTAGATTTTCTAGTACTTGCATAAATCGTATAACTGATGCTGGATGTCGAGCGCATATCCTTTGTACAAGACTTTTATAATTTCCCAAACGATAAAAAAGAGGATTGGCATAATTGCCAATCCTTCCAAAATAATTTATGAACTCAAACGAACTGTTTCAATTTCCACAGGTTCATCGATAACTCTGACAAATTGACCTTCGTTGTATGGGTAGCCTGATTTAACTATTTTTACTTTTACAATTTTCCCAACCATGAATTCAGTTGCAGGTAATACTACTTTTAAATAATTATCAGTATAGCCTACATATAAATCTTCATTGGAATCCTCTTTATAACGTTCTTCAGGAATGACTTCTAACACTTCATTTTCAAAATGTGACGCGTATTCTTTAGCTAATTGATTTGATAATTCAATTAGGGTATGGACACGGTTGTTTTTCACTTCTTCATCAACTTGATCATCCATACGGGCAGCAGGTGTCCCTGTTCGTTTAGAATAAGGAAAAACGTGTAACTCTGAAAATTTATGTGCTTGTATGAAATTATAAGTTTCTAAAAATTCTGCTTCTGTTTCCCCAGGAAAACCAACAATTACATCGGATGTAACCGCTAAACCTGGTAAAGCTTCTTTCAAACGGTTTAATCGCTCCGCAAAAAATTCCATAGTATATTTTCTTCGCATCCGTTTTAGAACGGTATCTGATCCAGATTGTAACGGAATGTGGAGATGTCGTACAACTTTATCTGAATTTTTCAAGACCTCAATGACTTCATCAGAAATTTGGCTTGCTTCTATAGATGAAATCCGAATTCGTTTTAACCCTACTACTTGTTCATCTAAGTCACGGAGAAGCATAGCTAAGTTGTAGTCTTTTAGGTCTTCACCGTAGCCACCAGTGTGAATTCCAGTAAGGACAATTTCTTTATAACCTGCGTTAACAAGTTGCTGTGCTTGTGCAACTACTTCCTTTGGATCACGAGAACGCATTAAACCACGTGCCCAAGGTATGATACAAAATGTACAAAAGTTATTACAGCCTTCCTGAATTTTCAAAGAGGCCCTTGTACGATCCGTGAATGAAGGCACATCAAGTTCTTCATAAACACGGGTTTTCATAATATTTCTTACTCCATTAATTGGTTGTCTTTCGTTTTTAAATTGCTCAATGTATTCAAGCATTTTCACTCGATCCTGAGTACCTACGACAATGTCTACTCCTGGAATTGCCATAATTTCTGCAGGTGATGTTTGAGCATAACAACCTGTAACACAAATGACACCATCCGGATTTTTACGAATTGCTCGACGAATAACTTGACGACTTTTTTTATCACCAGTATTCGTTACTGTACATGTATTAATAATATATACATCAGCTACTCGCTCAAATTCAGTTCGTTCATAGCCAGCATCTTTAAATAGCTGCCATATTGATTCTGTTTCATAATGATTTACTTTACATCCTAATGTATGAAATGCAACTGTTGGCACTATTCATCACCTCGATAATTCGAAATAATAGGAAACAGCAGATAATAAATATAAAGGCGCTGTCTCTGTTCTTAATATTCTTGGACCAAAACTACAGATTAGAAAACCACTTTCTTCGAGCTTTGCCACTTCTTGCTCAGTTAATCCACCTTCAGGACCAAATACGGCAAATAAGGACCCGCCTTCATTTAGTTCTCCTAAAGCTTTTGCTAGATTCTTCTTTTCACCTTGCTTTGCCGATTCTTCATAAGCTACAATTTTTACATCATAGCTATTTGCCTGATTTACTAGCTCATCCAATCGGCACGGCTCAGTAACTGTTGGTATAATATTTCGGTAGGATTGTTCGGAAGCTTCCTTTGCGATTTTACTCCATCGTTCAAGCTTCTTACTAATCTTTTTTTGTTCAATTTTCACAATTGAACGGGCAGCATTAAAAGGGATAAATGAAGAGGCACCTAATTCGGTGCCCTTTTGAATGATCCACTCAAGCTTATCCCCTTTAGGCAACCCGCTCGCAATAGTAACCTTTACAGGAAGCTCATGATTTACCATCTTCCATTCTAATATAAAACAATTAACCAGGTCATTGGTAATTTCAGTAATCTCACATGTTGCTTCAAATCCATCCTTCGTACAGCAAATAATCCTATTACCAGGTTGCATCCGTAAAACACGGGAAATATGATGAACATCATCACCAGTAATCTGTACGTTTTCTAAAAGATTTTCTTTTACTTCATCTATAAAATACCGTTGCAAAGTGGACACCTCACTCGGGGTCTGACCCCTTACCTAAAAACTATATTTCACTCTCAATTGCTATATAAACCTTGACCTTTTTAATCGTTGAGATCCATTTGGGGTCTGACCCCTTGACCTAGAGTAACCTATTTCTTCTTCGCAATAAACGCAACCCAATCCTCCATAACCATTGTTTCCTCAATAATAAAACCAGCATTAACGAGGGCATTCTTCACTTCTGATTTTTTATTTTGAATGATTCCGGAGGTTATAAACGTCCCATCTTTTTTCAAGACCTGATATGCTTCATCTATAAATCGAACAATAATTTCCGCTAAAATATTTGAAACAACTAAATCAACTGGACCGGTTATACCATCTAGTAAGTTGTTTTGCGAAACAGTTACAACATCTTGAACTTTATTTAACTTACAGTTTATTCGTGCACTTTCTACTGCAACTTCATCCAAATCAAGCGCTTGGATTTTCTTTGCACCAAGTAAGCCAGCAGCAATACTTAATACCCCAGATCCGGTACCAACATCGATAACTATGTCCCCGTTTTGTACAGTATGCTCTAATGCTTGAATACATAATACAGTAGTAGGATGTGTTCCTGTTCCAAAAGCCATACCTGGATCAAGTTCGATAATTAGTTCGTCCGAACTAACAGGATTATATATTTCCCAAGTAGGTACTATAGTAAACTTTTCTGAGATTTTAACTGGATGATAATATTTTTTCCAAGCAGTTGCCCACTCTTCTTCGTTCACTTCACTAATCGAGACTTGATTTATCCCTAAATCAATATCATAAATGAGCAAATTATTAATTGTCGCTTTGATGCCATCAACTGTTTCACCTAAGAAACTGTTAACTGGTAGGTAAGCTTTAACTACTACACCCTCTTCAGGATAATCGGTTGGATCTAGTTGGTAGATTTCGCCGAGTGAAGTACTCCGTTCCTTTACCAAATCAGCAATATCCTCAATGACAACACCGCTAGCACCAGCCTCATGTAAAATGTTAGAAATGGGTTCAACTGCTTCTTGTGTTGTATGAATACTGAACTCAGACCACTTCATATCTACCAACTCCAATCCATGTTTATTCTCCTTTGAACGCTCGTTTCACTTTATCAAAAAAGCTCTCTTCATGCTCGTCAGGTTTTGATCCATTTATTTCTGCAAATTCACGGAGTATATCCTTTTGCTTTTCTGATAAGTTAGTTGGTGTCAATAAACGTAAAATGACATACTGGTCACCTTGACCATATCCTCGTACATTAGGAACACCTTTACCAGTTAAGCGGAACTTCTTGCCTGTTTGTGTACCGGCTGGTACTTTTAGTTTCACTTTACCATGTAGTGTTGGCACTTCAATTTCGTCTCCCAATGCGGCTTGGGCATAGGTTAATGGCATTTCACAATAAACATCATCACCTTCACGTTCAAAGAATTCATGTTCTTTTACATGGAATACGACATATAAGTCTCCTGCTGGTCCACCATTTACACCTGGTTCTCCCTGCCCAGAAACACGTAATTGCTGACCATCATCTACACCCGCTGGGATTTTAACCTGGATTTTTTTACGCTTTTTAACTGTTCCAGCTCCACGACATGTTCCACATTTATGTTTAATCATTTTTCCTGTTCCATCACAATGATTACAAACACGACGGTTAACTATGCGACCAAATGGCGTATTTTGTTCAACATTTAATTGGCCACTTCCGCCACAGTGTGAACATGTTTCAGGTTTCGTACCTTTTTGAGCACCTGTTCCACTACATGTTTCACAAGTTTCTTCCCTTGGAATTTCAATCGTTGTTTCTTTGCCAAATACAGCTTCTTCAAATTCAATCGTCATCGTATATTGTAAATCCGCACCTTGTCTTGGCGCATTAGGATCTCGTCTTCGCGTTCCACCACCAAAGATTGAGCTAAAAATATCTTCAAAGCCAAAACCATCACCACCACCGAAGCCGGCACCGCCGCCAAAGCCTTGATTTGGATCTGTATGTCCAAATTGATCGTAATGTGATTTCTGTTGATCATCACTTAACGTCTCATAGGCTTCTTTTACTTCCTTAAATTTATCAGAAGCATCTGCCTCTTTATTAATATCAGGATGATACTGTTTTGATAGCTTTCGATATGCTTTTTTTATCTCTTCCTTAGTCGCGCTATTACTTAATCCAAGTACTTCATAGTAATCACGCTTGCTCATAATTTCTCACTCCCGATTTTCTCACATAAGGTAAATTGTATCACTCAAAAGAGAGGAAAAGCAACAAATAGTTTGTGCTGATTGCTTAGTCACAAGTTATAACCCTAGTAGATAGTTTTTTATGGGATAATGTCATCCCACCAAAAAAAGTCAAAGTCAAGGCACGCCTGACTTTGACTTTTCATCTTAATGATTATTTTTTATCTTCGTCTTTAACTTCTTCAAAATCAGCATCCACTACGTCATCTTCTTGACCACTAGCAGCTTCTCCGCCTTGCTGAGCTTGTGCTTGTTTAGCAGCTTCCTCGTAAAGCTTGACAGAAAGCTCTTGAACAATATTTTGTAGCTCGTCTTTTTTCGTTTTAATTTCTTCAAGATCATTTTTCTCAATAGCAGCAACTAATGCTTCTTTCGCTTCAGTAGCTTTCGCAACCTCCGCTTCATCAACCTTGCCTTCAAGATCTTTTAATGTTTTATCAGTTGTAAACACTAATTGATCGGCTTCATTTCTAAGCTCAACTTCTTCTTTACGCTTAGTATCAGCATCAGCATTCTCTTCTGCTTCTTTAACCATACGTTCGACCTCATCATCTGATAAGCCAGTAGAAGATTTAATTGTGATTGTTTGTTCTTTATTTGTTCCCATGTCTTTAGCACGTACGTTTACAATACCATTCTTATCTATATCAAACGATACTTCAATTTGTGGTACACCACGTGGTGCAGGTGGGATGTCCGTTAATTGGAAGCGACCTAATGTTTTATTGTCGGCTGCCATTTGACGTTCACCTTGTAGAACATGAATATCAACTGCCGTTTGGCTATCAGCTGCTGTTGAGAATACTTGTGATTTACTTGTTGGGATCGTTGTATTACGATCGATTAACTTCGTAAATACTCCACCCATAGTTTCAATCCCTAATGATAGTGGGGTAACATCAAGAAGCACAACATCTTTAACATCTCCAGTGATCACTCCACCTTGAATACATGCACCTAGAGCAACAACTTCATCTGGATTTACTCCTTTATGAGGTTCTTTGCCTAAAGTCTTTTTGATTGCTTCCTGTACTGCAGGAATACGTGTTGAACCACCAACAAGGATAACTTTATCAATTTCACTAGCTGTAAGATCAGCATCGCTAAGTGCTTGACGTACAGGACCCATTGTTCTCTCAACTAAATCAGAAGTTAGTTCATCAAATTTAGCACGAGTTAGATTTACTTCTAAGTGAAGTGGACCTGCTTCCCCAGCAGTGATAAATGGTAAAGATACTTGTGAAGAACTTACGCCTGAAAGATCCTTTTTCGCCTTTTCAGCAGCATCTTTCAACCGTTGTAACGCCATTTTATCCTTAGATAGATCAATGCCGTTATCCTTTTTAAATTCGGCAACTAAGTAATCGATAACCAATTGGTCAAAGTCATCTCCACCTAGACGGTTGTCACCAGCAGTTGAACGTACTTCAAACACACCATCACCAAGTTCTAATACTGATACGTCAAACGTACCGCCACCTAAGTCATAGACAAGGATTGTTTGGTCTTCATCCGTTTTATCTAAACCATAGGCCAATGCAGCAGCAGTAGGTTCATTGATTATACGTTCAACTTCCAATCCAGCAATCTTTCCAGCGTCTTTTGTTGCTTGACGTTCAGCATCATTAAAGTAAGCTGGTACTGTGATTACAGCTTTCGTTACTGGCTCTCCTAAATATTCTTCAGCGTAAGATTTTAAGTGTTGAAGAATAATTGCTGAAAGTTCTTGAGGTGTATAATTCTTACCTTCTGCTTCAACTTTATAATCTGTACCCATGTGACGTTTAATAGAAATAATTGTATTTGGGTTTGTAATTGCTTGACGCTTTGCAACCTCACCAACTTGACGTTCGCCATTTTTGAAAGACACTACTGAAGGAGTTGTACGATTACCTTCAGGGTTTGGGATCACTTTTGGTTCTCCGCCTTCTAGAACTGCGACACATGAGTTTGTTGTACCAAGGTCGATACCGATAATTTTACTCATAATTTAGAACCTCCTATTATGTATTTTTATTGATTCACTTTTACCATTGCAGGTCGAATAACTCGATCCTTTAATATATAACCTTTTTGAAGCTCTTCAACAACAGTATTAGGTTCGAAGTTTTCATCCTCTACTTGCATAACTGCTTGATGTAGATGTGGATCAAACTGTTGACCTACTGATTTGATTGTTTCTACACCTTCACTTTGTAATGCCTGAACTATTTGGTTATAGACCATGTTCATACCTTGGAGCAAAGATTTTGTTTGATCGTTATCAGCTTCTATTTGTAACGCTCTTTCAAAATTATCAAGAGCTGGTATGATTTCAGATACTAAGCTTTGAGCACGATATTTTTGAGCAGCTTCTTGGTCTAGACGACTACGTCTTCTGAAATTGTCGAAATCAGCTTGAGCACGAAGCATTTTATTCTCTGATTCGTCTAACTTCGCTTGCAATTCGGCAATTTTTAGCTCAGACTCATCGATCTCTTCAGGAACTTCTTCAACTATAACGTCCTCAACATCTACTACCTCGACGTCTGCTTCAGTACGATCCTTTTGAAGTGTATCTACTGCTTCTTCTTGTTCCGCAATGTTTTTTTCGTTTGACACAATGTTTCACCTCCTTAAAGGTAATTTCTTATATACTACTTCGTATGGTCTAATCACACTAAATTTAAAAGCAAGCAACACTCAATAAAAATTTGGTTAGGATCAGCAAATACTATCTAGGTTTTCCCTAGGTGAATTTGATAATCCAGCCCGTTATTCAATATAACCAAGCTTAAGATCCATGATACAAATCAGTAAGTGATTTGGACAAATCATGGGTCATTCGTGTTAACAAGCTAATAACGCGTGAATATTCCATTCTAGTAGGACCTAATACAGCAATAGTACCTAGTTGATTATCTCCTAATGAATAAGTAGCTGTTATTAAACTGCAGTTCTCCATTGCTATATTATCATTTTCTTTACCAATCTTAATACTAATACCTTGATGATTTGTTTGTAATAAACCATATAACTCTTTTTCTTGGTCGATCATTGTTAACAATGATCGAATTCTACCAAGGTCAGTAAACTCTGGTTGGCTTAACATATTTGTTTTACCGCCAAAATAGATTTTTTCATTTGCATTGAGTTTCAGCGTTCCTGCCATGATTTTTAGTAACAAATCATAATTTTGTATATGATCCTTAAGAACGGTAACAACTTCTTTAAAAATTTTATCTTGCAAATCAACTAATGGCACTCCAGCTAATCTTTCATTCAGGATATTCACCATTTTTTCTATATCACCAGGATCAAGTGAACCAGGAAAGGTGATGATACGGTTTTCTACATGCCCAGTATTTGTAACAATGATCGCAACCGCTGATTCATGATTGATCGGTACAATTTGAATTCTTTTTAAACGATTTTCATTGACTTTTGGGCCTAGTACAATTGACGTGTAATTCGTTAATTCTGACAAGATTTGCGCTGACTTTTGAACCACCTTCTCTAATTCAAATATCTTTTCAGCATAAATCGATTTAATTTGACTAACTTCTGTTTTTGTCAAACGTTGTGGAGAAAGAAGATGATCGACATAATAACGATAACCCTTTTCAGATGGTACACGACCAGAAGAACTATGTGTTTTCTCGATAAATCCAAGATCCTCTAAATCTGCCATATCATTCCTAATCGTTGCAGAGCTAAACGTTATTTCACCCTTCTTCGCTAACGTTCGCGAACCTACAGGCTGAGCTGAATGAATAAAATCATCAATAATTACTTGTAGAATTAACAATTGGCGATCTGTAAGCAACTATTATCACCTCTGTTAGCACTCTAAGAATGCGAGTGCTAAATATATATAAAAAGTTATCAAAACCAAAATAAATTGTCAATTAATAAATTTCACAAAAAGACGGAAGATATGATTTCTTTCAAATTTCAAAGTCCTACAGGGAACAATTGATATTAAGAAACGTCTGTTTCTTGTCGTGTAACATTACTGAATATAGCATTTCTTTTGCTATCCTATGCTATCATAATTGTAGAATTTATTACATTTAATCGTCGATACCAATAAATTCTTGAAAGACTTCATTTCCTAATAGCTTGCCTTTGTGAGTAAGTTTTATTGCCTGTTTGTCATTTATAATTAAATTCTGTTGTGTTAGCTTATCAAGTTGTTTAGTGTATACTTCATCCAATTGAATGTTAAACTTTTCAAAAAAGGTTTGTTTACTTATACCAACGGTTTTTCGGAGACCTAGGAACATTTCCTCTTCCATCTTCTCTGCTTTGCTAACTTCATTCTGGCTAAGGAATGCTTCGCCCGTTTTCACTATTTGTTCGATATATTTTTTGATTGGACCGACATTAGATGTTCTGACATTATTAATATACCCATGTGCACCGGCGCCAAATCCATAATAATAATCGTTGTTCCAATAGGTCAAATTATGTTCACTCTCATATCCTGGTATTGCATAATTACTTATTTCATATTGTTTGAACCCATGTTTTTCCATTTGCTCCATCGAAAGTTCATACATTTTTGCTTCCAGTTCCTGTGGAGGCAAAGATAATTTTCCTTTCTGCATCAAATTATAGAATACAGTTTTAGGTTCTACAATTAATGAATAAGCGGAAAAATGTTTCATATTAAGCGAAAAGGCAACCGATAATGATTCTTGAAAGTCCTCTACAGTCTGACCCGGTAATCCATACATTAGATCGATACTTAGATTATCAAATCCAACATGCTCCGCTTGTTGAATTGTACGGAACACATCATCCTTACGATGAACTCTTCCAATTTTTTGTAATAATTCATCATTAAAGCTTTGAACTCCAATACTTAAGCGATTGACACCAGCGTTTTTTAAAACGTTCAGCTTTTCCAATGTCAATTCTCCTGGATTTGCTTCGACTGCAAACTCGACAAGTTCATTTCTTTGCAATAATTCTGTTGTTATCCCTTCAAGTAAACGATCAAGTTGCTTTGCTGATAGGGCAGTTGGAGTGCCACCACCAATAAAAATTGTTTTTAAAGGATCATTTTTATGATGAGATACAGCAACATTCATTTCTTTAATGAGCATCTCAATATACTGGTCGACTGGTTGCTGCTTTAAATAAACTTTATTGAAATCACAATAATGACATATATGATGGCAAAACGGGATGTGGATATATGCAGATTGAATCATATTTTTCACCTTCTATTTAAGAAGCCGCAGACATCGCTGCGGCATCAAAATTCATTCCATAAGGTTTATACAGATGGTACGAATAGTCTAACATGGTATATGGACTTTGAAAAATTTAATTATCATCCATTCTTAATACTGCCATGAAAGCTTCTTGTGGCACTTCCACAGAACCAACCATTTTCATTCGCTTTTTACCCTCTTTTTGTTTTTCTAGTAACTTACGTTTACGTGAGATATCCCCACCATAACATTTTGCAAGTACATTTTTACGCATTGCTTTAATGGTCGATCTTGCAACAATCTTTTGACCAATTGCTGCTTGAATCGGCACTTCAAATTGCTGGCGTGGAATAAGTTCTTTTAGTTTTTCAACAATGATCTTACCCCTATCGTATGCAGTATCACGATGAACAATAAATGAAAGGGCATCAATTTTTTCAACGTTTAGTAAAATATCCATTTTTACTAATGTAGATACTTTATAACCAATCAATTCATAATCAAATGATGCATAACCTTTTGTATTTGATTTTAATTGATCAAAGAAATCATAGACTATTTCTGATAATGGGATTTCATAGTTTATATTCACCCGTATATCGTCCAAGTATTGCATATCAATAAAATTACCGCGTTTTTTCTGACAAAGTTCCATTACAGCACCCACATATTCATTTGGGACCATTATAGATGCTTTAACATAAGGCTCTTCGACACGGTCAATTTTTTGTGGATCAGGCATGTTTGATGGGTTGTCTACACTTAGAGTTTCTCCATCTGTTAAATGAACATTGTAAATAACACTAGGTGCTGTCGTAATTAAGTCAATATTAAATTCACGTTCAATTCGCTCCTGAATGATTTCCATGTGTAGTAACCCTAAAAATCCACATCTGAAGCCAAACCCTAATGCTTGAGATGTTTCAGGTTCAAATTGAAGTGAAGCATCGTTTAGCTCTAGTTTTTCTAATGCATCACGTAGATCATTGTATTTAGCTGTATCGATCGGATAAAGACCACAGAAAACCATTGGATTAAGTTTGCGATAGCCAGGAAGTGCTTCGGTTGCTCCATTCTTAACATCAGTAATTGTATCACCAACCTGAGTATCACCAACATTTTTAATTGCAGCTGATAAGAAACCAACATCACCTACATTTAACTCCTTAAGTTGGGCAGGCTTTGGAGTAAATACACCCAATTCAAGAACCTCAAATTCTTTTCCTGTTGCCATCATTTTAATTTTCTGACCTACTTTAAGTGAACCTTCAACAACTCGAATATAAGCAACAACTCCGCGATAAGGATCATATAGAGAATCAAAAATAAGAGCTTTTAATGGACCTTCTGGATCTCCTGCTGGGGCAGGAACCTTCTCAACAATTTGCTCAAGGATATCTTCAATTCCAATTCCGGCTTTAGCTGAAGCTAATACCGCATCAGTAGCATCAAGACCAATCACGTCTTCTATTTCGTTTCGCACACGTTCTGGGTCTGCACTTGGTAAATCAATCTTATTAATTACTGGTAAAATCTCAAGATCATTATCTAGAGCTAGGTACACATTTGCAAGTGTTTGTGCTTCGATGCCTTGGGCAGCATCAACAACCAAGACAGCACCTTCACAAGCTGCAAGACTCCGAGAAACCTCATACGTAAAGTCAACATGCCCTGGAGTATCAATTAAATGAAATGTATAGTCTTCTCCATCTTTCGCTCGATATTTTAATTGAACGGCATTAAGTTTAATTGTAATACCTCGTTCTCTTTCTAAATCCATTGAATCTAATAACTGATTCTTCATTTCACGTTGAGTTAATGCAGAAGTTTTCTCTAGGATACGATCCGCTAACGTGGATTTTCCATGATCAATATGGGCTATAATCGAGAAATTTCGGATTCTCGACTGTCTTATTAATTTTTCTTCTCTATTCATTTTATGTTTTCACTCCTACATAGCTTACAAATACACTATTTCTCATTATATCAATTGATATTTCAACATTCAATGCTAGTTGCTATTTATATTACAGTCTAATTAAACTAAAAACAGTCATTCCAAAATAAAAACTGATAGAAAAGGAGTATCTTCTTGATTCACAATCAGAAAGATACCTCTTCTATCAGCTTTTATTTTACTTTAGTAAACCATTAACCCATTCTGCAAATGTATTGACAAGCGCTGAAACCCCACTACTAACAACAGCTGCAAACTGTTTACCCATTTGAGAGAAAATATTAAATGCTTCTATTTTTTCTAATTGCTCCTGTTTTTCTTGGAGATCTTGGCTAGTCACTTTGTTACCAAGAATTGAAGCCTCAACGTCACCTCTTGATTCACTTTCAACTTGAAAAGCACCTTGAAGTTCCGGATCATTATAGCCTTTCATTTTTATCATCCCTTGGTTTGCCTGTTGCATCCCGATTAGGACTCCAAACAAAAGAACCGAGCATAGAAAAAAACATTTAAGCATAAATTTTATCATCTTATTTCCCTCGCAATTTGATTACTGTTTTTCCTCAGTAGCATTGCCATTAACCTTCTCAGCTTGCCAATAATACTCACTAAAAACATCAGAAACCGCTGCTACTGTATTTTGGAGTTCCTCTAAATTATTATCCACACCACCAAACTCTAATAGCATAGCGTTAGTCGATAAGTCTTGATTATAAACTCCGTTATTGCCTTTTCCACCTTGTTCAAAAACCCCTCGACTTAGACCTGGATATTTTTTTTGTAATAAGCTATGTAAATCACTAGCTAATTTTTCATTTTTATCAGAAGTTGGATTATCGCCACCGATTACAAAAGCAATCTTAGCATATGATTTTTCGTTGATTTTAATTGTGGTGATATCCTTTCTTTGTGAATCACGATGGATATCAATCATATAGTTAAGGTTTCGATTATTTGCCATCGCACTTTCTACGATTGGACGTGAAGCAGTATATGACTTTGCATAATTCCAACCCTTTTGTTTCAAATTTGCTTGAACATCTGTTGTTTCGATATGATTGCCGATTCCCTCTTTTTCTAAAGCTTTACCAAGCAACTCACTGACAATCGTTACATTTGCTTTTGAATGAATAGCTCGATTTGGATCACTCTCTCCTTCCAGGAGAGGCAGATAAGATTCGGTATTATGTGTGTTGTAAATATAAACTACCTTCTTATCACCAGTTGTTAATGTAGGCGGTGCTTTTGGTTCTTCATTATTAGGATTTACCACTTCATTTTTATCAATAGAAGCTTCTCTTTCTTGCTCTAAAACTTCAGTAGGAGGTGGTGATTCATATGGCATATTTGTATAGTTTGTCCCACTTCCGGCAACAACAATTTCACTGTCATAAAGTGAAAAGCCGGGTAATTCGCGTCCGAGAAGACTTCTCGGATCATCTGGATTGATACTTGTCATGACTTTGAACATAATTGAAGATAGTTTTATTGGCTCAGTTTGATCAGGTAAGGCAGATATAAAAAATCGATTTTCCGCTCCTAATAATTGCAGGAAAGCTTCACTATCTATATTTTTCGTCAGGTCATTAATAGAAGAAGATGTAAAACGATATTCCGGTTTAAGTGACGTTAAAATACCCGACAGCAAAAACGTCATGAAAAGAATAATGAAGCTGATAACGATTCCTTTTTTTATGCTTGTCCCATTTAAAGTTACGATCATATTGCGACTAGAGTGAGCACGCTTCATGAACAATAATCCTCCTTATGCTTGTCTACTAATTTGTATGAACCAGCATAAGGAAGTAGAACACTCTACTTAACTTAGAGAGCGATTAAAGATCTAGACATAATTTAGTGTGTATATGCTCCAGAGTTACCTTGATCCACTTGCTTATGAAGAGCAGTGTTCAAGCCACTCGCTATTACATTTGCCATATCATCTATAAATAAATCTACCTCTTTTGGAGTAACCATTAAATTATGACCGAGCGGTGACAATACCTCATGAATCAACTTGCGCTTCTCATCGTCTTCTAAACCACCGACAATTCCAAGAAATTGTTTGCGTTGTTCCATACTAGGCATGTCTTCATCTGATAAAACTCGTTTTTCACCAAAGGTCATTCCTGCTGGAGTAAGTGACCTAGATGGCTTGTCGCCTTCTTTTATTTCTCTACCAAAATGCTTTAAAATAAAATCAACTGTATCACTTGTAATTGAAACGGCATCAACAACTGTAGGAATGCCAATTGCAATAACTGGAATCCCAAACGTTTCTTGGCTTAATGCCTTTCTTTTATTACCTACTCCAGATCCTGGATGAATCCCAGAATCCGATATTTGTATTGTTGTATTAACACGCTCAATTGAACGAGCTGCTAATGCATCAATAGCAATGACAAAATCAGGCTTTGACTGTTCAATAACTCCTGAAATAACATCACTAGTTTCAATCCCTGTTAAACCCATTACCCCAGGAGAAATCGCACTAACTGGTCGGAAACCTTCCTGAACATTTTCAGGTTGAAGCTCAAATAAATGTCTAGTAATTAATAAGTTCTCAACCGCAAGTGGGCCCAAAGCGTCTGGTGTAACATTCCAGTTTCCTAATCCAACAACTAAACAACTTGCTTCTTTACTTATTTTTAAGTCTAATAAAAACTGATTAAATTGTTTTGCAAAAACAGTTACAACTTTTTCTTGAAGTTCAGAATCCTTTTGGCGTATTCCTTGTGTTTCAAGAGTTAAATACCTACCAGGCTTTTTCCCGACAACCTCTGCACCTTCCTCCTTTATCTCTAAAGAGGAGATATTGATTCCATCTTCTTCCCATTCTTTTATTATCACACCTGCTATATTACTTGTATTATCTTTGGCTTCTGGTTGCTCTGTTTGTTCAAGAACCATCTCTCTTGCTTCAATAGCTAAATCGGTTCGAACGGAATATTTACTTAAGTCTAATGATTTTTCCATAATAATACCTCCCAAATCGTTCCTACTATCTATGTTAGCCATTTATAAAAGGAAACATTCTCTAAGTTGCACACAAGCGAAAAATAAGTAATGATAATACATGAAAACATTAGAATTAAAAGATTAATTTTTTTCTTCACATTTATCTTTTTTGTCCTCTTCGTTGTAGAACCTTCACGTTTTCACACGTTGAATTTTTTACTTATAAGACCAAATACTTAATAACTTATTTGAAATATTTACATGTATCAATGTAATTTCCTTTACATTAGTATTGCAATATGGGGTCTCGTTTGATAGAATATCTTTTGTTCATGTAAAGGAATTATCGAGTGAAATAGATCTCGATTTACTTCTTAGGAGGTGAAAGATATGCCAAATATTAAATCTGCCATTAAACGTGTAAAAACTAACAATGAGCGTAATGCACATAACTCTGCTATTAAATCAGCTATGCGTTCTGCAATCAAAAAAGTAGATGCATTAGTTTTAACTAACGATGCTGACAATGCAAAAGTTGCACTTGTTGACGCTAGCAAGAAAATTGATAAAGCTGCACAAAGCGGTTTAGTTCATAAGAACACTGCTGCTCGTTACAAATCTCGTCTAGCTAAAAGTATTAACGGATTATCTGCATAATAATAAAAAACGATCCCATAAAGGATCGTTTTTTTATTTTGTCCTGCTCTAAAAATCTTACTAATGGACTGGTCATGAGACAATTTTCAAATCACTCAATAAAAGTTGATTATTTTTCAAATAACTTCAATAAAAATAACTCTAATATTAATTGTTTATCCTTTTTCCCAGTCTTCATTTCATAATCCGCCTCAGCTAATCCCATTAAGAGACTTGCTAATTCCTCCGCATGAAAGAGTCCTGCCTGCTGCATCGCTAATTTAACTCGAAATGGATGTACTTTAACAGTATTAGCAATTTGCTGCTGTCCATAACCAGTATTCGACAGCTCCTTAACATGCAAAATCAGCCTGAATTGAGTTACTAGTAATGAAAGGATTTTAATTGGTTCTTCATTATTTTTTAATAAATCATAAAATATTTGTAAAGCTTCTTTACTTCTACGATGAATGACATGATCAATAAGTTCAAAAATATTTTGTTCTAATGACCTTGCCACAAGAAGTCTAACGTCATCAGGTGTGATTGATCCCCCATCACCTACATATGTACTAAGTTTTTTTAACTCTTGGTGCATAATCATTAAATCATTGGCTGTTAAAACCATTAATTCGTTAATAGCTTCTTTTGTTATATACACATTCTCTTGCTCAGCAATGGTCGTGATCCAATTAATTGATTCTTGGTCTGATAATGCTTTCATCTCAATAACCGAAGCCTGCTTTTTGATCAATTTAGTGATTTTTTTCCGCTCATCTAGTTTTTCATAAGGGGCTAGAAAGATTAAGACCGTATAAGGAGCAGGAGAATTCATATACTCCTCAAGCTTTCCTATTCCATGTTCTACTTTATCCTTTTTCTTTTCAGCTGTTAAAAAGGAAGGATTCTTTATAATAACAACCCGTTTTTCCCCCATAAATGGAAGTGTTTCTGCATCCTCGATAGCTGTTTCAACCGGCGTTTCTTCCATGTCATATACAGAAAGGTTAAAATCTTTTTCTTCTTCTAATAAAGTCGCATCTACTAGCAATTGCACTGTTTCTTGCATTAAATATGACTCTTTTCCGAGTAATAAATAAGTAGATGTTAATTTTTTCTTCTTAATATCTTTCCAAGCATTAAAAATCATAAGTTTAAGTTCTCCAATCATTCATTTCCCTACGTTAATCGTAAAGTGAAAACAATCGTTTGGCAAGTAAGAAAAGCGCAAGTGCCTCGTTCAGACCCGACAAGCATAAGACGCTGGTGAAATGAAGGTGTCCTTCCCTTCAATTCATCAGTGGCTTATGACTCGAGGGGCTAGGCACTGGAGCTAGACAACAAGAAAAGCGCAAGTGCCTCGTTCAGACCCGACAAGCATAAGACGCTGGTGAAATGAAGGTGTCCTTCCCTCCAATTCATCAGTGACTTATGACTCGAGGGGCTAGGCACTGGAGCTAGACAACAAGAAAAGCGTAAGTGTCTTCGTTCAGCGATGTATGAATTGGAGCACTCCGCAATGTTTAAAGGAAATACGAAAAGCGAAAGTATTCGATGAGATAATTGCTAGATGGAATGTTATCTTTACATGCCGTAGGAACTGAACTACAATCTAAGTAAAAATATATAAGTTCTGGTACAATTAAAAAGGGAACTGCATGCATATTAAGCATTCAATTCCCTCCATCTATATGAACGCTTCGATATAGGGCCTAGGGAACCTAAAGCGAAACGATACCACATGGTTAATAAAGTCTGATACATGTTCAACTTACTGTTAGTTTAGCCAATGTTAATCTGAATATTTATTGTACATACTAACAAACATGGTAATAAGATAATCGGTTAATTAGAACATAACATCATGATATAGATTTTTTTTTTCTAATCGCTTATACTAAGTATGAAATAGGAGGGGTAACAGTGAACGAATTTGAAAAGAGTGTCCAAAGTAAACGTAATGACGCAGTAGATTCTGGAGTAGGTTTTGTTGCTTCATTTGGCTTTTTTGCGATAATATTTATTATTGCAACTGTTATTAAATTAATTGCATCTTAAAATTATTGTGTATCCCTATAAAGAGACTGCGTAATAGTAGTCTCTTTTTCGTGGGGTTATTTTACTTTAATATATGGGGGATAGGTAGAAAAGGTTCCAGTATTTCCTTTAAATTGATACATAATTGCACCATCTGTATCTGTTCTTAACAAAGGAATTTGTTGGATAGACATCCTCTCTAGAACTTCAGTGTGTGGATGTTGATAGCGATTGTTATGCCCAACCGAAACGACTGCGATCGACGGCTGTATTTGTTCTAAAAAGTTTTCAGATGAAGATGTTCTACTCCCATGATGTCCTAGCTTTAATACGTCTGCCCTTAAAGATGGATAAAGGTTTATTATCCGCGCTTCACCATCCATTTCACCATCTCCTGTAAGTAACCATTTTAGCCCTCCTACCTCAAACCATAACACCAAAGAATCATCATTCTTACTGGCTGTTCGTATACTTGGAGCAACGACATAAAATGTAAAATCATTAAACCAAAGTTGGTCTCCAGCTTTAACCGTTTTTATATCAATCATTTTACTCATTGCGTAGCTAAGGGTTTGTTGTTCTAATTCTCCACGAACAAAATCTTCTGGAATAATTAACTCCTGTACCTTTATTTCATCAATTAATGGCTGGGTCTCACCTATATGATCCAAATCTCCGTGAGTTAAAAATAAAGCATCTAACTCAGTTATACCGAGTGACTTTAAATATGGAATAGTAACATCGCTTGCAATAGAAAAGGGTTGACTAGACTCTTCCCAATCCTCTTTTGGAAAAGATATTCTCCCACCAGTATCAATTAGATAGTTACCCTTATTAAATGGTCGTTGAATAAATATACTGTCACCTTGGCCAACATCGATGAACAACACCTTTCCATTAGGATTTACATATGGAATTACCATTGGAATGAGTAAGATAAGTAATACATAAACCGCTGGTCGACAAAGCAATTTCAGATTAATAGTCTGCTCAGACCGTAGAAATAAATTGAATGTAAAACTGACTAAACAAGCGATGACAAAGAGTGGTGGTTTTCCAGCAGTGTAGGTTGTGTATGGCAAGGTAGAGGCAAATAAGACAAGTTGATGAGTTTGTTGCAGGAAATGACTAAATACAGTGATGACATGAGCTCCGATTGTTGATGAGATCATTGTCATGAAGGAGGAGACTATCGCTAAGGGCAAAACCACAAAAGAATAAAGTGGGACAAACAGCATATTCATCGGTACACTTATAATTGATATTTCGTAGAAATGATAGATCAAAAGTGGTAATGAGAGAAGCTGTGCAACAACAGAAACAACGGCTAATTTCGCAATCCAACTCGTCAGTTTTTCTATGATCCCAAAGGATAGAAGCAAACCAAAGCTGACGACATAAGAAAGTTGAAATCCAATTTGAAACAAATAATAAGGATTTATCATAAGAAGGACTAGGAAAGTAAAGCTAATCACATCTACTGCAACTACTTTCTTTTTTGCTAGCTTTAATATGAAGTATAAAATGACCATAAATGAAGCTCGAATAACTGAGGGTGCCGCACCAGTAACAACTATATACATTGGCAATAGGATAATTAGAATAATTCTTGTCTTTTCATGAGTCAATCCTGAATATATTAATAATGTATAAATCCCACTTACTAACAAACCAACATGTAAACCAGATATTGCAAGTAAGTGGACAATTCCAAGCTGTTGGTAAGCAAGTTCAACATCTGTATCTAACATATTTCTTTCTCCAAATAGTAGAGCCTGAACGATCCCAACCGAGCTTATTGGAAAATTATCCTTAATGAAATCTAACCCCTTTTGTCTGATTTTTAATAGAAACAATAGCAAGTCATTTTTGTTTTTTTTACAATCACCAACTTCATTGAGTTGAAATTGCCAATGAATATAATGATCATGAAGGTACTGTTTATAATTAAAGGCATTCGGCATCGTTGGTGATTTCGGCAGGACTAAATCACCAGCGAATCCACAAACATCACCTGGTTTTAAATTTGCTAGCGCCTCTTTCTCCCTTTTTGTCTTAATTGTATAATAGCTACTTAGTTTTTCACCATTATTAATCTTAATATTGGCACGAAATTGATTTCCATTAATAGTAGGAATAGATGATAAATATCCACTTGTAATAAGATTTCCTTCTTTTAAGGTAGTTTCATTACTGTTTTCAATAGATATATACATCCAACTAAATAATGCACTCGTTACCAGACATAGGAGAAAAAGTAGCTTTCTCTTTTTCGCAAGAAGGAAAATGAAAAACGAACATGTTACTACTACAAAGAACGGATTAAAATGAAACCGACACATCATGATTGATATACATGCAGAAACAGCTAAGAATAATAGCTTTCCCTTCAAAAAATTATTCACCTCAAACATTTTCATTTTTCGCTTAATTCATATGACTCCCGTATTTGACTTGTTTTGTTACAGTAGGCTAATACGGGAGATCAATAACAAAACAACTTTAGCCATCCATTAATCTAACCAAGAATTGAAGGCAATTTATAGGAGTGATTCTGACTTTTTATATAATTGTTTTATTTCTTTATCACTCAATGATGTGTTGGCAAGCTTTTCAAGTAAATTAGAGATGAATTCCTGTTTCTCCTGATCTTTTTTATCCATGCGTTTTTCTAGCGGAACATGTTCCACTTTCACATTAGCTTGTTTAAAAAGTTCGATTGCATATGGATGATTTTTATATTCAACTGCATAATAAACTGCTCTTATCCCACTTTGAATAAGCGCCTTACAACATTGTAGGCATGGAAAGTGCGTCACATAAATTTCTGCACCTTCAGTCGGCACCCCAAATTTTGCGCATTGTAGTAAAGCATTCATTTCAGCATGGATCGTTCTCACACAATGATTATCTATGACATAACAACCCTCATCAGAGCAATGAACTCCTCCTGCTATCGAGCCATTATAACCACCAGCTATCATTCGTTTATCTCGAACAATTGTTGCTCCAACTTCTAGCCTTGTACACGTGCTTCTTAAAGACAATAAATGACTTTGTGACATAAAATATTGGTTCCAGGAAATTCGACTCACAAAAACTCCTCCACTCGACAATTTTCTTACCCTAGTTTATCGAGAAATCGTAATAGACGTCAATTGATTATTTATGCATTTTCAAAAGGATTAGCTACCAATTTTACATGATTGTCCTATATTCAATCACTCACCGCCTTGCCATTTCCACATTAAGATCTAAGAAACCTGTTTATTTCATTTAGAAAAGATTATTTTGTGGTAATTTCTTCTTTTATTTTCTCCAGCGACTTTTCTCCAATACCTGATACGTTAAGGAGGTCTTCTGGGGAGTTAAAATAACCACTTTCCTCTCTATATTGAATAATAGCTTCCGCCTTTGAAACACCAATTCCTGTCAACATTTGGAGCTCTTCACTCGAAGCTTTATTTATATTAATTTTGTCATTGCTCTTGCTTTCCTCTAGTGAGTTAGGTGTCATAAATGGGTTATTGATTACTTCTCCTTCTTTAGGAATATACAAAACCATTCCGTCTTGCAAAGGAGCTGCTAAATTAATTGCTAATTCATCTGCGTCCCTAGTAAGTCCACCTGCCTCTTCAATGAGGTGATGGACTCTTTCCCCAATCTGCAACTCATAGACACCAGGCTGCTTGATAGCACCCTTTATATCAACAATAAGCTCACCTTCCTCTACATTGCCTTCGGTTTCCTGAGTCTGAGTATTTTCCGACAGGTTAAAAGGATTCTCGACAACTTGGGGATTACCTATTTCAGTAGATGAGGAATCTCTCATGACATAATAATAAAAACCTATAAATACGATTAGAATAGACGACGCTACTATCCATAATTTATACTTCCTTATAAAATCCATAATACTGGACCTCCTTGTAAAATTTATACATTCAATAAAATACAATAATAATAAGGTTATATCTTTCATACTCATAAATATCTAACTAAAAACATATGGTGTAAGAGAGATATGCATTCTAAGGAGGGGATATACTTTGAATGTAGGTTTTGTTGGAACAGGGAACATGGGAAGAATTTTAATTGAATCGTTTATTGAATCAGGTTCGATTAGACCCTCTTCTATTTATATGACAAATCGAACTCAGGGTAAAGTTAAGGCGATAAAAGCTATATATCCAGAAATAAATAACGTGAGTTCAGCGGAGGAAGTAGTCAAACATTCTGATATAATTTTTATTTGTGTGAAGCCATTAGACATACACCCCCTATTAAAACAGATAGATTATCTTTTAACACCAAACAAATGTCTGATTTCGATTACTAGTCCGATTCGAGTACAACAGCTAGAATTACTTGTTAGGTGTCAAGTAGCCAGAGTGATCCCTAGTATTACAAATCGAGCCTTCTCAGGGGTATCACTAATTACTTACGGGAATACCTGTCACAGACATACAAAGAGAACAATCAAACAATTATTTGAGCAAATATCTAAGCCTGTACAAATTGATGATAATATTACAAGAGTATCGTCTGATATTGTTAGCTGTGGACCGGCATTTTTTAGTTTTTTACTTCAAAAATTTGTAGATGGGGCTGTAGCAGAAACGAATATCACTAAAAATCAGGCTGTTTTGTTAGCAAGTGAGATGATTATCGGGATGGGTAAATTACTTGAAACTGAACTCTATACTCTGCCAACACTTCAGGAAAAAGTCTGTGTAAAAGGTGGAGTGACCGGCATGGGTATAAAAGTCCTCGAAGAAGAAGTTGGAGATATGTTCAATAAAATTATTCGTGTGACACATGAAAAGTACTACGAAGATATAGAAGAGGTTTCTGTTCAATTTAATAAAGTTCCAAATAAATAATTCTATATTGGTACTTTATTATCCTCCTTTAATTAGACATTTTATTTTATTTTTCGCTATATCCACAAACACTTTAGATGTTTAAAGAGTTGATTTCTCCAATGTTGCAAAAAGCAAAAAAACAGGTGAATGGTATCCACCTGTTTTTTTCCGTTATCCATTCTTTTTTGCAATAAAGAACAACCTTTCCGAAGTAGAAGTTGGAGATTTATCTAATTGAAAATCACCACATACTTTTAAAAAATTAAAAGATGCTGTTTCTAGCATCGAGGTATATTCTTCTATTGTATATGTCCTTTGATAATGTAGTTCGTCGTAACGATCATATTGTTCATTTTGTCTTACAAAAAAGGACATATCATGCTCTATGCTGTTTTGTTCTTCTCCAACATAAGATTTCCAAATAAAGCTGACGTCCTCATCCTGGTCAGCAAAAGTTGCCCCTGCAAAGATAGAATGTATTTTATGTATTGAATGGACATCAAAAATCAATAAACCGTTATCTTTTAACTGGTGATAAATCGCTTGGAAAGTCGCTTGGACATCTTCTTTGCTCTTTAAATAATTTAATGAATCACAACAAATGGTCACCACATCAAAATCGCCAGTAAAGCTTGCTAGCTCCCTCATATCTTGCTGAAGGAATAATACGTCTACTTTCTGCTCGCTAAGCTTAGACTGGGCTACTGTGAGCATATCCTCACTTAGATCAACACCTGTAACATCAAACTTTTGTTGTGCTAATCGAATCGTAATTTCACCTGTACCACAGCCCACATCCATAAGTCTCTTTGCTTCTGGGTTAAATAATGAGATTGACTCATTAATGAAAGATACCCATTCGTCATAAGGGGCATCTTTCATAAGCTGATCATAGATATAGGCAAAGCCTTGATAAATCATTGATTTAACTCGCTTGTTAAATTCTCTTTAGGTGCATCTCCCCAAAGTCTTTCTAAATTGTAATACCCTCTTTCATCTTTATGAAAGACATGAGCAACAATATCTCCAAGATCAATTAATATCCATCTTGCTTCATCAAAACCTTCTAAACGCTTTACATGAATATCAACCTCTGCTGCTTGCTCTTTAATCTCTCTTGCAATAGCCTGAACCTGTCTGTCAGAATTACCATGACAGATCAGAAAATAATCCGCTATTAAAGAAATACCTTTCATATTAAGTGCTATAATATCTTCTGCACGTTTACTATCTGCGGCTTTTGCTATTTTTGTTAAAATCTCTCTCTCATTCATTAAGTAGATCTTCCTCCTTTTAAAACTAAAGAATTATATGTTTGAAGTGTATCTGGATATATTGCTTGGTCTTTTTTTAGTAAAAAAACCATTGTGTTTTTTATTGATTTAATTAAAGCTTGGTCAAGATTTATACTGGCTATTCCTCGTACCTCTTCAACTCCTGGAAACTGACGCCCTGGTTCAATATAGTCTGCAACATAAATAATTTTTTCTAAGAGCGTCATATTTGGTCTTCCAGATGTATGATATCTAATGGCGTTTAATACATCATTATCCGTGATCCCAACTTCACTCTCTACTAAATAAGCCCCAACAGGTGCATGCCAAAGCTCACTATTATGTTCTAGTAATTGACTTGGCATCCTTTGATCAACGATGATTTTTCGCATTTCATCTTTTGAACGAAACTTAGCATAATCATGAAAAATAGCTGCAACTTCAGTTTTTTTACTATCTTCCCCATATCTTTGAGCTAAATGTATCGCCGTTTCCATTACACCTATTGTATGAACATATCGATGCTCTGTGATCTGCTCGGATACAATCTTTAAAGCTTGTTCACGTTCCATATAAGTGATTCTCCTCTATATATCTTTTCACATCTTCAGGTAGAAGATAAGCAGTATTTTCTCTTTCCTTTAACCTTTTTCTAAGCATGGTTGATGATACGTCAAACTCTGGTATTTCAACTTCCATTATAGGATATTCAGTCTTTGTAAGATATCCCGGACGTTTTACTCCAACAAACGTAACAAGTTCAATGACCTTCTCAACCTTATGCCATTTAGGTAAATACTCAATCATATCTGCTCCGATAATAAAATAAAAGGAATACGCTGGAAAATGTTCCTTTAAAAGACAAAGAGTATCATATGTATAGGAAGGGCCTGTTCGTTCCAATTCAATTGTTTCTATTTTAAATTGTTGTTGATCACAAGTAGCTAACTTTAACATAGTAAGTCGGTGCTGACTATCTGTAAAGTGTTCATTCTGCTTATGAGGAGGTATTTGATTAGGCATAAACCAGACTTCTGATAAGTGCAAGCTGTGTAAAACCTCACTTGCAATTAACAGATGCCCATTGTGTGGCGGATCAAATGTGCCACCTAAAATACCTATTCTTTTCGCCATCATTACCCTCCTCTCTAAATCAAGCTTTGATACTTACATTCGTCATCATTATTGAATTGGATATTTCTTCTTTAAGTGACCAATTCTAATTAGGTAATCGAAGTTGTTTATTTTCCTTTGATTCTTTATATAGGACAATTATATTTCCAATAACCTGAACAAGCTCTGCTCCTGTACCGTTAACTAATTGGGTGGCAACTGTATTTTTATCTTCTTCACAGTTTTGCAAAATAGATACTTTGAACAGCTCACGAGCTTCTAATGCTTCTCCTATTTGCTTAATCATATTATCATTTACTCCACCCTTACCCACCTGAAAAATTGGATTTAAGTTATGGGCTGCAGAACGTAAAAATCGTTTTTGTTTACCTGTTAACATAGTGTTCCTCCTAATTTGTCATACACAATAGATGTCATTTTTTTTGTTGATGGAACTTGTCCTGTCCATAATTCAAATGCAATTGCAGCTTGGTGGACAAACATTCCAACACCATTAAGAATGGTTAAGTTAAGTTCTTCAGCTTCCTTCAACAATGCAGTTTGAATAGGATTATATACAATATCACTAACAACAGCTGTTCGTTTCGCATTTGCTAATGATAAAGGTTTACAGTCACTATTAGGGTGCAGTCCTACTGCTGTTGTTTGTATAATAATATCGTAGTTTTCTAAGGACCTTTCAGCATCTTCTAACGATAATGCTTTACTTTTATTTTCAAAAGGGCAGTCTCTTATAAGCTCTTCAGCTTTTGATATCGTTCGATTTGTTAGGTCAATCTCTAGGCAATCTTGGTACGCAAGTGTATAAAAAATCCCTCTTGCTGCACCACCAGCGCCGATAATTAAAATTCTATGATCTGCAATGGGCTTTTTTAAAACATTTAGCAGTGATTTGATATATCCGTTACCATCTGTATTATAACCGATTAATCGCCCATTTACATTTACGACAGTATTTACTGCCCCTACAATTCCAGCTGTTTGATCTAATTCATCCAAATACGGAATGATTGAGATTTTATGGGGAATTGTCACATTAAAGCCTCTTACACCTAAAGTTTTTAAAGCAAGTATCGATTCTCCTAATTGAGAAGGCTCTACATGAAAAGCGTGGTAGTATCCGTCTATATTCTTTTCCTTAAAAGCATCATTATGAATGGCAGGTGACATAGAATGTTTGATTGGACAGCCAATCACTCCATATAAGTTCCCCATTTTCTTTCCTCTCCCACTTATCTTAAGGCTGTAATATACCTAGATTAACGATTTTCTTATTGTTACATTTACACCTTGCGGGGCATAAGCCACAATTTTTTTTCCCGAATTGTTGATTGTTACCCAACCTAAACCTGAAAAAACAACATCCATTTTTTCTTCCTTGATCGTGAATTCATGTGGGATTAGCTTAGGAAACTCAGAAACATCTTCTTTTCTAGGTGGTGTTAATAACTCACCAACATGTTTTTCATACAATGCATCTGCATTTTCTCTCTTTGTACGATGAATTGTGAGCTCATTTGGTATATAACAAACTAAAGAATCCCTACCACCTGACACATAATCAAATCGAGCAAGTCCGCCAAAATATAATGTTTGGTTTTCATTAAGTTGGAATACTTTCGGTTTCAATTCTTTTTTAGGACTCAATAGTTTTAGATCCCGTTTATCAACAAAATGAGCCATTTGATGATGATTTATTATTCCAGGCGTATCATATAGTGATGCTCCATTATCTAGTGGAATTTCAATCAAATCTAACGTAGTCCCAGGATAATGGGAAGTTGTAATCACATCGTTAACATCTGCAACTTCCTTTATCATTCGATTAATAAAAGTTGATTTTCCTACATTCGTACAACCAACTACATAAACATCTTGACCATTTCTATATGTATCGATTAATTCAGCAGCCTCTTTTATTCCTTGGCCCCTTGCTGAACTCACTAAGCATACATCAATTGGTTTTAGTCCTAATTCTTTTGCTTCTCTTTTCATCCAATTAATTAGACGTTGTGGTTTAACTGATTTTGGTAAGATGTCACTTTTATTTCCTATTAATAAGATAGGATTCCCGCCGACTAAGCGTTGAATACCTTGCAGCCAGCTGCCATTAAAATCAAAAATATCAACAATTTTAACTATTAGCCCGTTCGTCTCACCAATACCATGTAAGATTTTCAAAAAATCGTCATCAGTTAATGAGACATCTTGAATTTCATTATAGTTCTTTAAACGGAAGCAACGTTGACAAATAATTGATTCCTTAGCTAATGCACTTTCAGGTGTATAGCCTATTTTTTCAGGCTCTTCTGTTTGAATGGCTATACCACAGCCTATACATGAAAATTTTTCTGACACGTTTTTACTCCTCCCACTGAATCATTCCTTTTCGTTTTAAGCTTTCCATGATTCTTCTTTCAATTCTTCTATTGATCTTTGTGAAGAAACCGTCTGTTTGAGCCACTGGGACAACTAAAATTGTTTTGAAACCATTTCGGTTTCCTCCCAAAACATCCGTTAATAGCTGATCACCGATAACAACAACTTCTTCTTTTTTTAAATTCATATTTTTAACTGCCTTTAAGAACGCTTTACCCATCGGCTTTCTAGCCTTGAAAATAAAAGGAATTTTAAGCGGGTCACTAAATGCCTTGACACGTCTCTCATTATTATTCGAGACGATTGTAATATCCATTCCATTCTCTTTTACTTCTTTAAACCATTCTAGTAATTGAGGTGTGGCATTAGGTCGGTCCCATTCAACAAGTGTATTATCTAAGTCCGTAATGATACCTTTAATTCCACTGTCCTTTAATTTCTTTGGAGATATTTGAAAAATACTTTTAACATATTCACCAGGTAAAAATTGCTGTAGCATGAGTTTATGCACCTCATTATTCATTTTTTTGCCATCTTACATCATAACGAATTTAACGGTTACTTTCAAAAGAAACTTATAGTCTATGCGTAAAATTCATAAATATCATAAAAAGTTTTCGACAAAATATGAGCCTCTTCTACACTTGTGGATAATATTATACACATATTCACTCTTGAAGTGACTCACTTTCTACACCTTATAAACATTATACCCACAGTTTATCCACCAAGGGCTGTGGATAAAGAGAACGGTTGTTCTCCAGAATTATTCATGTTAGATTTAACTTAATACAAAATATAACATTTACAAAAAATCCCTGATAGGAGGTGTAGAGCCTAGTTGGCCATATAAAATGCGTAAACTTTCAGATGAATTGTTAATTGAATCTTACTATAAAGCTACTGAAATGAAACTAAATGACGATTTTATAGAGCTCATCACGCTAGAAATTAAGCGCCGTTCTTTAGCACATGTTTTAAATCTAAAGGCCTCTTCTTAAGCTTTACGCCGCCTATCACAAATTCCAAGTGACTATTTGTTTAGCATTTCCTTTAAACTCTATATGTATCATCTAATTAATGAATGTTATTATAACACTTGTTTTCAGTCACCACTATAACTTTATACGTCAATGAATTTGTCGAAAGAGGATGACCCATAAGTCATCCTCTTTTTAGAATGTTCTGTCAAATACTCTATTGCCTAAAATCTAGAAACTCAATCCAATTCCTACTTCTAAAAAACAACGCTTAATAAAAATATCGATAATAGTAAAATCCCCCACCAACAAGCAAGATAATTAACAAGACAATAATGAAAGCATACCAAAAGCCGTAACCAATTGATGCATATGTTGGATAATTAGGATATGGACCAGGACCATATTGTGAATAACCAGACATCGCAGGATTCCTCCTCTAACTTTTTAACTAAAATATAAATATGTACATTCCTCTAAAAGTGATTAGGCAGCTATCACGAATGCACGACTACTTACCTTTTTTAATCATTTATATCCAATTCAATGTACTTATAATTGAAAAAATAAAATACATATAAGATCTTCTTTCCTCGTACATGCACGAACTAGCAACTTCACACATAAACATGACTTATAGGCATAAGCCTAGATAATAGTTTTAGTGGAGGTGGAGGTATGACAGGGCTCATAACAGCACTAGGTATTTTTGTAAAAGAATTAGTGTTCTTAGTATCTTATGTAAAAAATAATGCCTTCCCACAGCCTTTGTCTGCGACTGACGAGAAAAAATATCTACAACTTATGTCAGAGGGTGACGATTATGCAAGAAACCTTTTAATCGAACATAATTTGCGACTCGTTGCTCATATCGTAAAAAAATTCGAAAACACTGGGGAAGACTCCGAAGACCTTATTTCAATTGGAACGATAGGCTTGATAAAAGCAATTGAAAGCTACTCACAAGGTAAAGGTACTAAACTTGCAACCTATGCTGCTCGATGTATAGAAAACGAGATCTTGATGCATTTACGAGCTCTAAAGAAAACAAAAAAAGATGTGTCGTTACATGATCCTATTGGTCAAGATAAAGAGGGTAATGAAATTAGTTTAATTGATGTTTTAAAGTCTGAAAGTGAAGATGTCATCGATACAATTCAATTAAACATGGAGCTTGAAAAGGTTAAGGAATATATCAACATTTTAGACGGCAGAGAAAAGGAAGTAATCGTTGGACGTTTTGGTCTTGATTTAAAAAAGGAAAAAACACAACGAGAAATTGCGAAAGAATTAGGTATTTCTAGAAGCTATGTTTCAAGGATCGAAAAACGTGCTCTAATGAAAATGTTCCATGAGTTTTATAGAGCAGAAAAAGAAAAAAGAAACCGGAAAAAGGAGTAAAGCTTAATGCTTTCTCCTTTTTTTATGAAACTTTATTTTACATGTACTTCCTACACCAAGGTAATAACAACATTAGAAAAACTAGACAATTAAAATATGAATTTTCTTTATTCTTTGGAACCAATCATATACACAAACTAAGCTGTATCCTTCTCTACAATTAAATGTGCCAAAAGTATCATTCTTAACATGTTTATCGCCTCCCAAATTTTTGAAAATTCACAAATTACATGTGATGAAAATAATCAAATGTTTTCTCTCTAGCTTGTTCCATTCGTCTTTCAACTTCTAAATCTTTTTCAAATTCTTCTTTAGACTTTTTTCGCTTCGACACTGAGAAAGTTAATGTGATAAAAAATAAATTGATTGTCATGTAAAGTACACCTCCTTTAAAGCATTTCACAACCCATTTATTCTCACAGGTTGCCAAATTCTTTAAAGGAAGATGATTCCATCAAAAACGCTAACGTCCTTTTTTCACACATAAAATAATGTACAAAAAACGCCACAGGCAACCTGTGACGTTATGGTCATGAAAATGCATATATATCGCCACAAATTTATCTATCAACCCGTGGCGTAATCTTAAACGTAACATTCCTTAAAAAGTTAAAAATTCACATCACCAAATGGTCGAATAGTTGAGTTATTAAATTGTGATTAGGTAATAGAAAATCTTTACATCTGTTCATTTTCTTCGACCTCCTTTTAGTGTTTTAGTTAATACTTGGTAATTATATCCTTAATTTCCATACCTGTAAATAGTTTTTTACCGTTCTTTGAAAAAAAGAAAAAAAAAACGACCCCTTAAAATGGCTCGTTAGATGAATTTAATTTACTATTCTTATTTATCCAATTCTTCACTTTGTTTCTTATATTTTAAAGAGATCTTGAAACAGACAAATGAACCCATTAAAAGGAATAACGTCGAAAACATAAGAATAATATCATAGATCTCTTTTTTTCCTTCATCAGGTAATACAACTCCAATATAAAAAAATACACTAACCGCTAATAGGATAAATGCATATTGCTTAAAATCAACCATTAGAGCTTGAAGTTTCTTCTTATTCATATCGTTTATCCCGCCTACTTAATGTGTCATATAAACACAATAACACAAACTAATAGACTAATAACCATGTAAATTCCACCATTAACAAAGCCTTCAGATGGTACCATTAAAGCAAAAACCACTAGTAAAATGGGTTGAAAACACCTATTTCACTAGTGCTTATTTTTCTTGAGCTATACTAACCATCTTTAAATTATATTGATTCAACCATTTTTAAAACCAAGTTTGCTGAGTTCTTTGCTGCTTGATCAAGAAATTGATCAAATGATACATTTGACTCTTTTCCTGCTATATCAGACAATGCCCTAATCACAACAAATGGAACATTAAATAAATGACAAACTTGTGCAATTGCGGCTGCTTCCATTTCTCCTGCGTGTAAATCATTAAATTTACTACGAATAAAATCAACTTTTACTGGATCACTTAAGAATGAGTCACCAGTAACTATTAATCCTTTTGTTACTTGGATACCACTAATTTCTTCCGCCTTTTTAACAGCAACATCGACAAGCATTTGATCAGGTATGTAAGATGCAGGTAATCCCGGAACCTGTCCATATTCATAACCGAAAGCAGTAACATCAACATCATTATGCCTTACTTCCGAGGAAATCACGACATCACCAACATTTAATGATGGATGAAATCCACCAGCAGATCCAGTGTTAATCACATAATCAGGTTTATATCGATCTAATAATAAGGTAGTACTCATAGCTGCATTTACTTTTCCGATACCAGAT
Organism: Metabacillus sp. GQ13; assembly: GCF_059758525.1. Lineage (NCBI taxonomy): Bacteria > Bacillati > Bacillota > Bacilli > Caryophanales > Bacillaceae > Metabacillus > Metabacillus sp. GQ13. The sequence continues at coordinate 54,399 of NZ_JCAXET010000003.1, forward strand.
TTTAATAGGACTACCTCTACGCCTTTATAAATTCCTTTTGTAAATTCACTCCCAGCAAAAACCTCTACCTCTCGATTAGTTAATTTTTCTCTAAGTATAGTTACTTCTTCTTCCATTGCACCAATTATTGCTATTTTCATTTTTTCATTTCCTTTCTTTACCTTTGGAATAAAGGTGCTATCCTTCTTTAAACTCTTAATAGTCATAAATAGTAACTAGCGAGATTCTAAGAAAACAGTAACCTTAAATGCTTGTCTTCTCCACACTAGTAGTAAACGCACTTCCAAAGTCTCTAGGATGCCTTCATATTTAATTTATTATTACCACCAAGATATATTATAGTGTACGCTTGCTATTTAACGTGAGCACCAATAAAAGTTTACCTATTTCACGCTTACAAAGCAAGAGTGGTACAATGAATTCAAATAAACATCATGTAATCTGTTCAAAACTACGGGAATTTGATACTATTTTTCTATACTCTTGTATGACTAGAGGTGAAAGAATATGAATTTTCAGCTAGACGTGATTAAGGATAAAATCGAAATATTTGAAGCTACTTCAATAAACGATCTAGAGAAAAGAATAAATGAACAAGTTATTCATAACCAAGCAATTTTATTATCCGTCCATTCAGTTACACATCAAATGCATGTAACTGAGGACGGCAAAAGGTTTTATAGTGCTATTGTTCATTTTAAAGCTACTATTTAGGCACAAAAAGGCAGTGACTGAAAAGTAGTCACTGCCTTTTATACAAATATTTATTACTTCAGTAGAAATGGCCTAATTAATTTTGTTTTTCAATTTTGGTTGGCTTCCAACCCTTGTTTTCAACCCACGTTATATAAACCTTGTATTTTGCAGATTTATCTTTAGGTGAGATCGTACCGGTAGCGTCGTTTGGTGATCCGTTGTTACCTAAAAACCATATTATCATATCAGACTCAGGGATCCCTGTTGCATAGCTAAGTGCCTTTGTCATTTCAGCCCAGTCCTGTGACCCTTTATCATAATTAGCCGCATGAGGCTCTGTTTGAGACGTACCAATTGGTGACCAGCCTGGATTCTCAATGGTTTCTTCAACACCGGATCCTGGTTCACCTTCGGTTATTGTTGGTTGTTCAAGAGGATCTTCATCTTCTTCTGTTTCTTCATCAGCACTCTCCTCAGAGTCCTTTTCTGCGTCTATTTCTTCCTCTGTCTTATCATCTTTCGTCTTGCTATCTTGATTTTTCTCTTTATCTATTTTTTCCTCTTCATTACTTTTTTCTTCATTTGCAAGCTTTATATCAGGTTGTTCGTTGTATTTTGCCGTTTTTTCAGCACTTCCCCCAAACATCAATTGGTACCCAATAAATAAAATTAGTACCGCGACAATTCCTATTAATGTGTTTAATACAACGTTTGTTTTTCTACGCTTATCTCTTTTTTCATAACGAGAGTTTACATGAAAATTACTCAATGTCCTACACTCCTTTTTCCCTCATACCTTCTGTCCTATTCTAGCACTAGAATCTCTTACTATCTAGTTGTTTTATCTGGTCATTTTATACATATTTTCATCACTAGGCAATTAGAATCATATCCTATACATCTATCTAACCGGCAAATCTCCTATAAAGGAATTTACATGTGGTTTAAATAATTCCCTTACTATTCCCTCATCACCTATAGGTGGTTGATAGTGTATGCATTACTTATTTCTGGATTTATTACCACTGTCATGCTAAATAAAATTTACCTCCCATCTATCATTGATAATTCATTGACCATATCGTAAAATGCTGCATTTGTACCAGCCTCGGGACTAGTTGTGTCCATTTCCACGACAACAAGAGCATATTTTGGTTTATTTGATGGGAAATAGCCTGCAAACCATTTGTTATAAAGTTGTTCACCAGCTTCATTCTTTTTACCGATTTGAGCGGTTCCTGACTTACCAGAAACCTCATAATTTAAAGTTTGAAACCTCCTACCAGTTCCCTCCACATCAGTTACAACTAATCTCAGTAGTTCCTGAAGCTTTGATGCTGTAAATGGTGATATTTTTTCACCTTCTAATGAATTAGACGTAAACTCAAACATATTAGTTCCATTTTTATACAATATATTTTCTACGATTTTCACTTGATGTTTTTGACCGCCGCGAGCAATCGTTGCCATCATATTTGCAACCCCTAAAGGAGTAACCTTTACATCCTTTTGACCAATAGCAGTTTGATCAATAGCTCTCTCTACTCCTTTTTCCTTTTCATCTCCCCAAATACTCCCTACCTTCTCGTTAGGAAGCTGCTTAAAATTTTGATAATGAAAAACCTCTCCGCTCCAACCAACAGGTCCAACCAAACCTAATCTTTCAGCCGTATTCTCAATTACATTTTTATCATTTTCCATTAATTCTCGTGCTAATGTGGTAAAGGTGTAATTGCAACTTTTGGCAAAGCTTCTGGAAAAACTAAGATTTCCATCATCCTGGTTTCCATCCAGTTCCCCATGTAAATTTAAATTACAATTAAATTCTCTAGTCGCATCATCTAAACCATATTCAATTGCAGCAGCAGAAATGACTGTTTTAAAAATTGAACCTGGAAATATGGGTTGTATCATTTGATTAATTATTGTTTTGTCATCAGATCGGTTCAGTTTAGGCCAGCTAACCATTGCAAGCACATTATTAGATTCAATATCAAGTAGAACTAATCCACCCTTATTAACTTGCTGTTTACTTAATACATCTTCAGCAACTTGTTGGATTTCTTTGTCAATTGTAGTTTCAACTGTTACAGGATAAAATGGATTAGAATCCGCCATATACTTTACATTTACGCCAAATAGTGGATTACCAGTTCCATCTACATGGTACAGGAGTTTCGTTTCTGCATCAGGTAGAAGAAATTCATCAAATGCATCTTCAAGACCTGTTAGTCCAATTTTTGTTTTATAGGACAAATCCAGACGATCAGGATATTTCTTACGTAGCACCTCTGCATTTTCGCCTGTAATGCCAATAATATGTTCACCAATAGTTTCTTCGACTTTCGTTTGCCGATAAATACCAAAAACACCTGGTATCTTCATATTGTTTATACTTTCTAAATCCGATTTTGATAGCTCTACCCCGTCCTCACTTGAAAGGACAAGTGGTTCTTTCGTATTCTCTAATCTCCTATTCAGCTCCGAACTGGAAATATTAACCTCTTCCGCAAGCTCCCCAACAGGCCATTCAATATTTTTCAAAAATGGAAATAAAACAAGTGAAGGTTCAACTTTATTCCGCAAAGAATCTCCATTACGATCTACGAAACGTCCTCTACCATCATCAATAACCACCTCTTGAGTTCGCTGATTAACACTCTCCTGAACTAAATTAACACCTTTTTTCGAAAAAGACTCCGTATGAATTAATTGGATATCAGCCAATCGGAAAATAATTAAAAAAATTGCTATTACAAAAGCAGAACCAACAAAAATTAACCTTTTTCTTATCAAAACATATCATCTCCTTTCAGGAAAAAGTGCCCTCCTTTTTCCACTCTTTCAGGAAAAAGCGCCTTCCTTTTTCCACTCTTTCAGGAAAAAGCGACCTCCTTTTTCCACTCTTTCAGGAAAAAGCGACCTCCTTTTTCCACTCTTTCAGGAAAAAGTGCCCTCCTTTTTCCACTCTTTCAGGAAAAAGCGACTTCCTTTTTCCACTCTTTCAGGAAAAAGTGCCCTCCTTTTTCCACTCTTTCAGGAAAAAGCGACCTCCTTTTTCCACTCTTTCAGGAAAAAGCGACTTCCTTTTTCCACTCTTTCAGGAAAAAGCGACCTCCTTTTTCCACTCTTTCAGGAAAAAGCGCTCTCCTTTTTCCACTCTTTCAGGAAAAAGCGACCTCCAGATTCTACTCCAGTAATCCACAATCCATAACTACCGCATATTACCAAACAACAAAAAAACACCCCGTCTTCATTTTCGACGAGGTGCTTCTTATCTAAACATATATTAGGAAATTTTCACAATTTTCACAAGCATTTCTCCACCTGGAGTTTGAACTGTTACTTGATCCCCTACTTTTTTACCAATTAAACTCTTAGCAATTGGCGAATCATTTGAAATTTTCCCTTCAAATGGATCTGCCTCTGCACTACCAACTATTGCATACGTTTCTTCGTCACCGTCTGGTAGTTCAGTAAATGTAACAGTTCGACCTAGAGAAACTGAGCTTAAATCTGCTTCTCCCTCGATAATTCTCGCATTACGGATCATGTTTTCTAAAGTTGTCACACGGCCTTCAACAAAAGCTTGTTCTTCTTTAGCGGAATCATACTCTGAGTTCTCTGATAAATCACCGAAGCTACGTGCAATTTTTATTCTTTCAACTACTTCTTTACGTTTAACCGTTTTCAAATATTCAAGCTCCTGCTCAAGTTTATCTTTACCTTCTCTTGTCATAGGAAAAATTTTCTCTTGTGCCATTTCGTACCACTCCTTCTTGTAGACTGTCCCTGTACTTTTAACTAACATTTTGATTCTAGATCTTCAAACGAGTATGTATAAGTTGAAGCCTAATTCAACTATAAAAAGAAGATATAAGTATAAACAATCATATTACCACTTTCACATGTGGGCTAAATAAGAAAATACTTTTATATCCTATTTGACAATGTCAATGAAAAAAGCAAGGGCGGTATGGTGCCCTTAACTTAAAAATAAAAACAACGCCATTCGGTAAAATATATATTCCTATACATAATATGATCACACTACTCTTTATCTATGCTATGTTATTACAAAATCGCATTTAGTTCAAGAATTGTTTGAATTTTTGTCACCATCAAATCAATTGCAACGTGATTTTGTCCCCCCTCTGGGATAATAATATTAGCATATCGTTTCGTGGGTTCGATAAATTGGTTGTGCATTGGTCTTACAACTGAGATATATTGTTCGATAACTGAATCAATGGAACGACCTCGTTCTTTAAGGTCTCGAAGAATCCGACGAATGATACGTAGATCTGCATCTGTATCTACGAAAAGTTTCATATCCATTAGATCACGCAACCGCTCGTCCTCAAGTATTAAGATACCCTCTAGAATAATTACATCCTTAGGTTCAACTACCATAACATCTTCAGATCTTGTATGCAATTTATAATCATATACTGGCTTTTCTATCGAATGATGAGCTAATAATGCTTTTAGATGATCAATTAATAAGTCATTGTCAAAAGCTAATGGGTGATCATAATTAGTATTAAGCCTTTGTTCATATGGTAAGTGACTTTGATCTTTATAATAAAAATCCTGTTCTAACATTAAGATTGAATGTCCTTTAAAATGATCAAAAATTGCTTTTGTTACACTAGTTTTACCAGAACCAGAGCCTCCAGCTACTCCGATAACAACGGGCTTCTTTCGCATCTCTTAGAACCCCTTCCGCATCATATTATGTCTGAATACTGGTTTTTCCACTTTAAATTTCACGATTTGTAGTGGATGACGAGCAGCCTCCAGTTGATTTCCCTTTTCGTCCCATATTGTTTCAATTGTTTGTGTGAAATTTTCAATTTCTGGACCAAAGAACTCAACTGTATCACCAGGTTTAAAGTAATTTCGTTGTTGCAATGTAATTAGTTGTGTTTCTTCATCGAAATTTAGCACAAGTCCTACAAAATCAAATGCTGTTTTCTTAGTATGATCGCCAAACATTTGCTGCTTAAAACCAGGTACACCTTCAAAAAAGGCTGAAGCAGTTTCTCTATTTGCGCATTTGTCTAATTCCCTGATCCATTCAGGGTCTATTGTAAAACGGTCAGGATCTGCACAATATTCGTCAATCACTTTGCGGTATACACTTACAACAGTTGCGATATAATGAATAGATTTCATTCTTCCTTCTATCTTTAAACTATCTATGCCAAGTTCGATCATTTTAGGAATTGACTCAATTAAATTTAAATCTTTCGGACTCATTGCAAACGCTGGGTCATTCTCATCAAAGAGGGCAACTTCTTTATCGTTATCTACCTTAAATAGATCATAATCCCAGCGACAAGATTGACAACAGCCACCACGGTTAGAATCTCTAGCTGTCATATGGTTACTTAATGTACAACGCCCTGAATAGGCAATACACATGGCACCATGAACAAACGCCTCAATCTCAATATCAACCTTTTCCTTCATTTCTCTTATCTCTTCAGCTCCTGTTTCTCGAGCTAAAACAACACGCTCTAGACCCTCTTCCTTCCAAAATTGTACAGCTTTCCAATTTGAAAGTGATTGCTGTGTACTCAAATGCACCTCAAGATTAGGAGCAACATGTTTACACGTTTCAATAATCAATGGATCTGCAACGATTATCCCTGCTACACCAGCATTTTGTAGTCCAATTAAATAGTCTTCAAGTCCGTCCATATTTTCATTATGAGCGAAAATATTTGTTGTAACATAGATTTTTGCCCCATACTTTTGAGCGAAACGAACTCCTTCAGCCATTTCTTCATGTGTAAAATTTCCTGCATTGGATCTCAACCCATAATCTTGTCCACCAATAAAGACAGCATCTGCACCATAATGGACAGCTATTTTTAACTTTTCTAGATTTCCTGCAGGAGCTAGCAATTCTGGTTTTTTTGTAATCACCCGTTTACCATTAATTATGCGGGAAATTTTATCTTCTACTACAGTCATTCTTTTCACTCCTTATATTGCCATGTAGAATTTAACACCATACCCATGCCATCAATAAACCGTTTCTTTGAAGAAGAACCCTGTATCTAAAGGTCTATTTTTCGCCTGCATTTCTTGAATTTCTTCTAATAATGTTTCTTTTATCTCTTCGTAATCTGCATTACTAGACACACACAAATCAATGGCTTTTCGATACTTTTTGGTTATTTCAATAATATAGTGAGATGTTTGAAGAATTCCATCAATTTTAAAACAATCAACGCCCTCATCAATCATTTCACTTAGCTCATCAATAATACACATATCATTTGGACTCATAATATGCGTACCATTTGCATCCTCATATATTGGATATTTATTATTGCGTTCTGGATCAAATAAAAACATTAACTCTTTATTTGTTCTATTTTCAACCTTTAACGCCTTACCTTGGAACTCAAAGTAGTTACCTAATAAAGTCCGTTTCGATTGGAACATACACGTCATACCATGTACCTGCACTTCAATTTCTACCTCAGCATGTTCCTTGGTTTCAATAATCGCATCCATGCTTAATTCACGAGCTAGAACAGCTCTCTTACTACCTTTTCTTCCCCAATAGTTACATGAATACCAATTAGTAGCGGTTGTTTCGGTATTCCAGTGTAACTTTATGTCTGGAGCAACTTCTTTTGCTACCATGAGGACAGCAGGATCCCCAAATACTACTGCATCCACATTTACTTCATTCAAAAAAGTTAAATAGTCAGCTAATTCATCTATCATATTATTGTGAAAAATGGCATTCATAGCTACATAGACATTTTTATTATATTGACGAGCAATATTGATCACTTCTTTAACATGTTCCTTAAAAAAATCCCCAGCTAAACGGAGCCCAAATTTTTGTTCTCCAATTAGAAATGCATCCGCACCTGCTTGAATTAGCGGCAGAATGTCGTCGACTGTTTTTGGTGTAACTAATAATTCTGGTTTTCTCATTTTTAACACCTCATTTAAACATATAGGACTATTGAAAAAATCTTTTAACTCGCCAATTTCTTAACTTCTGAATACAGCTAAATATCCTTTTATTAAGAACTTATACTTCCTCATTATTTTCGTTTTGTGATAGCAATCCCATCACCGACTGGAATAATTGTTGTTTCATATTTTTCCAATGTATATAAAAAATGATTATAGTCATTTAGTTTCCTTACCATTGTCCTTTGTCTTCTCGTTTTTAACTCAGAACGATCTCGTGCCACCGTTCCTTTGAATAAAACATTATCTGTGTATATCATACCTACGTCAGTTAACATAGGTTCATAAAGGGTGAAAAACTTACTGTATTTTGCTTTTGTTGCGTCAATAAATAGTGCATCAAAAGGACCATATTTTCTTATTTCCTCTGATAATAATAGTGCATCACCGTGCAAAACATGGATGCGTTCTTCTAATCCGAACTCCTTTATATGTCGTTTTGCTAGTTGTAATCGTTCTTCATCTAGTTCTACAGTAATAATCTCAGTATTTGGGAGCTTTAAAGCCATCCGTATCGCAGAATACCCGATAGCCGTTCCAACTTCTAGAATTCTTTTTGGCTGTTGCATAGAGAGTAAAAGCAATAGAACTTCTATCCCTGTTTTTTCCATTATCGGCACATCATGCTGTTCTGCAAAATCTTCCATTTGTTTAACAGTTTGTGGTCGATCAGGTATAAGGTTTTCTAAATAGGTCAGTACTTCCTCGTTTAACATGATTGCCTCCAAATCATTTACTTCAGTTTCTTTCAATATGGCTCTTTAAGGCATAAAACAAAATAGCAAATAGTAAGGTTCTGATTATCCTGTTTGACAAATACACCTTAAATAAGACTATGACGATGAAATTGAAAAATCTACCCAAAAATAAGAGCCTCATCAATGAGAACTCTTTGCATGTAAAATATTGTGTAATTAGGATGACTCTCACGATCAGGATATATTTATGTATACCAAGTAGCAAGGCTTATTCCTGTCTTTACTCAAACTTTTTTAATAAGTCTCTTTTCTAAATTTTGAATTTTTATATGGGAATTGAAGCTATGTTGCAGAGGAAACGACTAAGTATTAATCGGAAATAGCCTCCCATAAAACGTATCCTATTATCAACTCGATATATTTTACCATAATGAGAAAGGGAAAGCGAATTTATACATTCTCCTTCCCTTTTATATTAGCTCTATTAAAATTGAAGGTTGATTCCCGTTCCAGCTTTCGCTTTCCGCATACACTGGGAGCTCCCCGGCTTATGCCGCCTGCCGGGTTCCCAAGACTTGATTCTCCTGCAGTAGTCTCACACGTCTTCCACTTCAATCAGCATAGCGTAATAAATCGTAAGCTTTAACATACCCCTTATATTATTGGTTTGTTATATGCTTATTTTTTTCATTATTGTGCTCTTCAAGTGTCTTTGTAAAGATGACTTCCCCTTCTTTTGTAGCTAGGAAATATAAAAAGTCTGTATTCTCTGGTGATAATGTTGCTTTTAATGAGCTCTCTCCTGCATTAGCAATTGGACCTGGGGGAAGTCCTTTATTTTTATACGTATTATATGGCGACACAACTTCTAGATCTTTATATAGCACACGGTCTTTATGTTCACCAAGTGAATATAACACTGTCGGATCTGTTTGCAATGGCATATCTTGTTCAAGTCGATTATAAAAAACGCTCGATATTTTTTCTCGATCTGCCTTTTCCGTAGCTTCTTCCTCAATTAGAGAAGCCATTGTAACAAACTGATGAATGCTCATTTCTCGTTCAAGTAACTGTGGGATATACTTTACAACCACTTCATTCATTTTTTCAATCATCGGTTCAATAACTTCCTCGATTGTTGGTTCTTTTTTATAGTATGGGTATGTTGCCGGGAATAAATAACCTTCAAGTGCGTATTTTATATCTTCCCCATAAATATCATTTGTAAGTAATTCGGGATATTTGGCTTGCATTAGCTCAATAAACTCTTTATTCTTCAATTTTTCAAGAATTTCTTCTTCACTAAATGGAGCCTTTTTGGCAACGATTGAGGCAATTTCGTCTAGCTGTCTACCTTCTGGTATTGTAATTTGAAAAACAGCATTTTCCATTAGCTTACCTTGTTTTAAGCTTTCAATGATATCAGTAAAAGTCATTGATTTTTTAAATTGATAATCACCTGCTTGAAAGCCTGCTTCGTTCTTAAATTTAATATAATATTTAAAAACTCGTGCATCCTTAATAATATTGTTTTCTTCCAATATTCTTGAAATAGAAGAAACGGAAGATCCAATTGGTACAGTAACTTCAACTACTTTTTGGTCACCGGGATCTACTGGTTCTAAAGCTGATTTAATATATAGATAACCACCCCCGATAAGACCAGAAAAGGAAATGATTAATATGATAAAAACAGTTAACACTATTTTTCTAACAACCTTCGCCTCTTTTTGTTTTTCTAGAAGTTTTTTACGGAATGTATCCTTATTCGAATCTACATCAGACATACATATCCTCCTCTCACCCCAAATATTATACTACAAAGTTCCTTATATTTCGGCAACTTTTCATAAAAAATGGATTAGTGAATAAAATTTAAGAGATTACGAAGGTAGTATATCGATCGGATTTTATCATACAATCTTTGGTTCAATAGCTAAAAATAGGACTATTTTACCTGATTATTAAAATTAAAAACGGGAACTTTGAAAAAATAGAGAATATAAGAAATTTAATACATCCTAAATGAACTATCCAATCACAATATTTACCAAGTAGAAAAAATAAGGATAAAAAAAATGCAAGAAGAATAATCTTCTCACATCTTACAATATCTATTCAGCTTCCTCTTCATCAAGGAATGTATTTAGCATCTCTTCAATTAAATCCCATTCTTCTTCAGTCTCGATTGGTTGAAGCTCACCGTCTTCACCCTCAGCATGTGGATTAAAACTTGAAGCATGAATTTCAATCTCCTCACTATCATCCTCTTCAGCACCTAATGGATAATATAAAACATAGGACTTTTTATATTCTTCTGATTCAAACGTAAATAAAATCTCACATAGCTGTTCGTTGCCATTCTCATCTATTACAGTAATTTGTTTTTCTCCGTGTTCCATAACAGTCACCTCTTTATAGTAGTCAATACTTAATTTAAGCTATCTAAATAGCCTTGTAAAATCATAACTGCTGCCATCTTATCGATGACCAATTTACGTTTCTTTCGACTAACATCAGCTGAAATGAGCATTTTCTCTGCAGCCATTGTTGTTAGACGTTCATCCCAAAGTATCACTGGAAGCTTATATTTTTTTGTTAAAATATCAGCAAATTTTTGACTTGCTTCAGCTCTCGGTCCAATGGTTCCATTCATGTTCTTAGGTATTCCAAGAACAATCTTTTCAACACCATGTTCCTTGATGATTTCAGAAATTCGTGCAAAGTTATAATCTCGGTTTGCTTCATTAATTTTAATTGTTTCAATCCCTTGGGCTGTCCAGCCCAGCTCATCACTTAATGCTACTCCAAGTGTTTTAGAGCCTAAGTCTAATCCTAATATGCGCATATTATGCCTCTCGGTTTTTTTGTAGGTAAGATTTAACTAACTCCTCAATTAATTCATCCCGCTCAAGCTTGCGGATTAAATTTCGTGCATCTCGATGACGAGGAATGTAGGCAGGATCACCAGAAAGCAAATAACCAACGATTTGATTAATTGGATTATAGCCTTTTTCTTGTAATGCATCGTAAACGGTATAAAGGACCTCATTAACATTTGTTTCAACCGACTCATCAGAAAAATTAAATTTCATCGTCTTATCAAATGAACTCATCTTTGCACCTCTTTCTGGATTCAAAATAGGAATCTGCTTGACCATTTATACCTACATTCTACACTACTTTTCTCAATTATAAAACGGATTCAACCCATTCTTCGACAAACTCTAGCGCTTTTGAAAGATTTTCAGGTTTTTTTGCACCAGCTTGGGCCATTTCTGGTCGCCCGCCACCTTTTCCCCCACAAAGCTCAGCAACTTCTTTTATTAATTTTCCTGCATGATATCCCTTTTCGACTAAATCTTTCGTAACACCTGCTACAAGATTAACCTTTTCATCCTCAACTGCACCAAGAACAACAATAGCTGATTGAAGTTTATTTTTCAAGTCATCCATCATTCCTCGTAAACTATTCATATCTTTGGCATTTACTTTTGCTGCTAGAACCGTTATTCCATTAATTGTTTTAGCATTATCCACAATACTATTGGCTTCAAGATTCCCGAGCTTTCCTGTTAATGACTCATTCTCTCTTTGCAAAGCTCGGTTATCTTGTAGTAGAGCCTCTATTCTCGAAACTATTTCCTTAGGGTTAGCTTTAATTAATCCAGCAGCAGCGTTTAATTTGTCTAGCTGTTCATTAATCAATTGATATGCAGCTTTTCCAGTAACTGCTTCGATTCGTCTTGTACCTGCCCCGATTCCAGTCTCGGTGATAATTTTAAACAAACCGATCGTAGCGGTATTATCAACATGGCATCCACCACAAAGTTCAAGGCTATACTCACCAACTTGTACAACGCGAACCATTTCTCCATATTTTTCTCCAAACAGAGCCATAGCTCCCATTTCCTTCGCTTCTTTTAGTGATTTTGTTTCGATGTTAACAGCAATACTTTTCCAAATTTTTTCATTCACAATTTGTTCAATCTCAGTAATTTCCTCTTGAGTTACTTGGCCAAAATGTGAAAAGTCAAAGCGCAGTCGATCAGCTGTTACTAATGACCCTGCCTGGTTTACATGGGTACCAAGAACATCCTTTAATGCTTGGTGTAATAAATGGGTAGCAGTATGGTTTTTTACGATGCCTTTACGATTATCCTCATTTACAATTGCTGTAAAATCATCCCCAGATTGGATCGTTCCTGCTTCGATTACAACATGATGAAGATTTTGTCCATTTGGTGCTTTTTGAACATTCCTTACCCGAAGTTTTGCTTTATCACTTGTTAATAAACCCTCATCAGCTATTTGCCCACCACTCTCCGCATAGAATGGAGTTTTAGTTAATATTAGTTGAACTTCGTCGCCTTCATTCGCTTCTTTGATGACTTTTCCGTCCTTTACTAATACAATAACTGAAGCATTTTTTTCGGTTAATTGGTTATATCCAACAAACTCACTTTTATCCTTTATTTCACCTAATATACCGCCTTGAACTTGCATAGAATCAACCTTTTGGATCGCTGCACGAGCTCGATCACGTTGTCTTCCCATTTCTTGTTCAAACCCAGTAAGATCGATCTTCATTCCTTCTTCTTCAGCATACTCTTCAGTTAATTCATAAGGAAAGCCATATGTATCGTATAAACGGAAAACATCTTCACCAGGAACGATATAGCTACCTTTATCCTTTTGGGCCTTGACTACTTCATTCAGTATAACCAAACCATCATTTAAAGTTTCAAGGAAACGTTCTTCTTCACTTTTTATCACTTTTTGAATGAAGTCTGTTTTTGTTTTTACCTCTGGATAAAAATCAACCATTACTTCAGCAACCACGGGCACTAATTCATACATAAATGGACGATTAATGTTAAGTTGTTTCGCATAGCGAACAGCTCTTCTAAGCAAGCGACGTAACACATAGCCACGGCCTTCATTTGAAGGGATTGCACCATCACTGATAGCAAAACTTACTGTCCGCACATGATCAGCAATAATCTTAAAAGCAATATCCTTTTCTTTATCTTGGCGATATACTTCATTTGAAATTTGTTCAGTTGCTTTGATAATCGGGATAAATAAATCTGTATCATAGTTTGTTTCAACATTTTGTATAATTGAAACCATACGTTCAAGCCCCATACCTGTATCAATGTTTTTCTTAGGTAAAGGAGTATACGAACCATCAGGGTTGTGATTAAATTGTGAAAAGACAAGATTCCACACTTCTAAATAACGATCATTTTCTCCGCCTGGGTATAATTCCGAATCCTCTGGATCATTACCATATCCTTCGCCTCTGTCAAAGAAGATCTCAGTATTTGGTCCACTCGGTCCTTCACCAATATCCCAAAAGTTTCCTTCCAAACGGATAATACGTTCTTCAGGTATTCCAATTCTATCCTTCCAAAGGTCGAATGCTTCTTGGTCTTCTGGATGGATTGTAACCGATAATTTTTCCTGATCAAAACCTATCCATTTTTCACTCGTGAGAAATTCCCATGCCCAATCAATAGCCTCGACCTTAAAGTATTCACCAATTGAAAAATTCCCTAACATTTCAAAAAAAGTATGATGTCTTGCTGTCTTTCCTACATTCTCAATATCATTTGTACGAATTGACTTTTGCGCATTACATATTCTTGGGTTTGCTGGAATCACACGGCCATCAAAGTATTTTTTTAATGTTGCTACTCCGCTATTAATCCAAAGTAATGTTGGGTCTTCATGGGGAACAAGTGACGCACTAGGTTCTACCGCATGCCCTTTTTCTTTAAAGAAATCTAAAAACATTTGACGAACTTCAGATGATTGTAAATTTTTCATATGTATCCTCCTTAAATCATTTACTAAATAAAATGAATTTTACTAACAAACATGAAAAAACTCAAAAACTCCCGCCCCTGTGTAAAGAATCTCCTCTTTCCACAGGGACGAGAGTTAACTCGCGGTACCACCCTGATTATGAACAAACATATGAGTAACGACTAAAGTATCCCCGGCTACTCAAATTTTCTAGTGCCGATGTACTTAATTTATCACTCTTGAATAGTTCATCACCTTTATAACCGTAACGTGGATTAAACGGCAGTTTTTTCTGCACTTAGGAATAGCTTTCTGTTGTCCTATCTTTAGAATTTCTCACAGCCTACGGAAATTCTTCTCTGATTAAGCGGCCACAACATACTTTGTTCCATCATTGATTTAGTCATATTCTATCGTGATTATAGACAAGCATATCCTAAATGTCAATGATCCCTTTTTAACTCAACAAGATGCTCAATCATGACTCTTCCGATAACAACTACAGGTACCGCTAGCATTAACCCAAGAATCCCACCAATTTCTCCACCTGCTAATAGTGCGAGCATAATAATAATTGGATGCATATGAAGACTCTTCCCGACGACTATGGGACCTAGTATATTGCCTTCTAAAAACTGAAGACAGAGAATTAAAACAATGACAATAATAACTGTTTGAACAGATGTTGTAGCAGCGATTATTAGCGCAGGGACAGCTCCTATTATTGGACCAAAATAAGGGATAATATTTGTTATTCCAATTAATAAACCTAAAATTAATGGATACTTCACATGAAAAAACCAAAGAGTTAGAGAGGCTATACTTCCAATAATAAAGCAAACAAATAACTGTCCTCTTAGATAACTTCCTAATGAATGGTCGATATCCTTTAAAAACTGAATGGCTGAGCACCGCCACTTCCTAGGAGTCAAATACCAAGCAGCTTTTTTTAATTGTTCATAGTCCTTTAACATATAGAAAACTAAAAATGGAATGATTGCAAGCAACAATAAATAATCGAATATACCCTTTAAACTGTTTATGACTTTTTCAACAGTCAAAACTAGCCACTCTTCAGTTTGCTGGAACATTATTTCAATTCGATCATGAATACCTTCAGGCCAATGATTGGTATGGTCGTGTATCGAATTGATCCAATAATTATAGGTAGACGAAACCTTCGGAAGGTTCTCAGAAAGGTCAATAAGCTGATTCACTAAAACAGGGACCCCACGATAGAAGGAATAACCTATTATTCCAAAGAATAGGAAATATATAATTAAAATTGAAATGGATCTTGGTACACCCGTTCGATGCAACTTTTCAATAACTGGATGAAGTAAGTACGTAATAAAGCCGCTAATTAGAAAAGGAATAAAAATTGCTTTCAGCATCAGAAAAAATGGAACCCAAATGTTATGAAGCTTAAAAAAGATATAAATCGTTAACAGGCCTAATAATAGGATCATTATACGTAATAACCACTTGATTTGGCGCTCTCTCATAACCTTCCCCCTCTTCCATATATTGCTTAATAATAGGGGTTTTTATTCTACTTAGATGAAAAAGAACCAAATAATTCTTTTATAAAGACTGGTTTTCACTGAGATTTTTGTTTTTCGTACTATGCTTCTTTACGTATATAGCCTGTCGCTCTTTTCGCATAATTACTTTGCATAAAAATAAGAGCTGATACAATATCAGCTCTTATTACTCCTACTAAAACATGTTTGTAATACGTTTACGCATTTTTTTCATTGAACGATTAGATGTCATGTTAGAATTACGAGCAAAATAATAAGCAGCTGCACCAATTCCCACTGAAACTAATGAAGTTACTGCACCTCTCATAATAAATCTCCCCTTTACATGCTTATTGATCGTTCATCATCAGAAAATAAATCATCAAGTGAACTTAAGCTTCCATCCTCTTCAACTTGGTGAGTTAATATTTTCCCTTTTGCAACAGAAAGTTCTATAAAACAGCTCCAGCAATAATATTGATTGACACCAATCTTCCCTAGGTCTTTGCTTTTACAATTCGGACATAATAACAAACGGGCACACCTCTTTTTACAGTCATAAGTCTATGACGATCGCATCTTTGCTTAACGTAAAAGGTTCACCAGAAGCTTTTACTACTTTCTTCCCTTCGGAGATGTCAGCAAAAAATCCGTCCGTCAATTTGTATGCCTCAATTGTGCCCATTTGCTCTGAAAAGTATACATCTTCCAATAAACCCAGCTTCTCACCTTCTTTTGTGAGAACTGTTTTATTGCGAAAATCATCGTACGTATTATAAACGTAGTTTTCTTTCATATCATGTATTGAAAATAGCATATTTCGATCATGAACCATAATCCCATTTTCACCTAATGCATGAATAGACTCAATAGGTATAAAGCGATCACGATGAAACAGCCCTTTTCCGTCCATTAATAGCCCGAAAACAATGCCCTCAGGAGAGATTGTTATATCCACAATATGACCTAGGAGATCCGCACTCTTATTGCAATAAACTGGGAGCCCTTTTAAGGTTGAAAATGTTCGCAAAGAAATCTCCACCTCTCCGAACACTATTATCATTAGCCTTCTTCCATAAAGTCATACGGTGAAACGTTTTCCATACCAATATTTGCATCAGTAATTGGAAATGGTAGCTCTTTTTGTAATTCATCAATTTCTTCAACACCACTGAGCTTAAGCATCAAACTTGTTTGCCTTTCAGAACTGTCACTATTCGAGATTCCCCATTGCAAGGCGTCGATCTCTCCACACATTACTAATGAACGTTTACTCCTTGTAATCGCCGTATAGATTAGGTTGCGACGAAGCATCCTATAGTAGCCCTTTACAACAGGCATCACGACAATTGGAAATTCACTTCCCTGTGACTTATGAATGGAACAACAAAAAGCATGTGTGAATTGAGTGAAATCTTGTTTTGTATAGGTAACCTCATTACCTTCAAAGGAAACTATGATCATGTCTTCTTTTTCGGTATTCTCTTTCGCATAAAAAATTGAAACAATTTCTCCGATATCACCATTGTATACATTACTTTCAGGTTGATTAACTAGTTGGAGAACCTTATCACCATTACGGTAAATTACTTCTCCAAAGGCCATTTCTCTTTTTCCAGGAGTTTTTGGATTAAATAATTCTTGAAGTAATTTGTTTAGTTGATCGATACCTGCAGGTCCTCTGTACATCGGGGCTAAGATTTGAATATCTCTAGCTGTATACCCTTTTTTGATCGCACTTTTAATAACCTTTTCAATCACCTCTTTCATTTGTCCTTGAGTGCATTGAATAAATGAGCGATCTGAGGTTGGAGATCCGATATCTTGTGGCATTCTTCCCTGTTTAATGTCATGAGCTAGCTCAATAATTGAAGAGCCCTCTGCTTGGCGGTATATATCAGTTAAGCGTACAGTAGGAACGATTTTTGATGCCAATAAATCTCGAAGTACTTGCCCAGGACCAACTGATGGTAGTTGATCTTCATCACCAACCATAACGACTTGTATTTGACTAGGAAGTGCTTTAAACAATTGATTAGCGATCCAGATATCAACCATTGATACCTCATCAACAACAAGTAATTTCCCAGCAATTGGATTATCCTCATCGTGTTCAAAGCCATCCGCACCATTCCATTTTAATAATCGGTGGATTGTAACTGCAGGAAGACCTGTGGCCTCACTCATTCGTTTAGCTGCTCGTCCTGTTGGAGCTACAAGCAAAATTGGAAAGGGATCATCTCCTTTATAGTCATTTGTTTCTAGAGAACAGCCATGTAAATCAGCAAATAACTCGACAATCCCCTTAATCACAGTTGTTTTCCCTGTTCCAGGTCCACCAGTTAATAGTAGCATCGGTGACATCAGTGCTTTTTGAATAGCATCTTTTTGCGTTGGTGCATATTGTACCTTCATTCTTTCTTCTAGCTTGCCAAGGGAAAGTAAGAATTCTGACTCTGGAAAAAGTTCATCATACTCTGTTTGTTCAAGTACCTTTTTTATATTTTTCACTAAACCTTGTTCAGCATAAAATAGAGAAGGAAGATATGCACGCTCCTCTTCCACAATCACTTTCTTTTCATTACCTAATCCGATTATCTCTGCTTGTATATCAGTTTCTTGTATCAACTCTTGTTGGGAATGGCCTAACAATTCCTTGGTCTTATCGATTAATTGTTCGATTGTCAAATAAACATGACCCTCTTGAAGGCTCATGTATTCGATGTTATATAGACATGCTGCTCTTATTCGTTCAGGACTATTACCAGAGATGCCTATATGTTTACCCAATTCATCTGCGCGACCAAAACCAATACCTTCAACATCATGGACTAATTGGTACGGATTTTCCTGAATGATATGTAATGTTTTATCCTGATAGACTTGATAAACTTTCATTGCAAGCTGTGGTCCAAAGCCGAATTGATTGAGTGTGATCATGATCTGCTCTAATCCTTGGTGAGCTACAAGGGATTCAACAAGTTGTTTCGCTTTATCCTTTTTCACCCTAGGTATATCATCTAGAATAGCTGGATTCTGTAAAATTTTAGCGATTGCGGATTCGCCTAATTTTTCTACTATTGCTTCTGCCGTTTTTTTACCGATGCCTTTAAATAGATCACTTGATAAGTATTGTATGATTCCTTCCTTTGTATGAGGAATCTCTTTCCTAAAGTGTTCTGTTTGAAATTGCAGACCAAATTTAGGATGATTCTTAAAAGTACCGAAGAAGGTGTAAGTGTCGTCTTCATGCAGGAGTGGAAAGTAACCAGTCACGGTAATCTCTTTATCTTCAATGTTTTCACTAGTTTCATGAACCCTAACTTTTAATACTGAGTATAAATTTTGTTCATTATGAAAAATGACAACCTTAACTAAACCTTTTACAAATCGTTCATTTTCCCCGAATAAATCTGCACTTTCCTGCATGAACCTTATCTCCCTTTCACTTTAGTTTTCACTAATGATTTTTAATGCATGTCCTGCTAACAAGTGATCAGGTTGTATGGACAAAGCTTGTTCGAGCATTTCTTTCGCTTTTATTGCTTCCTCTTTATAAGCATAAGCAACCCCTAAATTATAAAATGCGTCTGCATGTTCCTGGTCCAATTTTATCACTGAATGAAATTGGTTCATTGCTTCCTCAACCAAATCTTGCTGTGCAAGACATAAGCCAAATTGGAAGTGAGCATCAATATCCTCATGATTCAGTTCAACTGCTCGTTGAAAATAAGGGAGAGCCAAACGATTATGATCGAGATTCACAAGACACATTCCTAGCATAAAATGTAAGTCTCCTTCATCCAAGCCATTTTTCAATGCCTTTTCATACATATTTTTAGCTTCATTGTATTTTTCGAGATTAAAATAGACATTTCCTGCACCATAATAGGCCGTTGCTAGTTCCTCGTCCATATCTATTGCTTTTTCGTAAAACGTTAATGCCTTATCAAGCTCATTAACTGCCGACAATAAGTTACCAAAATTAATATAGCTAATTGGATCATTTGGATTTGATTCTATTGCTTCTGAGAAAGCTGTTGCTGCTTCTTCAAAATCTCCTTTTTGCATTGCTTCGATTCCACGTTGATTATTATCCATTTTAAACCTACTTTCTTCCGTATGTATTATGATTTTTTCTCCAATTGAAATCGTTACATTTAATTGACCAAGTGCTTTTAAATTTAATTGATCCGTTACCTTACTAATCTAAAAATAACCATAATAAGAATTTTGTAATTTTATATCTGATAACAGATAAAAAGTAAAAGGGGTTGACTCAGCCAATGTGTCAACCCCTTTTAAAATTAGGCTCTGTAAACTTGAATGTTAATTTTCGTTCCATGCGGTCCGAGAGCCTCCTCGGTGCCTTGCGGCTGTAGGGTCTCCCATTGACGCGCCTTTCACTACAATCAACAAAGTGTGGTAAATCAACCTTATGTTTTAACATAACCTGATAGGTAAATAGGTTCTCTAAAACAAGATTCCTTTTCTTGTTTTAGCAGGGCTATTTTGATAACGTTCACTCACCTTATCCTACATACCAAATCTTTTCTCCATCTTTATACACATTGTCAATTGTTCCGCCACCTAAACATACTTCACCATCATAGAAGACAACAGCTTGTCCAGGTGTTACTGCACGGATAGGCTTCTTAAATATTACCTTTGCAGTTGTTTCATCAATCATAGTTACAACTACGTCATTATCTTCTTGGCGATAACGGAATTTAGCAGTACATGAGAAGTCAGTTACAGATTTATTTGAAACCCAGCTAACATTTGTGGCAGTAATTGATTCAGAGTATAATCGTTCATTATGAAACCCTTGATCAACAAACAAGATGTTTTTCTTGAGGTCTTTTCCAATCGCAAACCATGGTTCGCCACTTCCACCGATACCTAAGCCATGACGTTGCCCTATTGTGTAATACATAAGGCCATCATGTTTCCCCATAACTTCTCCATCAAGAGTTTGCATAAGTCCAGGTTGAGCTGGTAAATAGCCGCTTAAAAATTCTTTAAAGTTCCGTTCACCAATAAAACAAATACCTGTACTATCTTTTTTTGTTGCAGTCGCTAAATTTGCTTCTTTAGCCATTTCACGGACTTTTGGTTTTTCAATATCCCCTAGAGGGAACATTACTTTTGAAAGCTGTTCTTGACCTAATTGATTAAGGAAATACGTTTGATCCTTGTTTTCATCGATTCCTCTTAGCATTTTGTATTCACCATCACGATATTCCACGCGTGCATAATGACCTGTAGCTAAATAATCCGCACCAAGTGAGATTGCATGTTCTAAAAATGCCTTGAATTTAATTTCTTTATTACACATTACGTCTGGATTTGGTGTTCTCCCTGCTTTATATTCATCTAGAAAATAAGTAAACACCTTGTCCCAATATTGCTTTTCAAAATTAACTGCATAATAAGGAATACCAATTTGATTACACACTTCTATTACATCATTGTAATCCTCTGTGGCAGTACAAATTCCATTTTCATCTGTATCGTCCCAATTTTTCATAAAGATGCCAATTACATCATAACCTTGCTCTTTTAAACGGAGTGCCGCTACTGAAGAGTCAACTCCTCCAGACATCCCAACAACTACTCTAATATCTTTAGGGTCTTTTTTCATGCTCCCCACCTCCTATTACTCTACGCTGTTGCTCGATTAATTATTTTGGCTATCTCATGTGCTGCATATTGAATGTCTTCAAGGCTTGTTCCATATCCGAAACTAAAGCGGATCGAGGATAGAATTCGGTCCGACTTTTTGCCAAACATCGCTACTAATACATGAGATGGATCGACTGAACCCGCTGTACATGCCGAACCGCTAGAAGCGGCAATTCCAGCTAGATCTAAATTAACTAATAATGATTCAATATGTGTACCTGGAAAGTAAACGTTAAAAACATGGGGTAATCCAGTTAATGCTCCATTTATCTCATATTGAAGCTTGTTTTCTTCAAAAATCATACTCATTTCAAGTTTATATGCTTTGTATTGATCCACTCTTTGTTCAATTGAAGCTATTGCAAGGTTGGCAGCTAAACTAAAACCATATATACCGGAAACATTTTCAGTTCCAGCTCTTCGCTTAAGCTCTTGATCACCACCATATAAAGAAGGCTTAAGCTTTATCCCTGATCTTACATAGAGCAAGCCTACACCTTTAGGACCGTTTATTTTATGTGCTGATACCGTTAATAGATCAACACCTAGTGTTTTTACATTGATCTTCTCCATACCAAATGCTTGTACAGCATCTGTATGAAAAAGGGCTTGATGGTCTTTTAATAAGGTAGCAATTTCGTTAATTGGCTGTATAGCACCAACTTCATTATTTCCAAACATAATTGAAACAAGAATTGTCTGATCTGTAAGGGATTCCTTTAATTGATCAATCGTGATGACACCTTGCTCATTCACAGGTAAATACGTAACAGAAAACCCGCTCTTCTCTAAATACTTACAAGCATTTAATACAGCATGGTGCTCCACCTGTGTCGTAATAATGTGTTTACCTTCATGAGCATTAGCTAAAGCTGTTCCTACTACTGCTAAATTGTCCGCTTCCGTACCACCACTGGTAAAAATAATCTCTGAAGGTATTGCTCCTATTTTACTTGCAAGGTTTCTTCTCGATTCGTCCAGAAGACGTCGAGCTTCTCTACCAAATGAATGAATACTTGAAGGGTTACCGAAGTTATTCAACATAATCGGCAACATTTCTTCTGCTACTTGTGGATGCAATGGTGAAGTTGCCGCATGATCTAAATAGACTTGTTTCACGGACAACCCTCCTTTCTAAAAGTAATTAGTAATTTCCCACTAAACTTAAGACTGTTTTCGTACTTAGATTTACTTCGAATAAGGTCTATCTTAATGCTCCTTTATAAAAAAGAACTACTATACGTTTTTAGCCTGTCATCTTGTTCTATCCGCTTAATTCCATTGTCATTTTCTGTTAAAATCGTTTCAATGCATATATTAAAAACCAAAAAGCTGCTTTTTACTAGCCAAGAGCAAGAAACTTTTAGTAAAGAGCTTAAATATAAAACATATAAGGCTCTTGTTCACCTTCAGTGTAGCTTGCAAGGTCTTCTAATGTAGTATTATCTAGAACATTTTTAACCGCATCACGTATTTTTATCCAAAGTTGTCTTTTTGCAGGTTCTTCATCTTCAAGTACTTCAACTGGTGTTATCGGTCCTTCTAAAACTCGAATTATATCTCCTGATGTAATCGAAATTGGTTCATCACCTAGGATGTAACCACCGTATGCTCCACGAATACTTTTAACTAGACCGGCATTTCGCAACGGTGCGACAAGCTGCTCTAAATAATGCTCTGACAAGTTATGAGCTTGGGCAATACTTTTTAGTGATGTCGGTCCCTCACCATGTCTTTTTGCTAACTCAATCATAATCGTTAATCCATAACGACCTTTTGTTGATATTTTCATACTAGCACCCCTATACTTTACGTTCTAATATACCAGTCTCATGAGAATTTTTTTTATTATAAATCAGTTTATCTTGTAATTGATCTGTTGCTTTTTGACAAAATGGAATCATCATTCCTGCAACATATCCAATTGTTAATGTTGTAATTATTGTTCCAATAAATACTGGGCCACCTAATAGCCAACCTATAACTAAAACAATTACCTCAATACATCCTCTAATAAGAGTAATCGATTTACCTGTTCTATCCACAAGAGATATCATTAAACTGTCCCTAGGTCCAGCCCCACATTTAGCAGAAATATATAATCCCATACCATATCCTAACATGATAATTCCTATCATCAGCATAATCAATTTCCCAGAAAATGATCCGGGTGTTTGTAAAAGCGGAATTGCTAAATATAAATCAATAAAAATTCCGACAGAAATCATATTAATAAAGGCACCTAACTGTGGTGGCTTCTTTGTTAAAAGTGTTGCTAAGAATAGAACGAATAATCCTGTTAAAATCGTCCATGTTCCAATCGTTAAGCCCAACCTATAATATAAACCGATGTGTAGGACATCCCAAGAAGAAACGCCTAAATCCGCTTTTATCGTTAATACAATTCCTAACGACATAATTAGAAGCCCTGTAAAATAAACACTCCATTTTAAAATGGATGAGATAATGTTTCTATTTTTCCTCATGCTAGATCCCCCGATTGTTCTTTCCAGATTCTCTATGGTGTAAGGTAACTTAGATCTATCTAACATATTAAATTCAAACATAAGCGATAATCTATCCGTGTTTCTTACTTTGAACATTAGCCATTATAGCATATTATTAACTTAATAGGCACTAAAACCAACTAAGACAATAGGACATAAACATGCTAATCCTTAAAAACATTGGCTAACATCATAACCTTCCTTTCATAACCTTAGGATCTTTTCTTATCCTTTGCTTTGAATACAGGTAAACTAAGAATATAGATGAATTATTCATACATGAACAACAAAGTTATCATGCACATGTTGAGAAATAGAACAGAAAAAAACTTAATCTTTATTAAACGTTTGGAGTGTTTATATTGAAACAACCACTTGCATATAGAATGCGCCCTAAAAAATTAGAAGATATTATTGGTCAAAACCATTTGGTATCAGAAGGTAAAATCATACATCGAATGGTAAAAGCGAAGCACCTATCATCAATGATTTTATATGGTCCACCTGGCACAGGGAAAACTTCGATTGCAACAGCGATAGCAGGTAGTACTAGTACGGCTTTTCGAAAACTGAATGCTGTTGTAAACAATAAAAAGGATATGGAGATTGTCGTAGAAGAAGCGAAAATGTCGGGTAAAGTGATCTTAATTCTAGATGAAGTACATCGCCTTGATAAAGCAAAACAAGACTTCCTTTTACCTTACCTAGAAAATGGAATGATAATTCTTATTGGTGCTACAACTAGCAATCCCTATCATGCAATAAATCCTGCTATTCGTAGTAGATGCCAGATTTTTGAATTACACTCACTTGAGGAAGAAGATATCAAACAAGCATTACTTCGTGCCATAAATGATCAGGAATATGGTCTAGGCAACCAAGAAGTGTTCGTGTCAGATGATGCCCTTTTGCATTTGTCTGGTAGCTGTGGAGGGGATGTCCGTTCAGCTTTAAATGCTCTAGAATTGGCTGTCTTATCTACCGAAATGAATGAAAATGGCGTAATTGAAATAGATGTTTCCATTGCTGAGGAATGTTTGCAAAAGAAAAGCTTTGTACATGACAAAGATGGTGACGCCCACTATGATGTCATTTCCGCCTTTCAAAAATCGATTAGAGGGTCGGATGTAAATGCTGCTTTGCATTATTTAGGAAGACTTATTGAAGCCGGGGACCTTGTTAGTATTAATAGACGGTTATTAGTGATTGCTTATGAGGATATCGGTCTCGCAAATCCACAAGCTGGTCAACGGACGTTAGCCGCGATAGAATCGTCTGAACGTTTAGGATTTCCTGAGGCAAGGATTCCTTTAGCAAATGCAGTTATCGAGTTATGTCTTTCCCCAAAATCAAATAGTGCATATAGCGCATTAGATTCTGCAGTTGCAGATATAAGAGCAGGAAAAATCGGTGATGTACCAAACCATTTAAAGGATGCGCATTACCAGGGAGCAAAGGCATTAGGTAGAGGAATTGAATATTTATATCCACATGACTTTGATAATGGCTGGGTAAAGCAACAATACTTGCCAGATCGTTTGAAAAATAAAGTGTATTTCCAACCTAAAAAAACTGGGAAATTCGAGTTGGCGCTCAGCCAGGTCTATGATAAAATTTTGCAACAGCAAAGAAAATAGGTATTTATCGTCTTCTAATATGAAACTACTAACTTGTATAGAATGACACATAAAGGAAACGATAAAAATAAACTGATAGAAATATTTTTCTAATGGAGGTCATCATGAAGAGTAGACAAGATGCTTGGACACACGAAGATGATTTACTTCTTGCAGAAACTGTCCTAAGACATATTCGTGATGGCAGTACACAGAGTGCCGCATTTGAAGAAATAGGCGATAAATTAAATCGCACAACAGCTGCATGTGGCTATCGCTGGAACACAGAAGTCAGGGACAAGTTTTTACAGGCTTTTGAACTTGCTAAAAAACAGCGTAAGGAAACAAAAAGATCAGAACGATCTAGTGATAAAAGAGAGAGTCCCGCCTCTACCTTTACAGGTAATAATCAGGTGATCTTAGAAGAAAGTGAACAAGAAAAGGAAAAAAAGCAAATAGGTACAACTGGAAATACTGTAAATTCACTGATCACTATCGATGATTGTATAGCCTTCTTAAAAAACTACAATCAAGATAAACCCACTGACTTAAAAGAGCAAAACAATAATCTATCAAAAGAGAATCAGCAGCTCAAAGAAGAAAACGAGAAACTTACATTAAAATACAATCAGCTTATGACAAGAAATCAGAATATCGAACATAATTACAAATTACTTATGACCGTTTTAAACCAAGTACAAAAAACACCCGAAAAATCTAGAGGCCAAAAACATCGGTTTCATTAACAACTATATTTCTCTACAAAAAACAACCCTTAAAAACTAATGATTACGTTAGTTTTTAAGGGTTGCCCTACCTTCTTTATGTTTATTATTTTTTATCCTTAACTCTAACAATCTCAATGCTCTTTACTAATTCGTTAACAACATGTCCACCCATAACTAATCCAGCTACTGAAGGTACGAATGCATTTGATGCTGGAGGCATTTTCGCTTTTCGTATTTGAGCATCATTGTTTCCAACTTCTTTTCGTATATCCTCACGAATGACAATAGGACTTTCATCTGAGAATACTACCTTAATCCCTTTGTTAAT
This sequence comes from Metabacillus sp. GQ13, assembly GCF_059758525.1. Taxonomy (NCBI): domain Bacteria; kingdom Bacillati; phylum Bacillota; class Bacilli; order Caryophanales; family Bacillaceae; genus Metabacillus; species Metabacillus sp. GQ13. Next base: position 80,996 of record NZ_JCAXET010000003.1, read on the forward strand.
TCCTTCTTTACGTAAACGTGTACGAATGACCTTTGCCATCGGGTCTGTATGTGTTTTTGAAATGTCTGATACCTGAAACCTTGTTGGGTCTATTTTGTTTGCGGCGCCCATACTTGATATGATCGGAATATTCCGCTTTAAACATTCCTTCATCAAATGAATTTTGTATGATATTGTATCTGATGCATCGATAACATAATCAAGCTGATAATTAAAAAACTGCTCGTATGTTTCTTCAGTATAGAACATTTTTAAAGAGATGACTTCACAATCTTTATTGATATCCTTAATACGGGCTTCCATCAAATCTACTTTTGGTTGTCCAATGGTCGATAATAATGCATGTATTTGACGATTAACATTTGTAATATCAACATCATCTTTATCGACTAATATAATTCTTCCTACACCAGATCGAGCTAGTGCTTCTGCTGAAAAAGAGCCAACTCCACCAACCCCTAGGACAGCAACTGAGCTATTTTTCAGTATATCTAGTCCTTCTTTACCTATCGCTAATTCGTTACGTGAAAATTGATGCAACAACTTACTCACTCCATTATAAACCAGTTAGTTTTTTAATAGTGGCTGTTTTCGTAAAGATTGTTGTTTGTCGTTATAAGTAATTCTTTACGAATTCAGCCTATCTTCGTGCTCTTTTCGTTAAATGACTCTGAAATCCCTCTGGAGATCGCTTCAGTTTAGAACATAAAAATCCAAAAGCCGATCTTTATTAGTGCTAGAGCACCAAACTTTTAGAAAAGAGCCTTAATAATATTGCTTACTCTTAGTATTCACTACTTTAATCAAACCATTATATTTTCTCAAGCTAAATATACTCGAAAAAAATTTTCATTAATTCCAGTTTATATCCTCAACTTGCCTGAAAACGAATATATCATATACTGTTGAAAAAGCAAGCATTTTTCATACTTATCACAGTCGATACGACCGTTTTAGCTCACTATACGATTAGTGTTTTCACCCCCATTTATTTAACCTTTAAATACCATTGTTTGATTACTTTTTTAACACATAAAGGAAAAGGCTTGAAATGAATATTTCTATGTGCTATTATTTGTTTAAAGATAATGAAAGCGCAATCATAGTCCTGATGTGTTCGTTGTACACCTAGTTTTGACCAACATTTTTTCGACGGGAGCTTGTGTTTCTAGACAGAGTAAACGCCTCTAACTCGAATTGAGGACTTACAAAACTCAAGAATAAAGCACCCACCTGCTATTGGCGGGATCAAAACGAAGGAAAAGGCGACGGCACGCTCGGGACTTCCAATATTTAAACTCACTCGTAGTTACATCTCTAAACATAGTGAAATCAATGAAGCTTTAGGCTCATAGAGAAAAACCTTTCCAAGTTAGTGGAAAGGTTTTTTTATAATAAAGTCAATAAAAATTAATCAAGTAATTCTAGATTCAATTCAACTAACTGCGCTTCACTAACAGCACTTGGTGCATTTGTTAACAAGTCACTTGCGCTAGCTGTTTTCGGGAATGCGATCGTATCTCTTAAGTTTGTACGACCAGCTAATAACATAACTAGTCTGTCTAAACCAAGAGCAATCCCCCCGTGAGGTGGTGTTCCATACTCAAAAGCTTCAAGCAAGAAACCGAATTGTTCCTTCGCTTCCTCTTCTGAGAAGCCTAAAAGCTCAAACATTTTTTCTTGAACAGCCTTTTCAAAAATACGAATAGATCCGCCACCAAGCTCATAACCATTAAGAACAATATCATATGCCTGTGCCTTCATGTTACTTGGATCTGTATCAAATAGCTCTAAATCTTCTCTTGCGGGCATTGTAAATGGATGATGTGCTGCATAATATCTTTTTGTCACTTCATCGTATTCAAGCAATGGCCATTCAACAACCCAAAGAAAATTATATTTGCTCTCATCAATTAATTTTAATTCTTTTCCAAGTTTCATACGAAGTGCACCTAATGCATCAGCTACAACCTTTTTATTGTCAGCTACAAACACAAGTAAATCTCCGACTGTCGCTTCCATTGTTTTCACTAAATTAGTTTGTTCTTCATCAGTAAAGAATTTAATAATTGGACCTTTCAATCCGTCATCTTCTACTTTTAACCATGCCAAGCCTTTCGCCCCGAAAGGCGCTACGAATGTTGCAAGTGCATCCATATCTTTACGAGAATACTTGTCTGCAGCCCCTTTAACATTAATTGATTTTACTTGTCCTCCACTTGCTATTACGGAGTTAAACACCTTTAATCCACTATCTTTCACAATTTCTCCTATATCGACAAGTTCTAGACCGAAACGTGTATCAGGCTTATCAGAACCAAAACGTCCCATCGCTTCATCATAAGACATTCTTTGCATTGGAAGAGGAATATCAATGCCCTTGGTTTCCTTCATGATTCTAGCCATCATTTGCTCTGTCATTGACATAATATCATCTTGGCTCATAAATGAAGCCTCTATATCTATTTGTGTAAATTCAGGCTGACGATCTGCACGTAAATCTTCATCACGGAAGCAGCGAGCTATTTGGTAGTACTTATCAAATCCTGATACCATTAAAAGCTGTTTAAAAATTTGCGGTGATTGAGGTAGAGCATAGAACTCACCATCATGAACACGACTTGGTACTAAATAGTCACGTGCTCCTTCTGGTGTGCTTTTCGTTAAAATAGGTGTCTCTATATCAAGAAACCCTTTTTCATCCAAGAAATTACGCATTGATTTCGTTACATTGTGACGCATTTGTATCGTATTAAGTAACGCTGGTCTTCTTAAATCTAAATAACGATATTTTAGACGAACATCTTCTGAAACTTCATCTGATTTATCATCTATTTGGAAAGGTGGATTTTTTGCGGCATTAATAATTGTTACACTCTCAACAAGAACTTCAATTGTTCCGGTAGATACATTTGGGTTAATTGTCTCTTCATCACGTTCAACAACCTTCCCTGTAATATCTAATACATATTCACTTCTAACTCTCTCAGCAATTGCTAAGGCTTCCTCAGAAATTTCAGGATTAAAAACAACTTGTACGACACCAGTACGATCACGAAGATCAATAAAGATTACTCCACCTAGATCACGTCGTTTTTGTACCCATCCCTTTAGAACAATTTTTTCTCCAATAGCTGATTCTGGAACTTCACCACAATAATATGTACGGCCAAACATATAACCCTCTCCTTTTGTTCTAATGTGAATTGTTTACTTTACAATAGGCTCTTTCCTAAAAGAGCGCGCAGCAAAAATGTATCTGTATAATAAAGCTATACGAAAACAACCTTACGATAAATTAGTGTGAAAGCTTTTCCTTCAAATAAGGTATTAATTGATCGATGCCAACTTCTTCTTGTGTTCCTGTTTCCATACTTTTGACTGCAATCACATTTTTTTCAAGTTCATCATCACCTATCACAGCAACAAAGTTTGCTTGGTGACGATCTGCTGCTTTGAATTGAGCTTTCATTTTTTTATCTTCATAGTCTTTTTCAGCTTTTAGACCTGCATTTCTCATTTCATATAACAATGAAACAGCTCGATCTTTAGCAAGGTCCCCCATTGTGACGATATAGCAATCAATAGCACTAGAAATTGGTAAGACCACATCTTCAGCAGCTAAAGCAGCTAAAAGACGTTCTATGCTTAATGCAAAACCGATTCCAGGAGTCTCAGGGCCACCAATCTCTTGAGCTAGGCCATTGTAGCGTCCACCACCACACAATGTAGTAATTGAACCAAAGCCCTTAGCACTGCTCATTATTTCAAAAGCAGTATGATTGTAGTAATCTAATCCTCTAACTAGTCCAGGATCTACCTCAAATGAAATATTGTTCGCTGATAAATATTGTTGTACTTTATTAAAATAACTCTTAGACTCATCGTTTAAGTAATCAAGAATAGAAGGTGCTGTACCCATTAATTCATGATTATGATCCTTTTTGCAATCTAAAATACGCAAAGGATTCTGCTCAAGTCGCTTTTGACAATCCGAACAAAATTCACCAATTCTAGGCTCAAAATGTGAAATTAGTGCCTCTCGATGTGCGTTACGGCTGTTTTCATCACCTAGACTGTTTATCACAAGCTTTAAACTCTTTAAGCCAAGTTTTTGATACAGAGACATCGCAAGTGAGATTACTTCTGCATCAATACTTGGATCATTACTACCAAGTGCTTCGACACCAAATTGAACGAATTGTCTAAAGCGACCTGTCTGCGGACGTTCATATCGGAACATGGGGCCAATATAATATAGTTTAGTCGGTTGCGAAGGGTTTGCATACAGCTTCTTTTCCACAAAGGAACGGACAGTTGATGCAGTTCCTTCAGGTCTTAATGTCATGCTTCTTCCTTTACGATCTTGAAATGAATACATTTCTTTTTGAACGATATCTGTACTCTCGCCAACACCTCTAGCAAATAATTCCGTATGCTCAAATATTGGTGTCCGTATTTCCTTGTATTGATACCTGTTACACAAATCTCGTGCAGTATTTTCGATAAACTGCCACTTTTCAACTTCTCCAGGTAAAATATCCTGAGTTCCTCTAGGAATCTGGAATGACATCACTTTCTCCTCCAATTCTTAAAAGCAGAAGCTCCTTTTTCAGTCCCGATAAACATAAGACTATCATGATTAGAAAGTGCTCTTAACCTTTCATTCATAAGGGACTTATGACTCGATGAACTAGGCGCTATAGTTAGACACAAAACTTTGTACAAAAACCACTCTACCTTTGATTTTTAAACATAAAAAACTCCCGTCTCTACATAATGTAGGGACGAGAGTTATACCCGTGGTTCCACCCTAGTTGAAATAAACAAGTTATTTCCACTCGATCAGTTAACGCCTGTAACGTTCTACTCCTACTAAACAAATCGTTTTTAAGAGAGAAACCTAGGAAGTGTTTTTCAATAAGTCATCATGTAGAAATGCTTCCAGCCTAGGCATTTCCTCTCTGCTCACGTGTATTCTTATTTACTGTTCTCCCTCACTGGTTCAATTTATATGTAAGGTTTTAGTCTATCATCATTACTATCGAATTTATCTTATCATACGAATGTTTACGATACAATGTCAAGAACGATTTAATTTTTTCTTCAAACTCTTTACTTCATTTAATGAAATTCCAAATTCTGATGCTAATTCTAACGAAGTATCATTTTGTTCCTTCACCATGAAATCATGAAAATCCACTCCAAATACACTGTGGTTATTTTGAGATAATTCTCCCTTTTCACTATTTCTCACGTTACTACCTCCTCTTTTAAAAATATGATTACTCATATCTTTTCCTAAATTGGTAGATTTTATTTCAAATATAAAAAGGATTGCCGATATAAGAAAAGAAATGATTAATAAACAACAAAAGCCTAAGCACATCGAACAGCTCCGAATAGCAAAAGACGCTTATACCCTATGAGAAAAAAGGGTTTAGTTTTTTCTCATAGGGGTAGGAAAAGGGGATTGCCTTTTTCCTAGGCATCCAACTTTTGAGAAGTTGGACTGTTGGACCTGGATATCGAGACTTAGCCTCAGCACAAAAGTTTTAGTCATTTCCTAAGCATCTAGAAGAAGGAGGATTTATTGTTGATTAAGAAAGGCATAACCATTTGCATTTGTTTAACCGTTTTCTTATGTACAGCATACTTTAGCCCAGTAATATCAACAGCAACCAACGAACAGATCATTATTAATGTTGACTCTTTAAATGTGCGAAGCGGAGCAGGGCTCACATCATCTGTTATTGCCAATGTGAAAAAAGGTCAGACTTTTCATGTAGTTGAAAAGAAAAGTGACTGGATTAAAATTAAATATTCTGGTAGCAAAACCGGATGGGTAGCTAATTGGCATGTGAGCCAGAAGAAAAACTCTGTAGTTACCCCAATTATTTCCAATGGTAGTGGTGAAGTTGTATCAAATGCTACAGGGTTAAGATTCCGCTCTGGACCCGGAACATCCTTTCGTGTTATGGGTGTATTTGAGAAAGGGAAAACAGCTGCATACTTAGAGAAGAGTGGTGAGTGGATAAAAATCGCTTATTCAGGCAAACAAGGCTGGGTCTCTTCAGACTATGTAAAAGTAAACTCTACAACTAGCACGAAACCTTCTACAACAGCAAAAGAGACAGCTAGTATTACTGCTACATCCTTGAATGTTAGAAGTACACCTTCTACAACTGGCACTCGTGTTGGCAACTTGAAGAAGAACGCAATTGTAACTGTTGTAACAGATCAGGGTAGTTGGTCACAAATCGAAGCAAAAGGAATAAAGGGTTGGGTACACAGTGATTATTTAAAGATTACTAGCACTGGGTCACCATCAAAGGCACCTGATTCAACTACTGCATCTGCAAACTCAATGTCTAGTGGTAAGGTCACAGCTACATCTTTAAATGTGAGAAATAACGGAACTTTGAATGGAAAAGTTGTCGGGACGGTTAGTAAAGGAACTCTTGTTAAAGTAGTCGAGGAAAAAAATGATTGGTACAAAATTAGTTATGGTACAAATAAAACTGGCTGGGTAGCTGGATGGTATATTTCTAAAATAACTAATTCTAATGTAAGTACCCCTAGCAAGGCTGATAAAAAACATGTGAAAGTCATTTATAATGGTACGAATATTAGATCTGGTGCATCTACTAGTCACTCAGTAGTCCAACGAGCCAATTTAGGTAGCACCTATGAGATAATTGAAACTGTTGGTAAATGGTACAAAATTAATCTAGGTACAAACCAAACTGGTTATATCGCTGGTTGGGTTGTCGAATCATCTGGGGTCAGTTCTCCAGTTACAAAACCAGGATCAGAACAATATGTGAAAAATAAAACAATTGTCATAGATCCTGGTCATGGAGGCCGAGATAGTGGAGCTGTAGGTACAAGAGGCACACTAGAAAAAAACTTAACATTAAAAACAGCTAAACTTGTCTACGATAAGCTAAAGTCTGCAGGTGCTAATGTCTTTCTTACCCGAACAAATGATACGTATATTAGCTTAAACTCTAGAGTTAGTACATCACATTATCGGAACGCATTGGCATTCATTAGTCTCCATTACGATAGCATAGCAGACAGAAGCATAGCCGGAACAACAACTTATTATTATAGCTCCAAAAAGGATGCCACACTAGCTTCTAAATTAAATTCTGAAATGGTGAAACAAACCAAACTAAGAGATCGTGGTACAAAGTTTGGCAATCTTCATGTTCTTCGTGAAAATAAAAGTCCTTCTGTTCTAATCGAACTAGGCTTTATAAGTAATCGTAATGAGGAATTAACAGTAAGCTCTTCTAACTATCAAGAACGTGCATCACAAGGTATATACAATGGTCTTGCACACTATTTTAAATAAGCCCTTATTTAAGCTGGATTGAATCATTTAGTTGGAAATCAAATTATATAATTAACTTTATAAATCATCAAAACGAAAAAGCCGCAAAATTAGCGGCTTTTTCCATTGAAATTCAGTTTTATATGTCAACGTTAAAAATAACTAACAAACTTTACTTACTTTCTAAAATCAAGGTTACAGGACCAACATTTGTAAATTGGACGTCCATCATTGCTCCAAATATTCCTGTTTCTACCTTAATACCCTTTTCTTTTAGCTTTTCATTAAAATATTCATACAAACTTTTCGCATAATCTGGCTTTGCAGCATTCATAAAATTAGGTCGTCTGCCCTTTCGACAATCCCCATACAAGGTAAATTGAGAAACGGAAAGGACTTGTCCACCTACATCTAATAAAGAATGATTCATTTTACCGTTTTCATCCTCAAATATTCGTACGTTTGCTATCTTTTCGGCAAGATACTCTGCATCTGCTTCAATATCATCGTGTGTAACTGCAACTAGCACCATCACACCTTCTTCAATTTCGCCAACTATCTTCTGATCTACTATTACTTTCGCTTCTCTAGCTCTTTGCAAAACTACTTTCACAAGATACCTCCTATCATGAGTGGGGATTCCACCAACAAATGTTAAGGGAACACAGTCTCCCTTCTTAGTTCCTCGAACTAGGAAGAACACCACACCTTCATTTAAGGTAGCTATTTGTTTCTAACCGTTTCAAGCTATAATGCTCATTTTAGCACTTCATCATATTGCTAATTCATCATCCGTCTAACGGAGTAAATATCTGAAATTTGCTTAATTCGCTCAACTACTTTATGCAGATGGCTTATATTAGAAATAGAAATAGCTAAATTAATGGTCGCGACTTTGTTTCGGTCAGATTTACCAGAAACCGAAGAAATATTCGTTTTCGTCTCATTAACCACTTGAAGGACCTCATTTAATAGACCACGACGATCATAACCTAATATTTCAATTTCTACATTGTATTCTTTTCTACTGGTTAAAGGCTGGTTTTCCCATTCAACATCAATTAATCGCTCTTTCGCATCATCTGTATGAACATTTGTGCAATCAGAACGGTGAACAGATACACCACGTCCCTTTGTAATAAACCCCACAATATCATCACCAGGGACAGGATTACAGCATCTAGATAAACGAATAAGCAAATTATCTATACCTTTAACCTGAACACCAGCATCACGCCTTCTTGGTGATGAAGAAGAGACTTGCTTGGCTTCATTGATAACTTCATTTACCGTTTTGTCCTGGACTTCTTGATCTCGTTTTTTACGCAATTTCTCAGTTAACCGATTCGCTACTTGTATCGCTGTCACTCCATTATAGCCAACTGCAGCATACATATCCTCTTCATTTGAGAAATTGAATTTTCCAGCAACACGTTGTAAATTTTCAGCTATCATAATCTCTTTTACTTCGAAGTCTAAATTTTTTATTTCCTTTTCCACCATTTCTCTTCCTTTTTCAACGTTTTCTTCACGACGTTGCTTTTTAAAGAATTGGCGGATTTTATTTTTTGCTTGAGATGTTTGTGCTAACTTCAGCCAATCTTGACTTGGCCCATAAGAATGCTTCGATGTTAATATTTCAATAATGTCACCTGTTTTAAGCTTATAATCTAAAGTCACCATTTTACCGTTGATTTTCGCACCTATTGTTTTATTACCAATTTCAGAGTGTATGCGATAGGCAAAATCAATTGGAACTGAACCTGAAGGTAATTCAATGACATCCCCTTTAGGTGTAAAAATAAAGACCATATCTGAAAACAGATCAATTTTTAGAGACTCCATAAATTCTTCTGCATTTGCTACATCATCTTGAAATTCTAAAATCTCTCTAAACCAAGATAGTTTCTTTTCTAAGGTAGTTTTTTCATCAATTTCTTTGCCTTCTTTGTATGCCCAGTGTGCAGCAATCCCATATTCAGCAATTTGATGCATTTCAGTTGTACGAATTTGAACCTCTAGCGGATCACCTTTTGGACCAATCACAGTTGTATGAAGGGATTGATACATATTTGGCTTAGGCATTGCAATATAATCTTTGAAGCGGCCTGGCATTGGCTTCCAACACGTGTGAATAATTCCCAATACAGCGTAACAATCCTTTATACTATTGACCACAATTCTAACCGCCAACAAATCGTATATCTCATTGAATTGTTTGTTTTGCAAAGCCATTTTGCGATAAATACTATATATATGTTTTGGTCTCCCTGAAAAATCCGCCTCAATATTCACTTCATCTACACGGTCACGGACCTCTTCAATCACTTGGTCTAAGTACTCCAAACGTTCTTGGCGCTTCTTTTTCATTAGGTTAACAATTCTATAGTATTGTTGTGGATTTAAATACCTAAGTGAAGTATCCTCTAACTCCCATTTAATTTTGGAAATCCCTAATCGATGCGCCAATGGAGCAAATATTTCTAATGTTTCATTTGAAATTCTTCGTTGCTTCTCTTGTGGCAAATGCTTTAAGGTCCTCATATTATGAAGACGGTCTGCAAGCTTAATTAGAATTACACGAATGTCCTGTGCCATCGCAACAAACATTTTCCGATGGTTCTCAGCTTGCTGTTCTTCTTGTGACTTATATTTAATTTTCCCAAGTTTCGTTACTCCATCTACGAGCATTGCCACTTCATCACTGAATTTATGTCGCAAATCGTCTAGAGTAACTTCTGTGTCTTCCACAACATCATGTAAAAATCCACCAGCTATAGTAGCAGGGTCCATTTCTAAATCTACCAAGATTCCTGCTACTTGAATTGGGTGAATGATATAGGGTTCACCTGATTTTCGGAATTGTTCTCTATGTGCTTCTTCAGCAAAGTCATAGGCGCCTTGAATAAAAGCGATATCGTCAGTTGACAAATACCTTAATGCCTTATCAATTACTTGCTCGGAAGATAATACTTGTTCATTTGCCATGGAATCACCTTTTTTATAATGAAAACTTTAATAAAATCCGCTTTTAATTAATAAAAAATTCGTTTTATAAAGAATAAATAAGTTCTTAAAACATTATTGCTAACTATAATAAAAGACTGTTCTGTTATTTTCTTTCGATCACTTATCTTAAACAGAAAACTTTCATATCCATTTAAAATTAACGTTTGCTATATTGTAACTATTATCAATAATAATAAGGTAATTGTAAAGGAGAAACACTATATTTAGTCGTTCCATTATAGATTCTACACGAAAAGTGCTTCGCAATACTTATTGATTACTATATGAAAATTTGTCTTAGTTGGAAAAATGGTTATCAGCTCGCTAGAATTGTACAATGTAAAGATAACTCTTCATTGATACTCTATCGAAACACTAACACTTTATAATGAAGATAGGAGGACGATCGCAAAAAATAAGTTCTTTTGAACATCTGCTTTCGAAAAGAATGTTGTTTTAAATAATAAAATTATACGTGAATTCACGATTTATTCTTACATAATAACCTTTTGAATGAAAGTCTGTATAAAAGAGTTTGTAAAAAAGCACCCATTAGAGTGCTTCATTTTTTAGAACTTCATTAAAGTTAAAACTTCATAGCCATCTAGCAATTTACGACCATCTAAATAGGATAACTCAATTAGGAAAGCAATCCCTGCGACTACGCCACCTAGCTCTTCAACAAGCTTGATCGTTGCTCCGATTGTTCCTCCTGTTGCTAGTAAATCATCGGTAATTAAAACCCGTTGACCAGGTTTAATAGCATCTCTATGAATAGTTAAAACATCTTTTCCATATTCAAGGCCATATTCCACCCGAACCACTTCTCTTGGTAATTTCCCTTCCTTACGAACAGGAGCAAAACCTACACCAAGGGAGTATGCAACTGGGCAGCCAATAATAAAACCACGTGCTTCAGGACCAACTATCAAATCAATTGATTTCTCACGTGCATATTCAACGATCTGGTCGGTCGCATATCTATATGCATCACCGTTATCCATCAATGTTGTAATATCCTTAAATTGGATTCCTGGTTTTGGATAATCAGGGACGACTGTTATAAATTGCTTTAAATCCATTTTTCCTATGTCCTCCTTATACATTCACAAGCGTAACTGATTTAAATATTTCTTCAAACCATTGTTTAAGTTGCATGTAAGATGTATATAATAGCTTCTTTTCTAATTCAATTTGCATTTGTTTTTGTGCGTATGTTTCCGATTCGGCTAAATCTCTTTTTGGAGATGAAGAATTTGTCGAAATAACACCATTTTCTATTGTAACAAATTCTAGCTCAAAAAACACCTGTGACATAAATTCTATTGTTTCATTTGACCAACCTTTATGCTGAGCAAGTTGTTCACCTTGTTCTTTTAGTTTAAATGAGCCCTTTTTCACTAAAAAACCATAATACCACTTGAAATGATCTCTTGTTGGGATTGTCGCAAAGAAGTGATCTGATTCATGTTGAAATACGGTATAGATACGGTCAGGTACTCCTTGATTAAATAATAATTCGAGCAGTTCTAGTGATCCTGGAATATCAATTAAAATAATATTTTTATTTTTCACATCAAGATCTCTGGCAATTGCAGGTGTTTCAACGAAAACAGACTGTTGTTCATAACCTTTACGTTTCAAATCTTCAAATATAGCAGCTTGAAATGTGATAATTAGCGGCTTATTTGTTGATACAACTGAATGAAGAAGCTTGTCTATATTCTTTGCTCCACGGTAATCAAATAACTGCCATTGATCCACCTTAATATCTTGAAGCATAAGTTGCGGTTTTCTAAAGTTATTCCACTCATTAATTGAAAGTTCGCCAATAGCAGATAATGTTACTGTTGGTGACAGCTCATCGTGGATATAGCCAAACCCGAACCCTACGCTATCCAATTGGTGAACTTCTTGCTCAATGACAAGCTTTAAATGATTTTGTTCAGCCCCAATTTTTCGAATACTAGCTAACGTCACATTTTCTACCTTAACAACCGGCTTTGGATTGTGCATCCCAAAAGGAGCAAGCAAATGCATTTCCTCAATAGATGTCACAGAAATGTCCTCCAATTTACAGCTTACATCAACTTTAGTTATTGGTGTAAAGTCCTCATCGGATAAGCAGCTCTTTGCTAATTGGATGAGCGAGTTTCTTAATGTATCGACATTACTAAGTTCAAGCGTCATCCCTGCTGCCATTGGGTGACCTCCAAAATGCGGTAGTATATCACGACAAGTAGAAAGATTTGCAAATAAGTCAAAACCAACAATACTTCTTGCTGAACCTTTAGCTATTCCCTTTTCTTTATCGATGCTTAGTACAATCGTCGGACGATAATACCGTTCAACTAGCCGTGATGCAACAATCCCAACAACCCCAGGATTCCAGCCTTCCTTTGCAATGACTATAACAGGATGATCTGAAGAAGGGTAATATGTTTCTACTTCTTCGATTGCTTCCTCTGTCATTTGGCGAACTAGCTTTTGTCGTTCTTTATTTAACTCATCGATTTCCTCTGCAATATGAAATGCTTCTTCTGCATCTTCAGTTAATAATAAATCAACTGCTGGATCAGCCGACTGTAATCGACCAACAGCATTGATACGAGGAGCGATAGCAAAGCCGATGGTATCCTCGTTGATATCTGTGTTTTTGACATTTGCTATCTTTAATAGAGCTTTTAAGCCTGCACGTTTAGTCGTTTTTAATTGATTTAGTCCTGTCTTCGCAATCAGTCTATTCTCCCCATGCAAGGTAACTAGGTCAGCAATCGTACCAATTGCGGCAATCTCAAGCAACTCTGCTGGTAAGTTTCCAAGGAGCGCGTGACTTAATTTTAATGCCACACCCACTCCTGCTAATTCCTTGAATGGATAAGGACAATCAGGCTGTTTCGGATGAATAATCGCAAACGCATTTGGCAGAACAGGACCTGGTTCATGGTGGTCTGTAATAATTAAATCAACGCCTAGCTCTTTTGCTATATCTGCTTCGTGTACAGCTGCAATTCCCGTATCAACAGTAATGATTAATGTAAAACCATTTTCTTGTGCTTTCTTAAAAGCAGATTCATTTGGCCCATATCCCTCTGTAAAACGATTAGGTATATAAAAATCTGCATCTGATCCTAAATCGCGTAAAGTGGACAACAGAACAGTTGTACTACTAACACCGTCGGCATCATAGTCACCATATATTAAAATCTTTTCTTTATTTTCAATAGCAGTATGAATTCGATGGACAGCTTTGTCCATGTCTTTTAATAGAAAAGGATCATGAAATGCTTGTTTATCTGTTTGGAGAAACTCCCGTGCTTTTTCTACTGAACTAATTCCTCGATTCACTAGTAATGAAGCTACAAGTGGTGTAATCGCTAAATCGTCCGTTAATGTTTTTATGACTGTTTCCTCAGATGATTGGACCACCCATCTAGTTTTTGCCTTTAACATAAAATTCACCCCTCAACCATCCCATTATACAAGAGTGGTCAAGGGGTTTCAATTTATAGGTGGTCGCTTATGGTGGTTAACTTTGAGGTGTATGATCCTCCTGTAGTTCGATTTCTTCTATTTTGCTTACTGGCAAATGATCTTCTTGATTACTTTCTTCCAGCATAGACTTTAATTTCTTGTTTTCCTTCTCAACTATTTTTAGTTTTCTTTGAATGGAATAAATTCTGACTACACCAGCAGAGGCTATGAGAAACCCTCCCATTAATACAGACCCTAAAATGATAAGAATTAGTGGCCACTCTGCTGTTCCAAAGAAATAATCTACCTTTACTGAATCTACATTTATTACGGCAAATACTGCAATGATTAATGCAAAAATAATAGCAATTAATAGACTCAATTGACGATTCACCCGAATCACTCCTAGAACATTTTTTTCAATTTCCCCAATATAACTGTCGTTATATCTTTGTGAAAACGATCCTTCTGAGCCAATTACCCTCAGATCTTCTCTATAAAACATATTGTATCCAAACAAAACCCAATAAATAAGGATCAGCCCTCATAGCAATGGAATAATTCGTGATCTGTCGATCACGTTATATCCATTTTACTTGAGGTTCTGATCCTACTTATTTATTGTTTATACTTGTGGTTCATCACTTAATTTTGCAGGAATTTCCTTTTTCTTATTAAGCTGTTTTCCCTTCCATATTAGCCAAAGCTGTGAAGCAATGAATAGGGATGAATACGTTCCACAAGCAAGTCCAATTAATAACGCAATTGAGAAGTTTGTTATTGCCGAGCTACCAAAAATCAACAGGGCTATTACTGCAATTAACACAGTTAGTACGGTATTGATTGATCGTGTGAAAGTTTGTTGTAAGCTTCGATTAACAATAAACCTTAGATCATCAACTGTTTTAACCTTTGTCTTCTTATATAGTTCACGTATCCGGTCAAAGGTAACGATCGTATCATTTATTGAATAACCCACGATTGTCAGAATAGCTGCTATGAACGTTATATCAACCTCAAGTCTAGTTATGCTAAAGAATGCAATAACGAAAAACGCATCATGTAACAAGGCAACGATGGACGCAAGGGCCATATAAAACTCAAATCGCAGTGATACATAAATAATGATGCCGATTGAAGCGATGAGTACCCCTTTCATGGCATTTTGGGCAAGTTCTTTTCCAACTGTAGGCGACACTGTACTTACATTTGGTTCAGAACCATATACGTCTTTAAAGTGGCTCTTGACCTCAGCAATTTCTTGTTGATCTAACACACCTAAAAGCCGTGCAACGGCAATTTCATTATTATTCCCTGATAAAACTATGTCTTCGATTTCAATATCAAGTTTACTCATTTCCTTACTAACTTCTTCTGTTGTTAAACTTTGATCGGCAGAAACCTCAATTCGAGTACCACTTGAAAAGTCAATTCCTGTATTCAATTTAAACAATAGAATGATAATAATACCTGCAACAGTAGCAATAATAGACAACATAAAGAATAATTTCCGGTATTTCAAGAAATCAACATTGTCAAATTTAGTCGGGGCAGTTGTATCATCTTTGGTGTCTTCAATACTTAGTATCTTTGATTTCTTAACCCCAAAATAACCCACTTTCTTATCAAGCCAACGACTTTCAACTAATAATCCAAGTAACATTCTTGAAAGGAACACTGCTGTTAAAAAGCTTACAAGAATACTTAAAATTAGCATAGTTGCGAACCCCTTTACAGAACTAGTCCCAAAGAAGAATAAAACTCCTCCAGCAAGAATGGTTGTAATATTCGCATCGAAAATGGTTGCAAATGAGCGTCTTGACCCTGCTTTAAATGCTGATCGTACAGTACGACCAAGCTTTAATTCCTCTTTAATCCGTTCATATGTAATAATGTTAGCATCTACTGCCATCCCAACCCCGAGGATAAGTGCTGCTATTCCTGGTAAGGTTAGAACCCCATTCATCCAATCAAACACTTGGAGAATAACATATATATAAGTCGAAAGCGTAATTACTGCAATTAAGCCCGGTAAGCGATAATAGAAAAGCATAAATAAGAAAATGATAGCTATCCCAACAATACCTGCAAGTACTGTTTCATCTAATGCTTTTTCGCCAAACTGTGCACCTACAGATGTTGAATACATCTCATCTAATTTAACAGGTAGTGATCCTGCATTTAATAAATCTGCTAAATCCTTCGCTTCTTGAATTGTAAAGTTACCAGTAATCGTAACTTCAGTTTGATTAAATACCTGGTCAACATTAGGTGCTGAAATAAACTTTGGTTCTTCTTTTACTATTTCTTTCTGAAATGAATCTCCTTCTGCATAATCAAGCCAAATGACTAATTGATTATTTGGAGTATTTCCGACAATCTCCTCGGTTACTTCTTTAAATTTTGAAGCATCCTTTAATTCAATAGAAACGTTCGGTTTACCTTGCTCGTCAAATGATTGCTTGGCACCAGTTTCAACCAAATCAGAGCCATCTAACTTTTCTTTATCTTGATAATCTCGGAATGTTAATTCTGCTTGGGTAGAGAGAATTTCCCGCGCCTTCGTTTGGTCACTAACTCCAGCAAGCTGAACGCGGATACGGTCATCCCCCTCAATTTGAATGTTCGGTTCACTGACACCAAGAACATCCGTCCGCTTCTGTAGCGCTTTAACGGTACTTGATAAAACTTCCTTGGTTATTTTGTCGCCCTCATTTGCAGGCAGTACCTCATATAAAATTTCGAAGCCACCCTGTAAATCAAGACCTAAAATAATATTATCTGTCGCCTTATTGGTGTTCAATCCTACTATGCTTCCTACTATAATGACAAGTAGAAAAAACCCAATTATGCGCCCGCGCTTAACCATTATGTATCCTCCTTAAAGATAAAAAAATATAAATATTGATTAAATTACTAGATTTCTGCAGCTAAGGGGTATTCCCCCGTTCTTAAAAAACTGCAATTACCATGCAATTCCATCTTAATAAGACTCTTTACTCCTATGTAAAAGCTATAATTGATTCCTTGAAAATTATACGCCTTTTTATCGAATAGAAGCAACGTTAAATAAGTCCTTTTAGAAGATCCTTTCCTTCTTTACTATCAAACCAATTGTCTTTTTTATATGATTCAACTGTTGCATAATTCATAAAGTCGCCAATCTTTAGTGCCAATACATCTCTAACAACTTCATGCACTAAAAGCTCAGGAGTCTTTTTCCACTTTTTATTTTTTAAGAAAGTCCAGACCTTTTCCTCTGATACATCGTTATAACCAAGTAACATAAATTCCTCAAGCTTACTTTTGATAGCTGGTTTGACATGGTCTCTTAATTCATCTAATGGATGCTTATCCATAGAAATCTCTCCTTTAAATTTCGGATACAGTAAGTTTTCCCCTTCATAGATCACGATTTAATCATTATACCTAGAGTATTTACGAATTTGTTTCTCCATACTTTCAAGCCTACCATTCCTAAGAACCGTATTAACGATAATCTACATATAATTTGTCATGCTTGGCCTACACACTCGCATATAGTAATTGTATATGATAACACGTTATTTGAGAAGGCAGGGAGAGAGATGTCAAAGCAAACGTTTCTAAAAGGAACGCTTATTTTAATTTTAGCAGGATTTATTACTCGTGTCTTAGGTTTTATTAATCGAATCGTTATTGCTAGGTTTATAGGTGAAGAAGGTGTTGGCTTATATATGATGGCTGTTCCAACCCTTGTTTTAGTTATTACCATCACTCAGCTCGGTTTACCTGTCGCGATTTCAAAGTTAGTTGCAGAGGCAGAAGCAAAAGGAGATCATCGAAAAGTCAAAAAAATCATGGTTGTATCCCTGTCGATAACCGGATTATTAAGTTTACTATTCACACCAGCAATGATTCTTTCTGCACCTTATTTAGCAAATAATTTATTTACAGATAATCGAATATTGTTGCCACTTTTAGCTATTGCACCTGTAGTTCCAATAGTTGCGATCTCATCAGTTATCCGCGGTTATTTTCAGGGAAAACAAAATATGAGTCCTGCTGCGGTATCACAAGTATTAGAACAAATTGTTCGCATTTCACTTGTTGCTATTTGTACTAGTGCCTTTTTACAATACGGAATTGAATATGCAGCAGCAGGTGCAATGATTTCAGCTGTTGTAGGGGAATTAATCTCACTGATCTACCTAGCAACAATGTTTAAGGTGAAAAAGAAAATAAAAATCCGTAGAAAATTCTTTAAATCTGTGAAGAATGGAAAAGATACGTTTAGTCAATTAATGGGTATCGCACTTCCAACAACCGGAAGTCGCCTTATCGGATCAATCTCTTGGTTTTTCGAGCCAATTGTTGTGGCAAATAGTCTGCTCATTGCAGGAGTTGCAACTTCCCTTGCTACAAAACAATACGGTGGGCTTACAGGGTACGCTCTCCCACTGTTATCGTTACCTTCTTTCATCACATTTTCACTATCCACAGCACTAGTTCCTGCGATTAGTGAGGCAATGGCACAGAATAAATTAAAACTAGTTGAGCATCGTCTCCAACAAGCACTTCGGTTATCAATTGTTAGTGGTGGTTTATCATGTGTTGTTTTATATGTGTTCGCTGAGCCCTTAATGCTCGTTATGTATGGTAGTACTCAATCGGCGATTTTTGTACAAGTAATGGCACCATTCTTCATTTTCCAGTATTTCCAAGGACCGTTACAAGCTGTGTTACAAGCCTTGGATTTAGCAAGGGCGGCTATGATTAATAGTTTAATAGGATCAACCGTAAAAACAGCATTAATATTCGTCCTGGCAACCAGACCTTCCCTAGGAATTATGGGTGCAGCACTAGCCATCGTGATTGGTATTATGCTTGTCACCATGTTACACTTTGCAACCGTGATAAAAGTCGTTCCATTTACGATACATATTAGAGATTATCTAAAAAGCGGTTTAACCATGCTCGCATCAGGGGTAGCAGGCTATTTATGTTATGAAAATGTTTTAATAGATGAATCACTTTCCATTCGATTAATTTTCAGTCTTCTCATTACATCCTTACTTTATTGTATATTACTCTTTCTGTTAAAATTAGTTGAAAAGGATGAAGTAAATCGTATACCTTATATTGGGAAACATCTAGTTAAATTTATTCCTACTAAATGAGTGGAAGATTTATAAAAAGATAACCTTATATAACAGAAAATAGAGGATGACTCTAAACCAATGGGCAGACCCCCAGGTCACTATATAAAGGTCCTTACTAAGAATTTAGGATCTATATATTAGTGTTTAATTTGGGGTCAGAACTTAGTTGAGTCATCCTCTATTATCATTTCTTTTCTTGATCAAACGAACTGAATACAGGTAATTAGAAAGGCTTTACTAGTCATTCATCGAAATAGTTATCTGTGTAAAACTAATTAGAAAAGTTTACTAAATAGCGTAAATAAATATAGATAGACGATATTGTTAGCGAGATGATAACTATTGGAAATCCAACTTTTATAAATTCAATAAACCGAATATTTTCTTTTTCCTTTGCTGCTAAACCAGCTACAACTAAATTGGAACTTGCTCCGAGTAATGTTCCATTACCACCTAGACATGCTCCTAGTGCTAACGACCACCATAATGGATCAAGGTTAGTCATTCCATAATCCTCAAACTCTAGTATTACCGGAATCATAGCTGCAACAAATGGGATATTATCAACAAATCCTGATATAATACCCGTCATCCAAAGGATCAACATAGATGTTTTAGGTAAATCTCCTTCTGTATAATACACTAAGCCCCTAGCCAATTCATCAATTATACCCACCTCTTCAAGCCCCCCAATTAACATAAACAAGCCAATAAAGAAAAATAACGTACTCCATTCTACTTGTTTCAGAACACTTTCAGGCTTATATTCATCATGGGTGAGTAAAAGGATAAGCAATGCTCCTGCTAACGAAACGCTCGTTAAATCGATATGAAGAATCGGATTTAAAACGAAGCCGGTTATTGTAAGGATTAAAACGCCAATAGATTTAGGCAATGCAGAAGTTAATTTTAAATATTCTCTTGCATTTACAGAAGAAAGCTTCTCAAGATCAATATGATTTACTTGAAGTTTTGACCAATAAAGAATAATTAAATAGACTAAAATAACAGCAAAGATGATCAAAACTACTGGACTAAGATGAAAAAGAAACGCATTGAACGACAAATGCTCTACAGCTTGACCAATCATAATATTCGGAGGGTCACCGATAAGTGTAGCAGTCCCACCAATATTTGATGCAATTATAATTGAAATTAAATAAGGCATTGCTGGAATGTCGAGCATTCTGACAATCGTAAGAATAATCGGTACAAGCAACAACACCATTGTCACATTAGCTAAAAAAGCGGAACCAATTCCAGTAAGGACGGAAATGACAATTAATAACGGGATAGGCCTTCCCCCAACTGTCTTTGCCATTAAAACTGCTATATACTCAAACACACCAGTCTGACTCGTTACAATGACAATAACCATCATTGAAAACAATAAGGTAATAGTATTCCAATCAATATAGGAAACAAACGCTTTATTGACATTATAAATCCCTACAATTAACATAGCCACTCCACCAAGTCCTGCTGCTAATGCACGGTCGATTTTCTCAGTCATAATGACCACATAGGTGATTAAAAATATAATAACAGTTAAAATAGTAAGCATTCTTTTCCCCCTTCCAAACTGGCTTCGTGTGTTTGAAATCATTCGTAAACTGACCTTAACTGTATGTACGATAAGGTGAAATCACTCTATGTGTACACTATTGAACATAAATGTATCCCTTAGACTATCTATGATACAGATAAACGTTTTAAGTTTAAGATTTAGAGATTGTAAAATATTATCAACCAGTTCTCTCTACTATCATATGATGCAAGTCCTTAAAAATATTTGTATTCTATTTTTTAAATCTATGAATATTCTTTACTAAGACGAGCTGAAACAAGCTTGAACTTGTAAAAGGAAGGGGGCAAACTAAATGGAATCAAAAAAGTGGGGAAAAGCGATTCTTTATGGTTTAATCACTATTTTTGTTGTAGCATTGGCCACAAGTTTAATAATTACTTCGCTTTTAAAGTTTACTAGTCTGAGCGAATCATCAATCACTTGGCTATTATTAGGTATTTCAGTATTTGCATTGTTTATAGGTGGGTTTGTCGCGGGAGGAAACGGGAAAGAAAAAGGGTGGTTAATTGGTGGGATCACTGCACTTCTTTACTCGCTAATTATTTTTCTCTTTAAATTTCTAGGCCATAGCCAATTATTTACGATGGAAGAGACAATGTACCATGCAGGTTTTTTATTAGTCGCAATGGTCGGCGGCGTTTTCGGTGTTAATCTAACTTCAGCAAGAGCGAGCAAATAAAAAACAGGGTCCATTTTGAACCCTGCTTTTTTATGCTATGTAGTATAATTAGTCTTTTACTACTTCACGAATTGATTTACGATCAAATGTCAAGCGAGTTCCATCTCCAACTTTAATAACAATCTTGTCTTCATCAATTGCGTCTAGAATACCATGAAGTCCACCAATCGTTACGATTTTTTCGCCTTTTTGTAAACTATTTTGCATTTCGCGAACCGCTTTTTGTTGTTTTTGTTGCGGACGAATTAGCAAAAAGTAAAAAATTGCAAACATAAGTACTAAAGGTAATACTGTTCCTAAGATTTCCATTTTTATTTCCCCCCTTTCAAGCATTCATCATTAAAGGCTGTTTTCGCAAAGATTGTTGTTTTCGTAAAAAGCAATGACTTTACGTATTGTGCTTATGATGAACAACAATCTTTTAGAAAAATAGCCTAATTAAAAGTTCTTTGCATTTGGTTTGTTAAAACCATATCGTTCAAAGAATTCCTCACGAAAGTCGCCTAAGCGATCTTCACGGATAGCATCTTTTACTTGTTCCATTAAGTTTACCAGAAAATATAGATTATGATAAGAAGTTAATCTTATTCCGAATGTTTCGTCACATTTTAACAAGTGTCTTATATATGCTCGTGAATAATTACGGCAAGTATAGCAGTCGCAATTTTCATCAAGTGGCCGGAAATCTTTTGCGAATTTTGCATTCTTTACAACCAAACGGCCTTCACTTGTCATTAGTGTTCCATTCCGCGCAATACGTGTTGGTAACACACAGTCAAACATATCAATTCCACGAATGGCACCATCAATTAATGAGTCTGGTGAACCAACCCCCATTAAATAACGTGGTTTATTAGCTGGCATTAGTGGTGCAGTAAAATCAAGCACACGATTCATAACATCTTTTGGTTCACCTACTGATAAACCGCCAATAGCATAGCCCGGGAAATCTAGAGAAACTAAATCTTTAGCACTTTGCTTACGTAGCTCTTCATATTCCCCACCCTGTATAATGCCAAATAAACCTTGATCATTTGGTCTATTGTGGGCTTCTAAGCATCGCTCTGCCCAACGACTTGTACGTTCTACAGATTTTTTCATATAATCATATTCGGCTGGAAATGGAGGACACTCATCGAAAGCCATCATAATATCTGAACCTAAATCGTTTTGTATATGCATAGCCTTTTCTGGAGAAAGAAAAAGCTTATCACCGTTCAAATGATTACGAAAGTGCACTCCTTCTTCCTCAATTCGACGCATATCACTTAAACTAAAAACTTGAAATCCGCCTGAATCTGTTAAAATGGCACGATCCCAGTTCATAAACTTGTGTAAACCGCCAGCCTCTTTGACAATCTCATTACCAGGACGAAGCCATAAATGATACGTGTTGCTTAAAATAATCCCTGCTCCCATCTCTTTTAATTCTTCGGGAGACATTGTTTTTACTGTTGCAAGTGTCCCTACAGGCATAAAAACAGGTGTTTCAAAACTTCCATGTGGTGTATGGACGATACCAAGTCTTGCTCCAGTTTGTTTACATGTTTTAATTAGTTCATAACGTATTGGCGATGTTGACACCTTTTTTCCTCCTTAAAAGAATGACTTTGCGCTTTACGCAACGCTCGTCACTCTATAAAACACTCAAAGTTAATCTAAATAATTAGCATAGCATCCCCAAAGCTGAAGAATCGATATTTTTCCTTAACTGCCGTTTTATAGGCATTCATTACATAATCTCTAGTCACTAAAGCACTTACTAACATAATTAACGAAGATTTAGGCAAGTGGAAATTTGTAATCATTCCATCAATCCCTTTAAATTCATATCCTGGATAGATAAAAATATTGGTCCATCCATTTTTTGATACGAATTTGCCATCATGCATAGAGGCAATTGTTTCAAGTGTTCTAGTAGAAGTTGTCCCTACTGATATAATTCGTCCACCATTGCTCCGTACCTCATTTAGCAATTTCGCCGTTCCTTCTGTGACTTGAAAGAACTCAGCATGCATTTCATGATCTTCTACAGTATCAGCACTAACAGGCCGGAATGTACCGAGTCCAACATGAAGAGTAATAAATGCAATATGAACGCCTTTTTCCTTTAGCTTTTCCAGTATTTCTTCAGTAAAATGAAGTCCAGCAGTTGGAGCTGCAGCAGACCCAATTTCTCTTGAAAAAACAGTTTGATATCTTTCTCGGTCATCTAGTTGCTCCTTAATGTATGGAGGTAGTGGCATTTCCCCAAGGGAATCAAGAACTTCGTAAAAGATTCCTTCATAGTCAAATCTAAGTAATCGACCACCATGATCACTTGTACCTACACATGTAGCTGTTAGTACACCGGAACCAAATGTAATGACAGTACCTTCTTTAACACGCTTGGCAGGCTTAACTAATGTTTCCCATACGTCTGCCTCTTGTTGTTTTAAAAGTAAAATCTCAATTCCAGCTCCGGTATCTTCTTTCACACCAAAAAGTCTTGCTGGCATCACTCTAGTATTATTTAAGACTAGGCAATCACCTGGGTTAAAATAATCAACAATTGACTTAAATGTCTCATGCTTTATTTCACCAGTTTCCTTATGAAGAACCATTAATTTTGAGGCATCTCTTTCTTCTAATGGAACTTGAGCTATCAGCTCTTCTGGAAGATGAAAATCAAATAATTCTACTTTCATACCATTCACCTAATTTCTATATTCACTAACTACTTAAATCGACCAAATAAGGAAAGTACTATTGAAAGTACAATACTAATAACAATACATGTAACAATCGGGAAAAAAATAGTTGTATTACCCTTTTTAAAAATGAAATCACCTGGTAATTTCCCAATGAATTGCATAAAAAATCCAACGATTAGAAGTAAACCACCAATAATCATTAATACCTTAGGAAAATCAGTCACGTTTTGGAACCTCCATCTTAAAATGACTGTACACAAGATCTGTTACTATTCTTCCCCTTGGAGTTCGTTGGAGAAACCCAATCTGAAGCAAATAGGGTTCATATACATCTTCGATTGTATGAGACTCTTCCCCTATTGTTGCCGAAATAGTATCAACTCCAACCGGTCCTCCGCGAAATTTTTCAATTATACCTAGTAATAGCTTGTGATCAATATGATCCAGCCCTAATTTATCAACCTGTAGCTTTTCTAGTGCGGTAACTGTTAATTCGTTTGATATCGTTTCTTCCCCATTAACTTGTGCAAAATCCCTTACTCTTCTTAACAATCGATTTGCGATTCTCGGAGTACCTCTTGATCTTCTAGCTATCTCAATTGCCCCATCAAGCTCTATGCCAACTTCTAAAATATCAGCTGTTCGTTCAATGATAGTTGATAATTGGTTTTCATTATAATACTCAAGTCTACTTAAAACACCAAAGCGGTCACGAAGTGGGGCTGTTAATAAACCAACTCTTGTTGTAGCACCAATAAGCGTAAAAGGTGGGAGTTCTAAACGTACAGATCTAGCTGTAGAGCCCTTCCCAATGACAATATCCAAGCAAAAGTCCTCCATTGCCGGATACAAAACTTCTTCTATTGTACGATGCAAACGATGTATCTCATCAATGAATAAGACATCTCCTGGCTCTAATGCAGTTAAAATGGCTGCTAAATCACCAGGTCTTTCAATTGCAGGACCAGAAGTTGTTCGGATATTTACGCCCATTTCATTGGCAATAATTGTAGCTAATGTCGTTTTCCCTAGTCCTGGGGGACCGTACAGAAGAACATGATCTAGTGTTTCTCCACGCATTTTCGCAGCTTCAATAAACACTTTTAAATTTTCTTTCACTTTATCTTGTCCAATATATTGTACTAACGTTTGCGGTCTTAAATTATGCTCAATAAATGTTTCTTGTGAATCTGCTTCACTTGATACAAGGCGTTCATCCATATTTATCACCTTACTTCAAAAGCTTTTGCAACGCTTTTTTAATATATTGATCTGTTGTTAAACTTTCCTCCTGTAAAGAAGGTACAAC
Organism: Metabacillus sp. GQ13; assembly: GCF_059758525.1. NCBI lineage: Bacteria > Bacillati > Bacillota > Bacilli > Caryophanales > Bacillaceae > Metabacillus > Metabacillus sp. GQ13. Next base: position 106,228 of record NZ_JCAXET010000003.1, read on the forward strand.
TTTCTTTATTTCTCGTTCAGCATATCCTAGCACTTTTAAAGCTTCAATTGCTTCACTTAAGGCTAGATTGGTTGTACGATTATCAATTGCTTGTTCATTTGTAAATAAGTCGGGGGCATATAATGCAGCAACATCACCAAGCTTTCCTTTTAAATCCAATATAATTTGGCGTGCTGTCTTTTTTCCTACACCAGGGAATTTCACTAGAAAGGTATCATTTTCATTTTCGATCGCTTCAATGACCTGTGATGGATTTCCTGATGCCAAAATCGCTAAAGCTCCTTTTGGACCAATACCGGTTACATTTAGCAATTTCATAAACAAAGCCTTTTCTTCCCTTGATTGAAAGCCATATAGTGCTAATATATCTTCACGCACGTGCTGATATGTATAAATAATTAACTCTTTCTGACTGCTCTTTTCATAACTAAATGGATTAGGTGTATGAATTTGATAACCTATTCCATGATGATCAATGACAATAAACTCTGGTGTCACATCATCAACATACCCTTTAATAAATTCAATCACCGAAATTCACCTCTTTTTGACTGTACCCTATTGTATCAAAAAAAGCTGCTAATCAGAAGGAATATTACATGTAAGAATAGTTCAAAAAATCAGAATGAACTCTATTGAGCTTCTTTAAACAAACAAGCGACTCGCTTTTTCAAACTTCAATAGAATGGGGATTTTCTCTTGGAGTGCAATACGTACAATCGTTCCCACTATTATAATACCACTAATACAAACATCATAAAAACAATAAATAGCGGAATGATTCCAAACAAAAAGGCTAACTTAAAAGATTTTCACCCTTAAAGTTAGCATCAGCATCCTCTATTTTTTCTCTGACTTTGAAAAAGATTCAAGTGTTTTTAATGTTTCTAAATATTGATCCTTTGAGTGAATTCTAATCCCTCGTAGTAATTCACTTTGCTTTCTGCTCTCTAGCTTTTTAATATCAATTTGGAAAAAAGATTGAATGACTTCATTTGTCTCAGGTTTTCCGTTAAAGATTGATAATGTACCATCATCTCCAATCCCAAAGTAGCCGTTAGCCTTTAACAGCGGAGAGATATCTTCTACCTTTTTTTGAAAGATAATTCTCTGTTCATTCTGGTCTATTAACTGCCAACCAACATAAGAAGCCCAGAAGTCTTCCATCGAAAGGATTGTTTCATTTTTCACTTCTTCACTTAACTCCCCATCAAGATATATCTGCTGCAAAACTACTTTTACAGTTAGTGGCCCTTTAACTATTTTTTCCTCTGATATACTACTTGCTTGATTACCATTTGCTAATAGAATGCTAAAAATCATTATTGTCAAGCTGCAAACGGTAAGGATGCGACTTGGATGAATTTTTTTCATCGATCTCACCTCAGTTGTTAGTATGATATAAAGAATTGAACATGTGCATGATCCTTACGCTATTTAAATTGTTGGTTAAATCCAACCTTTGTTCGTTACTATTGTGACCATTTTAAGAAATTTTAACCAAAATAACATTCTCCAAAAGAACTTTTAACACTAGACTTAGCTTTACTTTAGAAACTTTTATTTACTGATAATAAATCCTTTAAAAACAAAAGGAAATTTACAAAAAGGTAGGATAACCTATTTGCTATTAAGCCCATTCTCTGTTATTATTAAGAAGAATTATTTTTGTTCGGTCTGTAAGGAAAGAATAAGTAATTAAACTTTTCGCCTTTGATATCTAATTGAGCAAGGATAGTAATAAATTGTGGGTAATCCACACGGGAGGCAACATACATGCAAGAAGGTACAGTAAAATGGTTTAACGCAGAAAAAGGATTCGGTTTCATCGAGGTTGAAGGTGGAGACGACGTATTCGTACATTTCTCAGCTATCCAAGGCGAAGGCTTTAAAACTTTAGATGAAGGTCAAAAAGTGACTTTTGAAACTGAACAAGGTCAACGTGGACTTCAAGCAGTTAACGTTAACAAAGCTTAATTTTATATTTAGCCAAAAAAAGGACTTCTGTTGAAGTCCTTTTTTTGTTACTCAAGTTAATAAGACTTTGAATTATGTTGGATAAGGTGTATTAGGTTGTTAGAATGTATGGCTACAAGGGAGAATTCACCTCAACAATAATATAACAATTAACCTCTTTCTCTTCTCTAGATAACAACAATATTTTAATGCCAGTAGGCTAAGTCATTAATCCACTCTTCTGTGTAGACATATGTTGTTAGTAAAAGGAGGGGTTTTTTATGAGTAGTTGGATTTTTTTATTCCTAGCTGCTATCTTAGCAGGCTTTGCATTAATTGAAGTTCCATTAGCTGGTACGTTTTTAGCTTCTTTGGCACCGTTTACAACAGTGGTTGGTGTGTTAACAGTTTTACTCTTCTCAGTAGTCCTTATTTATAAAGCTGTTAGATATTTATTTACTAAGTAGAATTAATGCATAAAAGTCACTCATCCATCTTCAAAAAAACCATATAAAATGAGTGACTTTTTGTTAATTATATACTTTTTTTCATACCACATTCTCGGCATTCCCTCAGAAAAATGAAGTCCTTCACTGAACTTTTAAATAACGTGTTACCACAATTATCACAGCGACCACTTATTTCATCCGGATATTCCTTAAAATCATATATTAATGTAGTATCGATCCCTTTTGTTTCACGCTTCTTATTTTCTTCCATATATACCACCTATTACTTAGATCCTCATTTCTACTTCTACTATTTTATCACATATTTATTAGGCCTACTATTTCATATTAAGGATATAGTGCCTTCCATACTTAGTATTTTCACATATAAAATCCCAAATCCAATTTTAAAACGAATAAAATAAGGCTATTTTCGCAAAGATTGTTGTTTTTCGTAATAAGTAAATCGTTACGAATTCAGCATATCTTCGTGCTCTTTTCGTTAAATGACTCTGATATACCTCTAGAGATCACTTCAATTTAGATCATAAAAATCCAAAAGCCGATTTTTATACGTACTAGAGCAACAAACTTTTAGAAAAGAGCCTAAAATAAAAAGACAAGGGGAAATCCCCTTGTTTAATTAGTCACGGTTCCCATTAAATGGTCGTTGAATGGCATCCCCAAGATCATTCATCAAGTTATTGATATCGGTATCAATTGTTTTACGATCATTACCGTTTTCCATATTGTTATTTATATTTCGAACGCGAGTCAATGTCGCCTCATCGGTAACAACTTGAATATTTCTTCCATCAGCCATTTTACGAAGTTTGCTTGTTATTTGATCCTTTACCTGTTTATCATTCTTGTCCTGAGTATCGACTGCGACAATGATATTGTCATCTGTAACCAAAACATTTGCCTCATCAACGTTATCAATTTTTTCAACAGTGGTTTTAATCTTATCAGACTTCTCACCATTATCATTACCATTACCATTACCATTACCATTACCATTGTTATTATATCCGACTCGATTTAAGTGTCCATGATAATTTGCATCTTCACGGCTATAGCGATTATCTCCAGCACCATTCCCTAGGTTATTACCGTTTTCTGCAATACCATTGCTGGTATTTCCGGCATTTCCCTGATTGTTATTACCAGCATTTGTTGCACCTGTATGTCTCTGATTCGTATTTCCTACATTTGTTGTACCCATATTCCTTTGATTGTTATTATCTGTTCTGTTGTTTTTAGCATTTGTATTTCTCTGATTCGTATTTCCTTCGTTATTCATCCCGTCCATCATTTCAGTTATAGGACCTTCATTATCCATATTACCATTCTCATTTGTATGGTAACCGATTGGTTGTGCGGTGTTATTATCTCTTGTGTTTAACGCACCTTCATTATTACCATTACAAGCTGTTAATCCAGTTGTTAACAACGCAATTGCTGTAAAAGCAGTAACTTTTTTTCCAGTATTCAACACAAAAACCCCCCTGTTAAATTTCTTTGGCAAGAGCAATTAAAATTCGCTCATTACCTAGCTTGTACCATACAGAAGGACACCAAACTGTTAGTTATCGGTAATACCTTTAAATTTTGGACTTTCTCAAAAAAATCGCTTTCCAATGTCTTCTTGAGCAAGGTACCAAATATCAGTCGGAATTATTCATATTCTCTTATCTTTAAAAAAGTACATTAAAAATAAAAAAAGTAGAACACTAAAAAACAGAGGTTTAAACCTCTGTTTTTTAGTTGAAACATCAATTAATTATCATCATCATCTTCTTCATCTCTACTATCAAAATTAGGCATTTCAAACTGACCACCAGGTTGCATCTGGTTAGGGTTATAACCTTGTGGATTCATATATGGTTGTTGTTGAACTGGATATCCTGCAAATGGTTGCTGCTGCATAGGATATCCATAGCCTGGTTGTTGTTGTGGCATGTGATAACCGTAACCTGGCTGTGGTTGCATCTGGTAACCATATCCCTGGTGTTGTTGCATAGGATATCCGTAGCCAGGTTGTTGCATAGGATATCCATATCCATGCTGATTCGTATTCTGTCCTCCGCAACCACAATCATGCTTATTTGCTCCATAAGCAGGTGCAACGGCTTGCGGGTACGGTTGATTTGGCATGTGTTCTTGATTTTCATAATCATAATCATCGTCGTCATCCTGCGCTTCACCATATGCGCCTAAGACTTGATTGGGATCAAATCCATATCCCGGTAATACAGGAGTTACAGGCACGCCCGCATGTGGATTTACAGGTAGACCAGTACCATATTGTGCTGGTGCAGCATGTGGATGATTCATGTTTGGTGCATAGGCCGTATTCTCATCTTGTTCTTCATCAAATTCAGGGCTCACCGCCGTTGGGTATGATTGATTTGGCATGACTGGACCATAACCGTATGGCATATGCATCGGTTGATAAGGACCTGGTGGACAAAGACCACTTCCAGGTAATATTGGTGATACAGGTACCATGCAATGTGGTGCTACATAATGTGGGTAATTCATAACTGGCGCTTGATATGCAGGCATTTGCATATTTGGCATTTGCTGCATATTTGGCATTATAGGCATATTTGGTACATTCGGCATATTTGCCATATCAATTGAATCCTCCTCTTGTTGTTCTGGTGATAAGTAATATGACTCCTCCTTAGTAATCTTTTTATCACCACTTTCTTTCTCAGTTAGATTAGGTAAAACATTTTCTGGTTTCGGTGGCATTTGTGGATTTGGCATTTGCGGCATCATTGCCATATTCACCGTATAATAATTATTCATATCCACCCCTGTATATACCGGATGTTGCACATTAGGTACAGGCGGTATATAAGGTTTTGATGGTTTTTCAGTAATTGGTTCATTTTCCTCCATGTCCTCCACATCCATAACTACTTTTGGCTTTTCTTTGGCATATGGATGTTCCATCTTAGGCATTTCTTTCTTTTGATTAGGCATTGTCATGGGTGCTTCCTTTTTAACGGCAATATTTCCAGAAGGTACTTTAATTTTCATTCCTGGCATGATTAAATCTGGATTACTTAATTGGTTATTCATACTTTTCAACTCTTCGAAATCAACTCCATATTTTTTTGCGATTTTCCAAAGAGTATCGCCCTTTTGTACAATATGAATTTTCAATGCTTTCCCTCCTAAGCATAAAAAAAATCTATCATCAAACCCAATAGTCGATGATGTGACAGCATTTCATAATCAATTCACCAATGTTTATGCTTGAAGTGATTATGTTTTCCATGTAATAAACATATGAGCATAATTTCACTATTCTTCATCACAATTTATGATGAATAGATCACAATTATGATTAAAACTTGTTTATATTATTGGATAAACCTATAGTTTTGAAATTTGTATTAAGACAAATTTTCAACTACTTTGCTAGGTTATCATCTTGAAATTTCTTTGCTGTGCCTACACTTGGATTAAATTAAGAAAGGTATCCAGCCACCAATATCCGGAAACAGCCCTATTAATCTATATGACTTAAATTGATTAAAAATTCATTTATTTAGGTTATTTTCAAAAGTTGATCTAGTACCTAGGACAAATCAGCACTCCGGTTTCACCTATATAAATAAGCTTTTAAAATTTTCAATGGTGAATGAGAAGCTATATCTAATAGATAGCTGGATAAAATCTTCTTAGAAAAGAACACTTCGATATTCTTTAAACGGACTGTCATACCGTGTACAAAAAGAAACAAACTTTGTGGAGACTGCCTTTTATAAAAAGGCTGCTTTCGCAAAGTTTGTTGTTATCCGTACAAAGTACTAATTACACGTTTTAACTATATCTTCGTGCTCTTTTCGCTAAATTACTCTAATATCCCTCTGGAGATAGCTTCAATTTATATCATAAAAATCTAAAAGCCGATTTTTTATTCGTACTAGAGCAACAAACTTTTAGAAAAGAGCCTATAAAAACAAAAAAACTGACAATATTTTTGTCAGTTCAGTCAATAATTAGAAAATACCTAGATATGAAAAAACGATCTAATCAATGTTTTTATACATGTAACAACATACGATTTAGTGCTAATACTGCTTCCTCTGTTATGTGTTCTGGAACAATGATTTGATTCGTTATTTCTCCTTTTTCTAAGCCTTCTAATGTCCATAAAAGATGGGGTAAGTCTATACGATTCATTGTTAAACACGGACACATATAAGGATTTAAAGAAACGATTTGCTTATCCTGATTTTGCTGAATAAGTCGATTAACAAGATTCATTTCTGTTCCAATTGCCCATTTCGTACCTGGCCCTGCTGCATTAATTTTATCTATAATATACTTTGTAGACCCTGCGTAGTCCGATAAGCTAACAACCTCTCTGCTGCATTCAGGATGAACAATTATCTTCATATCAGGTTCTGTTTTTCTCAGGTCTTCTATATTTTTAACGGTGAAATTTTCATGAACAGAGCAATGACCTTTCCACAGAATGACGATAATTTCATCAACATTTCCATTATGCTCCAATTCATTTGTAATAGGGTTCCATATCGCCATTTTATCCAATGGGATCCCAAGGTCAAATGCTGTATTTCTCCCTAAGTGCTGATCAGGTAAAAATAAGATTCTCTCCTTTTGAGAAAATGCCCAATTTAACATTTTTTTCGCGTTAGAGGACGTTACAGTAGCCCCACCATTTTTTCCTACGAACGCTTTAATAGCAGCTGTTGAATTTACATATGTGAGTGGTAGTATCGTATCGCCGAATAATTTCTGGAGCTTTTCCCAAGCACGGTCTGTTTGATCAATATCGGCCATATCAGCCATTGAACACCCCGCCCTCATATCAGGTAGTAAGACTTTTTGCTGTTCAGATGTTAGCATGTCTGCTGTTTCAGCCATGAAATGAACACCACAAAAAACAATATATTCTGCTTCGTTATTCTCTGCTGCTGCTTGAGCTAATTGGAGAGAATCACCAGCTACATCTGAGAATTGGACAACTTCATCCTTTTGATAGTGATGCCCGGGAATATATAACTTTGAGCCAAATTTCGCTTTGATTTCTCTAACCCGCTGCTCCATTTCTTCGATAGAACGTGTTTTGTAGGATTCTGGCATTAACTCCTTCTTCTCATGTTCAAGAATATCTAATATATCCATATTTAAATCCCCCTATTTTACATTTAAACTTATATCTAATGATTTATATGAATGTGTTAACATCCCCAGCGAGATATAATTGACATTTGTATTTTTGTAATCTGCTAAATTTTGAAGATTAATTCCACCAGAGGCCTCTGTAACGATATGACTTGGTGTTATTTCAGTAAATTTAGTTACCTCTTCAGCTGTTCTGTTATCAAACATAATCACATCTGCACCAGCTTCAATTGCTTCTAACAATTGCTTCTCTGTTTCAATTTCTACCTCTATTTTCACCATATGGCCAGTCTTCGCTTTTACCTCATTTACTGCATTCAATATTGAGCCAGCAAATGCAATATGATTATCCTTTATCATGACTCCATCGTATAAACCAAAACGATGATTGAATCCCCCACCACAACGAACTGCATATTTTTCAAACATTCGTAATCCAGGTGACGTTTTTCTTGTATCACAAATTCTCGTATGCTTCGAATCAAGAATTGTTACTGCCTTATTAGTCAATGTAGCAATACCGCACATTCTTTGTAGTAAATTTAAGATAACCCGCTCTCCACTGAGTATCGTGGACACAGGACCTTCAATTTCCGCTATGACATCTCCCTTTTTAAGAAGATCTCCGTCTTGTTTATTTAATAACACATTTAACTCCTGATTAAATAGAGAATATCCGGCCGCAATTACGTCTACTCCTGCTAGGATTCCATCTTCCTTCGCACTCATAATTGCTATTCCACGAGCATCCTTACCAAAAATTGATTGACTAGAAATATCTAATTCCCCTAGGTCCTCTAAAAAAAATTCTTCTAACTTCTTTTTTAGTTTCATTTCATTCATTCTCTACACTCCCACATGTATCTCGTCTTTCGTCCGAATGACTTGCTTTTGTTTCCACTCTTTATCATTAAGATTTGGATAATCAAGGCGGAAATGTCCTCCTCTGCTTTCCGTTCTTCTTAAGGCAGAAGAGGAAATAATCCAACCTATTGTCACCATATTTATTATTTCTACTTGATTAACTGTGAAATTATTCACATTCATATCCCAAAAAGAACTCTGTTCTAAATACCGCTCAAACCATTCAACTGCATATGTCAATTCATCATACGTTCGTTGAATTCCAACATAATTTGTCATTATTTCTTGTATTTGTTTTTTTGTTGGCCACGTTTGAGTTAGGTGCCTTACATGAATGCTTACATTCGGTGGTTTAACGACTGGAAAATTACTGTGATCAAAAGACGTTTTTGTTAAAAGATGTGTTGCTAATCTTTTTCCAAATACTAACCCCTCTAATAAAGAATTACTAGCTAGTCGGTTCGCACCATGAACACCTGTACACGCTGCTTCTCCAACAGCAATTAAGTTGGCAATTGATGTCTCTCCTATATCGTTGGTTTGAATTCCACCCATTAGGAAATGCATTCCAGGCGCTACCGGAATTCTCCCTTTAGCTAAATCAATCCCATGCTGTTTACATAAGGCTGAAATAGTCGGAAATCTAGAAGAGAAGTTCAAGAGCTGTGATATATTAAGAAACACCTTATTTCCCTTTTTCATCTCATAAAAAATAGCTCGACTGACAACATCTCGCGGTGCTAAATCACCTTGTGGATGGAGATCATTCATAAAGGCAACACCATTTTGATTTTCTAATGTTGCTCCTTCACCTCTAACTGCTTCTGAAATTAGCCCAACACACTTGCCGTCTATTTGTAGCATTGTTGGATGAAATTGAATGAATTCCATATCCGCAATTTCGGCACCTGCTCTGTAAGCCATTGCAATGCCATCGCCTGTTATAACATCCGCGTTTGAAGTATGGCCATAGACTGCCCCACAACCTCCACTGGCGATAATTGTTTTGCTTGCTATATATTGTTGGATCTGTCCTTTATCATTCTTTGTATAAACACCGTGGCAAACTCCGTCTCTAACAATTAACTCTGTCGCCATTTCATTTTCGACTATTTTAACGGAAGACTTTATGGCTTGAAAAATAAACTTTGTTACTTCTCTCCCAGTTGCATCTCCACCTGCATGGATGATACGGTGGTTACTATGTGCTCCTTCTTTACCTAAAAGAAATTCCCCTTGATTGTCACAGTCAAAGGTCATACCCCTTTTACACCATTCAAAGATTTCATTTGGACCCTCTTGAACGAGGTGCTCCACATTATCTGGATGGTTATGGTGACAACCAGCAACTAATGTATCATGATAATGACTTTTCCAAGAATCCGACTTATGAACTGAAGCAGCGATTCCTCCTTGGGCTAACATCGAATTACTCTTAAACCACAAAGATTTTGTAACAATTATGACCTGTTTATGACGTAAATGATAGGCAGCTGAAAGGGCTGCAATTCCACTTCCGATTATTATGACATCTGTTTGAGGCATAACAAATATCCCTCCTGTAAATTTACACCTGTCTTGACACCTATATTTACATATAATTAAAATAATGACAAGAGTTTTTTATTGTCAATTTAAAAGACTACGAAATAACTAGGAGTGAACGAATTGATCTATTTAGATTACGCAGCAACAACACCAATCAGTGATCATGCACTATCAATTTATATGAAAGCCGCGAAAAACGCATATGGAAATAGTAGTAGTCTCCATGATGTTGGCGGACTGGCCCATCGAACATTACAGGCTTCAAGAAAGCTAATTACAGAGATGATTGGTGGACATGAAAAGGGACTATACTTTACTAGTGGTGGAAGTGAAGCAAATATCCTAGCTATTCAGTCACTTTTAAATGGGATAGATCTATTTAAGAAACATATTATTACAACGCAATTTGAGCACTCTTCACTCTATACATTTTTTCAAAAGCTATCTAAAGAAGGATATGAAATTAGTTATTTAAAACCTGATCATCAGGGTCATGTTTCGCTAAGTAAAATAAAAGAGGCACTTCGTTCTGACACTGCCTTAGTTTCGATCCAACATGGTAATTCTGAAATTGGATCTGTCCAGCTAATTGAAGATATTGGTCCATTTTTAAGAGAACAAGGGGTTTTATTCCATTGTGATTGTGTTCAAACCTTTGGAAAACTACCAATAAATGTAGAAGAAATACAAATTGACTCTATTTCAATATCGAGTCATAAAATATATGGGCCCAAAGGTATTGGTGCAGCTTATATTAACCCTTCTGTATATTGGAAACCAGTTATTGAAGGAACAACTCATGAATCAGGATTTCGCCCAGGGACAGTTGATGTACCGGCAATTGCAGCATTTGCAACTGCTGCAAGCGATATCTCAATGAAAATGAAGGAAAATAATGAAAAAATACGTGCGCTAAGAGACTTATTCATTGACTTACTCCAACCTTATAAGGATACAATAACGCTATTAAATGAAAAATTTGATCCTACTCTTCCTAATATTCTACCTTTGCTGTTAAATGGAATTGAAGGTCAATATATGATGCTAGAGTGCAATCGATTCGGTTTTGCCATTTCAACAGGAAGCGCCTGCCAAGTAGGCATGCAAGCACCTTCCCGTTCTTTACTTGCACTTGGGCTTGACGAGCAAAGAGCAAAGCAATATATTAGAATATCATTAGGGATTCATACAACACCTGAAGATATTAAATCCTTTACACAAATTCTTATTAAAGCTATAGATGATTTTAAGAAATAAGGTCCAAATGATTGCAGTATAGATAGGAGTGGTGATGATGACTTCAGATAAAATATTAGGGAAAGAACGAAGAAACCTCTTACTAGAGTTACTTTCAAATGCAGACATGCCCATTACAGGCGGAGAACTAGCGAACAAAACAAATGTTAGTAGACAAGTCATCGTTCAAGATATTTCTCTTCTCAAAGCGAAAAACCATCCAATTATCGCTACAAGTCAAGGGTATTTGTTTTTGAACAACCAACATGATCAAGGGAATCATGTTGAGCGAATTATTGCATGTAAACATGCTCCGTCGCAAACGAGAGAGGAATTATCAATTCTTGTTGATCATGGTGTTTTTGTAAAAGATGTTATTATTGAACATCAAGTATACGGAGATCTTACAGCTTCCATCATGGTGGGGAATCGAAATGACGTAAATGAATTTATTACGAAAATAGAAAATAATCAAGCAGCCTATTTGTCACAGCTTACAGGTGGATTACATTTACATACCCTTCAAGCAGACAACGTCGAAAAACTAGATCGTGCTTGTGAAGAGCTTAATAAAAAAGGATTCCTAGTTAGAGACTAAATACTTAAAAAATTATTCAAATTCATATCTAATTATCATTATTTTAAAATACTAAACAGTCGACATCTAATGATGTATCAACACTTTATCATATGAGTAAAGACTGCTTTTAAAAAAGTTCGGGGCCAGCCCTTTAAAGTCCGTAAATGGAATCAAAAAGTGGCTGACCCTGATTGATAACCTTGGTTCATTATTCGCCAAGGTCAACATTATGGTATACCTGTTGAACATCCTCTAAATCTTCTATTGCATCAATCATTTTTTCAAATTGTACATGATCATCTTCTGGAAGTGTAACGTCATTTTGTGCTAGCATTGTTAATTCTGCAACAGTAAAATCAGTTATACCTACATTTTTAAATGCCTCTTGAACCACATGAAATTGGTCAGGCTCTGCATAAACAATTACTACTTCATCTTCTTCCAATATATCACGTACTTCTATGTCTGCTTCCATTAAAAGTTCAAGAACTTCATCTGCTGTTTTACCTTCAAGTCCAATCACTGCTGTCTTATCAAACATATAGGTGACAGATCCACTTACCCCCATATTCCCGCCATTTTTACCAAAGGCTGCACGAACATCGGATGCCGTACGATTCACATTATTCGTTAATGCATCAACGATAACCATAGAACCATTTGGTCCGAAACCTTCATAACGAAGTTCGTCATAGCTTTCTTCGGAACCACCCTTTGCTTTTTCAATTGCACGGTCAATAATTGCTTTAGGAACACTATAGGTTTTAGCTCGTTCTAAGACAATCTTTAATGCCTGATTCGCTTCTGGATCAGGCTCTCCCTGTTTGGCTGCAACATAAATTTCACGACCAAACTTTGCATAAATACGACTTGTATTTGCATCCTTCGACGCTTTTTTTTCTTTAATATTATTCCATTTACGACCCATTATGAACACTCTCTTTCCACGTTGAATCTTCTAATTCAATCTTATTGAGAGCAGGTTTAGTTAACAACCAACCTAAAGCATTTACTTCTAAGAGACATGCTTTCTCACTCCACTTCATATTATACCTTAATTCTTTTAGTGGCAAAACAAAAAGCAATCCCCATATAGAAGAATTGCAATCGTTTGTGATGTTTTACTTTTATTAAATACAGTCCTCACCATCTTTTTGGCTATTTTGGCCAATTGAATATGCTTCATATGAACCTAATAATTTGACACTGCAACCTAGTGCTTCTAATTCAGAAATAGCCCCTGGAATTAGCACCGTGTCAATTAACATATCAATATCTATAATAAAAAAGTAGTTACCTAGACCTGTTTTCATCGGCCGTGACTCAATTTTTGATAAACTTAATTTTCGCCAAGTAAATGCAGAAAGCACTTGATGCAATGCCCCAGATTGATTTGATGGGAGAGTGATCATTAACGTTGTTTTTTCTTTATTTGGATGTAGAAATTGGCTTTTATATTCAGCATTTACACTTGGATGCAATATAGCAAACCGTGTATGATTGTAGTGAAAATCATGGACATTTGCTTTTACAATTTCCAAACCATATTCTTTTGCTGCAATTTCATTTGCAATTGCTGCTACAGGCTCTACAGGGTGCTCACTGACGTATTTTGCTGCAGCACCGGTAGATGTAGCAAAATCGTATTTAATCCCTCTAAATCTGCTATGTAGAAACTTATGACACTGAGCAATTGCATGTGGATGAGAATAAACTCTGGTTATGTTCTCCCACTCATTCTTTCTAGATGGATGTACCATAAAATGTTGTTTAATTGGAGAAACAATTTCTCCGACTATGTATAATGGTTGTTCATGTATTAAGTAATCAAATGTTAAATTAACAGAACCCTCTAACGCATTTTCAGTTGGTACGACTGCATAATCAATTTCACCTTCTGCTACTGCATCAATACACTCTGGAATAGTCGTAAAGGCTATATTCTCAACCTCTTCCCCAAAGTATGCTTGAACTGCTAGATGAGTAAATGTTGCCTTTGGACCTAAATAACCTATTCTTGTTGTCAACAAACTCCAACTCCTTATGCACCTTGACCTAATATTTCTACCTTCTCAACAAATTCTAATCTGCGTAATTTAGTCATTAATCGATTAATATCCTCAGTCATTCCATTCGTATTAAGCGAGAGCGTTACATTAGCACGACCTTGGATTGGAATGGATTGATGAATGGTTAAAACATTGCAGCCGGCAGTCGCAACGACTGCTAACAAGTGGGAGAGTGTTCCACTTTGATCTTCTAAATGAAAAAAGAGAGTGATTAATTTTTCTTTTACCATTGTATGAAACGGGAATACAGCATCACGATATTTATAAAACGCACTACGACTCATATCCACTCGTTGAACTGCTTCTGCTACAGAATCTGCTTTCCCTCTTTCAATAAGTTTTTTCACCTCAAGCGTTTTTTTCATCGCTTCAGGTAGAATATCCTCACGAACTAAAAAAAACGTATCATCCTTCATGCTTTTCCCCCATCTTTTTTCTTTGATGTAGATAATTTATCACAATATTAGCTAAATTTCTTCTATTTTCGGTTAGAATTGTCAATATAATATCATTTGGTAGAAAAATGCATAAAAAAGAGAGCCATTTTTTATCAGCTCCCATAGCTTTATCAACACTTTTTATTCAACAAATTCAAATTCATAATCAAGTAATTTAATGATATCTCCGTCCTTAGCTCCTCTTTCTCGTAAAGACTCATCTACACCTAGTCCACGAAGCTGTCTAGCAAAACGTCTGACTGATTCATCACGTGAGAACTCTGTCATTTTAAAGAGCTTTTCAATTTTTTCTCCAGTAAGAACAAAGGCTCCTTCACTGTCACGTGAAATCGCAAAGTTTGGTTCTTCCTTCTTGAATTCATACATAACTCGATGTTCTGCTGGCTCTTCTTCGAATAATGGAAATTCTGGTGTCTGTTCAATGGCATCAGCTACTTCATACAATAACTCACGAACACCTTCTCGAGTTATCGATGAAATCGGATAGATTTTCACATCATCTTCAAGCTTTTTCTTAAACTCAGCTAAATTTTCTTCCGATTCTGGCATGTCCATTTTACTAGCAGCAATAATTTGCGGTCTTTCAGTTAACCGTAAGTTATATTCTTTTAATTCTGCATTAATTGTTAGATAATCGTCGTACGGATCTCTACCTTCTAATCCTGACATATCAATAACATGAACAATTACACGTGTTCTTTCAATATGTCTAAGGAATTGATGACCTAGACCAACACCTTGGTGTGCTCCTTCAATTAATCCAGGAAGATCTGCCATAACAAAACTTCGACCATCTTCTGTTTCAACCATTCCTAAATTTGGTACGATTGTCGTAAAGTGGTATTCAGCAATTTTTGGCTTTGCAGAGGACACTACCGACAAGAGTGTGGATTTTCCGACACTTGGAAAACCTACTAATCCCACATCAGCTAATACTTTTAATTCTAAAACAACATTCTTTTCAATCCCTGGTTCACCGTTTTCTGAAAGCTCTGGTGCTGGATTAGCTGGAGTAGCAAATCTAGAGTTACCTCTTCCGCCACGACCACCCTTTGCAATCACAGCTTGTTGTCCATGCTCGGTTAAATCAGCAATAACTTTCCCCGTATCTTCATCAGATACAACAGTTCCAGGTGGAACTTTTACAATCATTGGCTGTGAATTTTTCCCGTGTTGATTTTTAGACATCCCATGTTCACCACGGGGAGCTTTGAAGTGACGTTTGTAACGGAAATCCATTAATGTCCGTAAACCTTCCTCTACTTCGAATATAACGTCTGCACCATTACCACCATCACCACCAGCAGGTCCCCCTTTTGGTACATATTTCTCTCGACGAAACGCAACCATACCGTTACCACCATCGCCGGCTTTTACATAAACCTTGACCTGATCGACAAACATTTGTCTTCCTCCGTTCTTAAGTCCGCAGTGAAAACACTGTGGTTAACTCGTATGTATCAACTTGTATTTCATCCAAAATTAATTCTGAATGATCAACAGCTTTTAACCAATCTATTAATTGATCTGTATCCTTTATTATGCCATTAAAGTCAAAAAAGAAACGAATTTCTTCATCATATGAACGGATATCAATAGTAATTCCTAAGTGATTCTCACTACTAATATCTACAGCTTGATCTAATAGTTCAAAAAAGGCTGTACACCATTCTGTTACTATTGTGTCATACGTTTCTAATGATAGGCTATCACCTAATATTTCATATTCTAATACGAAATGATGGTTAGACCAATTAAATGTCATCAGATAACTAGCAAACAAAGACATCTTTAAATTACAAAGCTTAGTTTCTTGCTGAGCTTCGATAATAACTTCTTTAATAATATCGTTCACACGATCATATTTTTGTAATGACAGATTTCCCTTAATCAATTGCAATTTGTTCATCCAATCATGACGTGAATGATTTAATATATCAACAATATTCCATTCAATAGGTTTCTTTTTCATACTTATTTTCCCCTAGTTACTAAATAATTTCCATTAAGGATTTAAACTAAAAAGGCTGTATAAGAATTATAACAAACATTGTTTTCGAACATAAGGGTAATTGGGAGATTACTGAAAGAAAAGCGCAAGCCCTGTTTGGCCTCGACAAACATAAGACGCTTAGGAATAGAAGGTGTTCTTTACCTTCAATTCCTAAGTGGCTTATGTCCTAGGAAAATAGGGTTTAGTATTTTCCTAAGGAAAAAGGTATTTTGCCTCTTCCCTCGAGGGGCTAGTCGCTCGAGCTAGACACCAAACTACGTACAAAACATATAAATTCGAAAGCCATTAAAAAAACTCTAACCTAGGTTAGGTTAGAGTTCTCAAATGAACTTATGCCTCTTGTGCTACTGGGTATACACTAACTTTTTTGCGATCGCGACCGTATCGTTCAAATTTAACGACACCATCAACTTTTGCATATAGCGTATCATCACCGCCGCGGCCAACGTTTTCACCTGGGTAAATTTTTGTACCACGTTGACGGTAAAGAATTGAACCACCAGATACTAACTGTCCATCTGCACGCTTTGCACCAAGACGTTTTGAGATAGAGTCACGACCGTTTCTTGTCGATCCTACCCCCTTCTTAGATGCGAAGAACTGAAGATCTAATCTTAACATGAAGTTCACCTCCTGTTTAGTTCATTATTAAAACCGAAATGTATTGTCCATAGTCTCTTTCGATTGTTTGAAGTGAAACAAGCATACCTTCTAACAGCAATTGAACTTTATCACTAGTTGACTCGTCAAGATGTTCAGGCAATTTAACACGTAAATACCCTCCATCTCCACCTTGATCAATTTGTGGTTCAATATGAGTTAGACTAAGTACTGCATTAACAGCACCAAAAGTAACTGCTGAAGCTCCAGCGCAAACAATGTCCATGCCATGTTCATCGAACTCGGCATGTCCAGATAGAATGAACTCTTTTATAAGTCCCTCATTTGAGCGATAAATTTTTGCATTTATCATGTCAAACAGCCTTACGCGTTGATTTTGTCAATCACAACTCTTGTAAATGGCTGACGGTGACCTTGTTTTTTATGGTAGTTTTTCTTAGCTTTATATTTGAAGACAGTGATTTTCTTTTGACGACCATGTTTTTGAACTTGAGCAGTCACAGTCGCTCCGTCAACAGTTGGGCTACCAACTTTAACGTTGTCTCCACCTACAAATAAAACTTTGTCAAAAGTAACAGATTCACCTTGATCAGTATCAAGCTTCTCAATTGTGATGACTTGACCTTCTTCAACCTTGATTTGTTTTCCACCAGTTTCGATAATTGCGTACATTCCTTGCACCTCCTATAAACTCAGACTCGCCAAAACTAGGTGAATGCTTGTAACATTGCTTAAACCTAATTTTGAGCGGTTGTAGCACGGGTGCGCTACAAACCATAACATTAAACATAATATCAAAAAATCGAATAATATGCAACATCTTTATTGTTGCAATTGAACTTACCATAGCATTGTTTATGAGAATACTACAGAATAAAATTAAAATAGACACATATAGACTATAACGGTGAATTTGTGCTCTATTTGAATGATTCATTTCGAGAACAATCTATTTTAAACTCTTTTCATGATGGCATTGGTATCACCAATTTGTTTAATGTGATAACAAGGAACCGGATTTGAAATCTCAGAACTAATCACTTTAAATTTTAATGCCTCTTCAAGTTTCTTGAGATGTTCACCATCTCCACCTTTTAACAGAGCAATTACATCTGCTGTAGCTTCGATCCACACAGCTTCATCATCCATATACTGATATTCCCACAGCTCTCTTTCTAGGTTATATGCAATCGATTCTGCTGAAGCTACTCTACCAGTTCCCTGACATGTTGGACACCTTTCTGTAAGGCTTACTATAATTGGTTGACGGACCTTTTTTCTTGTGAGTTGCAATATATTTAATTCAGTAAATCCGATGATCTTATGTTGGACACGATCTTTTTGCATTTCCTGAGTTATTGTTTCGATTATCATCTTTTGATCCTCTTTATGCTTCATATCAATAAAATCAACCAGTATAATACCACTTATATTTCGTAATCGAATTTGTTTGGCAATTTCTTTGGCTGCTACTTGGTTTGTTTTTAGCACTGTATCACGCATAGATAACTTTCCGGAAAATTTAGCCGTATTAACGTCAATGACCGTCATCGCTTCAGTCTGTTCAATAACAATATTTGATCCATTCTTTAACCAGACGATTTGCTTTAGAAGCTTTTCGATTTCTTGATTTACTTTATAAATAGAAAATATTGCTTCCTTTGCATCATGGTATAAGATTTTTGTTTCTGGAAATTGCTGTCTCAGCTTTTGTACGCGATCAAATTGATCACTAATGATTATATCATCTGCTTTAATCGCTAGTTCATTTAAGATTCGATCAACAAAACTTTTCGCCTCCAAAACACATATAGGTTTTTTACTGTTTTTCTTTTGCAATGATTGAAACTGCGATTTTAGACCTGCATATTCTTCCCTAATTATTTCCTCTCGTTGATCTAAACTAGCTGTACGAAAAAGAAGCCCCTCTTTTTCTTTACGGAGCTCATGAGCGATATGTAGTAATCTGCTTCTTTCTTTATCATCTGACAATTTTTTCGAAACAGCAACATAATCGCCATAAGGCATGTACACCATTAATTTTCCACCAAATTCAATATTTGTTGTTAACTTAGGGCCCTTTTGATCTGTCCCCTCTTTTACAACTTGAACAACCAGCAACTCACCTTCTCTAATATAGTGTGAAATAGATGTTTTTGAGCCGCTGGTACCATTCCATTGAAAAGAAATGAGATCATTACGATGAATGTACCCATTTTGTTTTAAACCTAGATCAACAAATGCAGCCTGCATACCAGGAAGTACCTTTGTTACACGTCCAATATATATATTGCCTACAATCTCATCTTCAAAAGAATAAGTTTGGTGTATTTCACTGAGTTGATCATTTTCAAGAAGTGCACAACGCCCTTCCTTTGTTTTTTCATTTATAATTATTTTACGCACTCATATACCCTCTTTCTGTGGAAATGTACATGCTTATCACGTCCACTTAGATACCATTTTTACTATAACATAGAACTAGTACTAGATTAAATTTGGATTATATGAGTGTATTTATGTTTAATGTACCAACAAGAGTTCATGAGGTTTACTATCATAAGCTATTAAAAAGAGCCAAACAATTTCTTAATAAGTATAGACTAATTCTCCAACTTTCGATCCAACAAGCTTGTTTGCAAAATATGCGTGAAGTAACTCATTTTCATCCATCTCCGTTATTTTCGAGCCATTACTCTCAATCACAATTAAATGCTTACAACCTCTTTGGAATTTAAGCATGACATTATAAACTAACTCTGATTCATCGACAATGATCGGTTTTAACAATTTAAACGTATCTTGTTTCCCATAATAACGCTCCATTAAAAATCGTAAACACCCATACATTCTGTTTTTGTATTCGTGATATAAGCTATATATAAGAAATGTTGTAATGATCCAGATATTCATCTGACTTGGAGAATAGATCAAACTCACTACTACGTATAAGGATAAGAGTATAATCGAAGTGTAGATCATATACGAGTGTGCTTTCTTATACGACCAAAAATGAGAGTACAGAATAAATAATAATTTACCGCCATCTAAAGGCCACACTGGTAGCAAATTAAATAATAATATAGAGACATTATAAAAAGTAAATAACTGATAGTCAGCGACAGAAGCTACATTTCCGATGTAGAGTAAATAAGCTACCCCTTGAAGCCAAAAGTGCTGAATCGGCCCTGATATTACAACAATCAACTCTTGTTTCAATGAGCGATTACCATACTCATCCACCTCTGCCACACCACCAAAAGGAAGGAGCATAATCGATTTAATTCTCCAAGAAAAAAAATGAGCACTTATTGCGTGGCCCATTTCATGTATAAAAACAATTACCATTAACAAAATTAATGTTTTAAAGTTTGCAGTAATAACACTTATTCCAATCATTAACCACAACAAAGGATGAATATGGACTTTTTGTAATAGCGTAAAATATCTATTCAAATTGGATCACCTGAATTGGGTCAATAAAATTATCCCCTTTTTTAATCGCGAAATAATAGGTACCCTTTTGGTTTTCACTTAATTTCGTTTTACCAAGCTCTTTCCCCTTTTTAACAAAGTCATAGAGAGTAACATCGATTTTTTCTAAATTTCCATACCATGACTTCGTTCCATCCCCATGCTGTAAAACAATCGTTAGTCCAGTATCTGCCTTTTCCCCGGCTTCAATGATGATTCCTTCATTCATTGCCTTTACAGAAGGCTGATCTGTTTCCACCATTATACCTTGTTCACTATCTTCAAATGATTCTAAGACTTTACCAGTAGCGGGTACAGCGAACTCAGCAATCTCTTCCTCTTTCACACTACTCTCTGTTTCGGGAGATGTCTCACTCTTCGGCTCAAATAGTGCAAGTGGTTCCCCAAACTGATCGCGATACCAGGTCGATACGGCAGCAAATTGGAATTCTTCTTCAAGCGAATATGAAATAACAGATTTAGGTTGGTCAAAAATCGGTGAACCATTTTTAAAAATAATTGCAGTGACAAGAACAATGATGGCAGATAATAATATCTTGAACATAAATACTTCAGCACGAAACAGTGGATGTCCACCTTTCCCTTTATCGGGAACACTTTCAAAAGTAGGTGGGGAATAAACGCCATATCTTTCTTCATCACTCAAGTGGAGCGATGTCTTCTTTGACGTCGTATATGTCTCTGACAACCCTCTTTCACGTTTCCTTTTTTCAATCCGTTTTCTAATTTCATCCGCTCTATGACTCATCCCCATCAATCCCTTTAGTCAGTTTGTAAAAGTTTATGCCTTGTCCCTCTAAGTTATGATTATATTTTGCGGAAATGCACCTATAAGCAACGTACTATTCATAGGTTTAGTTTAAATATCATTCACTTCAAGTAGTGGGAGTGAGCGCGAGAGTGGGCCATAGCACACTACTTATGTCACTAAGGGATAGGTAGTTGTTGTCAAAGATCAATCACCGTTTAGCGTTGGATGAACTGGTGCACTGCATATGAGATAAAAGAAACCATGGAGTGACCAGCGATTCGATGTTGAGTTATTGTAAGGATGAGGGTGAAGTGCACTTGAGCTGGCTATCAAAGCGATTATCAACAGTACCAGAACTTTACTATTTCTATACAATAAAAAAGGTAAGCTCGTCTTGTACGGGCTTACCTTTATCTATAGGATTTTGTGATTAAAAACGCAGCAAGTTAGCCACGTCTTCCGCCTCTACCGCCTCGTTTTGTTTCTGTACTACGTTTGAGGGTAGATAAATTTTCTTCACTAGTCTTTAAAAACCGAGCCATTTTGTCCTCAAAGTTTTCCTTTGGTTGGAAATTACCTTTTGCACGAAAGTCCTTGGAACGGCTATCTCTTCTTTGGCGTGGCGGGTGTTGAGAATTAGAAGCAGTTTGTCCTTCAGGTCTATCTATCGCTTTTTTGATAGATAAGGCTATCTTCCCTTCTTTCTCACTAATCACCTTTACTTCAATTTGGTCGCCGATTTTAAGATGGTCATTAACGTCTTTTACATAACTATCAGCTACCTCACTGATATGCACAAGACCTGTTGAGCCTCCTGGTAATTCAACGAATGCTCCAAAATTAGTAATCCCTGTTACTTTTCCTTGTACCTTGCTGCCTACTTCGATTGACATAAAAAAGTGTTCCCCCTCGATAATGTTAAAAACACCTCATTATAACCAAATTGCGGGATAATATCAATTAGAGTTCCCCACACAATTCTACATTTATTAAAAAATGGAAACCCTTAGACCCTATTCCCTTCTCACTTTGAGTGAAAAAGTAAATGAAATATTTTTTCGGGAATTTATTTTCCAAACTCTAAAAAACGCTTAAATACACTTACTCATGACAAACTTCAAAGTTGCGCAATTGAAGATTGATCAAAAAATGAATAAACCATTAAACAAGAACAAGCCTAATTTACCAGCTCTTAAAAATGAAGTGATTCCATCAAACTTATCAATCTATTAATTTTAACTTTTCTATATAAAGAACAACTGTTGAAAAAGCTAACCTAAACTCTCACACCAAAAAATTTCTTTAATTTAGTTAATACGCCTTTGTTCTGTTCATCTAGTGATTGTAATGGAACTGATTCACCAAGAATACGTCGGGCAATATTTCGGTATGAAATAGCGGCACGATTATTTGGATCCATTGCAATAGGTTCTCCATTATTAGATGCTTTAATGACATCATCATCATCGGCAACAATACCAATTAAATCAATTGAAAGATGGGTAACTATTTCATCTACATCCAACATGTCCCCATTTTTCACTAAATGATTTCGTATACGATTAATCACTAATTTTGGTGGTTCTATATCTTCTTGTTCTAATAAACCGATGATTCGATCTGCATCACGAACAGCTGATATTTCTGGTGTCGTCACAACAATTGCTTTATCTGCACCAGCTACCGCATTTTTGTAGCCCTGTTCTATACCAGCTGGGCAATCAATAACGATATAATCATAATCCTGTTTTAATTCATCTATAAGCTTCTTCATTTGATCTGGATTAACTGCTGTTTTATCACTAGTCTGAGCAGCCGGTAATAAATATAATAAATCCTCAAAGCGCTTATCTTTTACAAGAGCCTGATGTATTTTACAGCGTTCTTCAATTACATCCACTAAATCATAGATAATTCTATTTTCCAATCCCATGACAACATCTAGGTTTCGAAGACCGATGTCTGTATCTACTAAGCAAACACGTTTGCCTAATATAGCTAAAGCTGTCCCTAAATTTGCCGATGTTGTTGTTTTACCAACCCCACCTTTACCTGAGGTAATGACTATTGCTTCACCCATAGTTAGATTCCTCCTTCAAACCTGTTTAAATTAGGTCGTAAATGAGTAAGTTGCTGTAATCTCTCAATTATCATTTCATCATGCTCGAGATAAGCACACTCCATATCAATTCCTACATTTGGAGTATGGTCAGGTGCTCGATTAATGAATCCACTTATGCGGAGCTGTGCTGGTTTCAATAAGGACGCAGCGATTACAGCCTGTTTATTACCCTCTGCACCTGCATGAGCAATACCTCTCAACGAACCTAAAACAAATATATTTCCTGCAGCAACGACGGTACCGCCTGGATTCACATCACCAATTAAAAGTAAATCGCCTTGCACCTTTAACACTTGTCCAGAACGAACAACTCTTGCGACAGTATATACTTCCGTTTCTCGTTTTAATCTAAGGGCTTCATCTTTTGTGATGACATTGCTTTCAATTGACTCTACCACTAGATTGCGTTCTTTCTTAATTATAGATTCTAAGTTTTCGCGCTGAAGCTTATTTACGAAACGGTTACCGACTTTAACATTCACACCTATAACCGGTCCTACATCTTGTATATATTGTTTCAAAGATAACATTTCCTCGAGTTCATGAAGTAATTGGTCAAAAGAACATGAATCATCGAGATGTAACGTTAAGCCATCTTTTGTACCTTTAATCGTAACATATTGTGGTTTTTGGACCTTCACGACGTTCACCTCAACGATTTTACTATTCGACAGAAATGTTGAAAATCCTTTTTAATTGAACTAGTATTAAAAAGATTTATTTTCTCATTTAAGTTCAAGGCACTCCTATTAGATTGCTACCAATGAAAAGAATACATATCAACATCTTTTCTAAAAAAGCTGTGAGGCAATCGTAATCATCTTATTTTAAAAGAGAATTAGTTAATTTTAATCATCAGATTTTTCATTTTTGATCTTTAAAAGGAATTTTTTTATTGGATAAAATAACAGAATAGCCACAACTAAATTCAAACCAAGTGTAGGCAATAATCTTAATGTTGTAAAATGATATAATGTCATCTTTGTTGTACCAATTAAATAATTTATTCCATAAACATAAAATTCAAGCAATGCTGCAGCTAATACAGTAAGAAACAAAACAATCAATGCATGTTTATAAAGAACTCTCATAGCTTTTGAAATCAGATAAGCAATTAAAGCATAAGAAAATAAATAAATTCCAATTACTTCAATGTAAACTATATCATGCAGTAAACCGAAGAAGAATCCCAACAAGATACCTTGCCAACGACTTAAATAAACTGTAATTAAAATGACGATGATCAACACGAAACGAGGTATGTATAATTGATCTTCAATTGAGAAAGGGATATGGACCAAGTCAGAGAAGATGCTTTCACTAATAAAAATAAAAAAGACAAGAAAAGGAAGAATGAAACGTCTCACGATTCCTCCTCCTTGTTTACCTCTTTAACAGGGTCTTCTGATTCAGCTTCACGCTTTGCTACCCATAAGCGGTCAATATCATAAAAATTTGCTGAAGGTTTCACATAGGCCATTTGCTCTAACCCATATGAATCTGGCTCAACTTCAATTATTTCGCCAATAATAATTCCCCCTGGTAAAACCTCACCCTTACCTGACGTGGTTACTTTTTGTCCTGGTACAAGTTTTACATCTGATTCGATGCGTCGGAGTAATAATGCACCCTTATCCTCGTCATAACCTTCAATTAACCCCATTACCTTATCAGTGCTTATCTTACTGTCATCATTCGTTTTATTATCATTTTCAACTTCTTTATTATCGTTATTTACTTCTGGAGGTAAAACTTCAGCTGAAATTCTATTTTTAAGATCAGTTGCACTTAAAAGTTGAACCGTACTAGTGAACTGTGAAACAGATTTCACTTTACCAATAAGTCCTTTTGCCGTGATGACAGCCATGTCATGTTCTATACCGTCTTGTGCACCTTTATCAATAGAAATATAATCATACCATCTATCTGGATTTCGCCCAATAACAGTAGAAAAGATTGGACTATAGTCTCTAATGTTTTCTACATTGCCAAGCTCAGCTAATAACTTATCATTTTCTAATTTATATTCTTGAAGATCTGCTTCCAGTTGCATGTATTCATCAAGTCTGCTTTTTAGTAATTCGTTTTCTTTATACGTGTCTTTCAAATCAGCTATATTTTCAAAAAATCCAGAGACATACATTGCTGGTTTATGAATTATTGATTGAAAGACACTAACTGTATCCTGTAAAAATTGCTCAGGCCAAGTCAACTTCCGATCTTCCTTTATTGAAAAACCAATCAATGCCACTAAAAAAATAACACTAACTAGTAACAAGATAAGGCGTTTATTCAGGAAAAACTGTGGCATCATGAACACCCTCTTAATAATATTTCCGATTCAAGATTAACACCTTTGTCTGATTAAAAAAATTTAATCATTCTTTCTACAAACAAAGGCAAATGTAAATTAGCGACTATCTTTTGCTTTATTTTTAAATAAGTTAATATGCTCAAGAGCTTTTCCTGTACCGATCGCTACACAATCTAGGGGGTCTTCTGCAATTAGTACAGGCATATTTGTTTCTTCACCTATTACCTTATCAAGATTTCGTAGCAAAGCTCCCCCTCCAGTTAAGACGATACCTCGATCCATGATATCTGCAGCAAGCTCAGGAGGAGTTTTTTCCAACGTATTCTTAACAGTATCAACAATTGTATATACAGCATCTTTAAGTGCATCAGCTATTTCTTCAGCTGTAATTGCGATTGTCTTCGGTAATCCAGTTAATAAATCTCTACCACGTATATCCATGTTATCTACACCATCAGGAGATCCAGCTGAGCCAATTTCCATCTTAATTGCTTCTGCAGTACGATCACCAATCATTAAATTATAAGTTTTTCTTATATATGTAATAATTGCTTCATCCATTTCATCACCAGCTAATCGTATTGATTGACTTGTGACAATACCACCAAGCGAAATAATCGCAACCTCTGTTGTTCCACCACCAATATCTACAACCATACTACCTGTTGGTTCCCAAACAGGCAGATTAGCTCCAATTGCAGCTGCAAAGGGCTCTTCAATTGTATAAGCATCCCTAGCCCCTGCTTGTCTCGTTGCATCAATTACAGCTCTTTCTTCGACAGCAGTAATCCCTGAAGGCACGCAAATCATTACATAAGGCTTATTTGAGAAAACACCTTTTGTTTTTACTGCTTGTTTAATATAGTATTTCATCATTGTTGCCGTTGTTTCATAATCGGCAATAACTCCATCTTTCATAGGACGTAGTGCAACAATATTACCAGGTGTACGACCAATCATGTTTTTTGCATCATTACCGACGGCTACAATTTGTTTAGTATCTGTTTGTAAAGCAACAACCGATGGTTCCCTCACAACTATTCCTTTACCTTTAACAAATACTAATGTGTTTGCAGTCCCTAAATCTATTCCAAGGTCTCTTGTACCAATACCGAACATAGGGTGTATCTTCCTTTCTGAAACGAAATATAAACTGTTAATTTTTATTTAGGAAAATTGATTACAACTTTCTTCATTTTTGAGGATTAGACTACTTTCAGTATGAACTGTTCATGGTTTTAATCAAAGGCTGTTTTCGCAAAGAATGTCGTTTTTCTAAAAAGTACTATGATACGTATCTAGCCTGGCATCGTGTTCTTTTCGATTAAACAACGAACTTTTAGAAAAAATCCTAATCAAATGAGGTTAGTTTTCCAATTGGTTTCATCATTTCCTTTTTCTAATCTGAGTTAA
The DNA here is from genome assembly GCF_059758525.1 of Metabacillus sp. GQ13. Classification (NCBI taxonomy): domain Bacteria; kingdom Bacillati; phylum Bacillota; class Bacilli; order Caryophanales; family Bacillaceae; genus Metabacillus; species Metabacillus sp. GQ13. The sequence goes on from NZ_JCAXET010000003.1 coordinate 133,290, forward strand.
ATAAAACTAAAAAAACCCATAAACATTATTATATCGTAATTTTGTAAAAAAAAAAGTATTAGACGTAGCCTTTTTCTTTTAAACTCACATATTTTTGTTCCCCGATAATAAGATGGTCCAAAAGTTCTATGCCTAACATCTTGCCACATTCAACGAGACGCTTTGTTACATCAATATCTTCTCTACTTGGTGTTGGGTCGTAGGGTAGGGAGTGTGCGCCTTGCCATCAATCACAAACAGGTCTCACATCCCTCCCTCAGAACCGTACGTACACCTTTCAGCGTATACGGCTCGCCAGCTGACTATTCGAAATTGGCTTCTGATATTTCTCTCATCATGATTTTGCCTAAGTATTATTACGCAAGCAATTCGGATCACTCAAGGTCTTTTTATGCCGCAATCATTTTAGTATTTATGTCACCTTGGTAAGAATAACCCCAATTCAAGTTATGCTTCAAAAAGGTGATCCACCAAAAAAATTCACCAATTTGACATAGTTTCTACAACTGGTTCAACTTTGATGGCCTTTTACTTTGGGGATATCTTTGAGCTTTAAAAAGATATGAAGCGTTTGAGTGCCCTTGCTATCCTTATTTGCCAAGCATAAAACTCCTTGTTTGCGTGTCCTCAAGGAAGTGACAACTTTTTTATAGGTGCTTTTTCGTTTATTTGCAATTGTTTTAATGAAGCTTCCTTCAGCAAGATAAAATAATCGTTTTAGATGGTGATAATTATCAGCTAGTGTGTAGAAATTTGCAAATTCACGTAGTTCAGTGTTAAAGATCTCCAAAATGTCTAGCTCATTATAGTTTATCAGCTTTGATCGATATTTCGATTTAACCGTCTCAGCATTTCCATATCCGTTCGCTTTAACAAAGTCTTTTATTTCCTTTTCGGGAATGTTTAACTTCATTACATTTGAATGAAGTCGCCTTTTAGATGCTTGAATGTATCGGTTACTATAATCTTTTTTTCCCTTTTCCTTACGTCTATGCAAATGATAACCAAGGAATTCAATTGGATGATCCAAATGAACTAGTACCTTTTTTTGAACGTCTAAATCTAGACAGAGCTCCTCCTTTAGAAACCTTACGATCAAATCCATCGTATGAAGAGCACTTTGTTTAGAACTAGAAAATCCAACCACAAACTTATCTATGTGACGTACATATTTCATACTATTCCCTGTCATTTGCCTTTCCATGAAACAGTCTAATTCGTGAAGATAAATATTAGCTAACAAGGATGTAAGACAACAATTTTGTGGCATCAAACAATTATTATATTGATGATAATATTTAGAAAGTAATCCAGAAGAAAGAGACTGATGGATAAGAAGTAAGAAGCGGTGGTCTTTCACTCTTTTTGAAATAAGTTTTAGCAATATTGAATAGTTTATACCCGAAAATAAGTTTACAATATCTCCTTTAAGACACCATGTTGAGGTGTACAATGATGTTTTTAACTGGGTTAAAGCTGTATGACAACTCCGCCTTTTTCTGAAGCCATGTGAGTTTTCAGAGAATATTGGTTCATAAACATTTTCTAATATCATTCTTACTACTTCCAATGCTAGCTTATCTCTTAAGTTAAAAATCTCTAGAGGTTTCTTTTTTCTATCAGTTGTTGGTTTAACTATTTTACCTACTAAAGTAAAACGAAAGCTTCTGGACTTTAGTTGCTCAATAACATCAAGGCATATGTCATCGATTGTTTCGTTTACATTTCCCTTATTCCAAGCATTAACATTCGGATATAGTTTTGCATAAGCTTTAAGCCATAATTCTTTTTTATACATTAGGCGGTAACAATCTTTAATGATGTTTCCTTTATGAGAAGCATTCCTTATAACGTCCAACTGATGAAATGGATTTTTCGCCATATTCATGACTCCTTCCACATTGACGTTAACATCAACCTGTCTCCCTTTCCCATGCTAAACTCATTACAAGTAAACGTTGAGTAATATGAAGACTCCGTTACCTTATGCAACTTCCATAGACGATGTCTATTAGCCTTTACGGCATTACACTTAGGCAATCCCTGCATTATGAGATAATTTTAGTTCGCAATGATTAGGTATCCCTTTCGACGGTTTCCTTTGAATTGAGGATTGAAGGTCAAACCTTACTATGGCAAGGGTTAGTAATCCTACAGACACTCTGAAGATATGTCTCCCATTTTGACCACATTGCCTTTTAGCTATCGTAGACAATGGCGCATCCATCGCTCATTCGTCTAGGATTCAAGCAGTCTAGCTTTTACCATCCATCGCTTGATCTGAAGAACTGACTCGACATTGATAGCTTTTGTCGTCTTTTCTCCTTTTCACATCATGCTTTTTTCCCTATAATTGAGTTTCCTCTCAAGGTAAGATGCTGACCATAGAACATTGTAAGGAGTTCTAGATTTCAAATGAAATCGCTAAAATTACCCACCTTACAGGCGCACTCCAGAAGGATGGTTATGAATACAAATAATTGATGCTGCAGAGCGTTTAAAAGCTTCTTTGTAGACCTCTCTAGGATGTACGATCGATGCATTTAAACTACCAATGAACACCGTTTGTTTGTGAAGTACTTGATTTTTCGTATTTAGGTACAAACAGACAAAGTGCTCCTGGCTTAAAAAGCGCATTTCTTCCATCACATAATTAGCCCCATCTTGTGGAGAACGAATGACATATCTATCATCATACGTTAGTCGATTGATTCTTCTCCCAAGTTCAAGTGCAGCTAAAATTTGTACAGCCTTTGCATTTCCAATCCCCGAAATTGTGGTTATTTCTTCTACAGATGCATCCTTTAGCATTCTTAGACCTTCAAAATGTTTTAATAGTTTTTGGGCAAGCTCAAGGACTGATTCTTTTTTTGTACCAGTCCTCAGTAATATTGCCAGCAGCTCATGATTGGAAAGCTTATCTGAACCTTCATTCAACAAGCGTTCTCTCGGTCGTTCATCTTCAGGAAAATCGCGGATTTTAAATGTTGATGCTTCCATTTTTCCTCCTTCGTTTCCCTTCTGCTCACAAACTAACTTATCTTTTTTGATGAATTGATGATCCCTTATTTTTTTCGATTTATAAAACCGAATGGATGCCGAGCATCATCATTATAAGCGTTTAAACCCCATTTTTAATAACTCACGTTTCGTTCGCGCTATAGGCAGTCCAACAACACCGTAATAGTCACCAGTAATTCTTTCAACCAATAACGAACCATATCCTTGTATACCATAGGCTCCTGCTTTATCCATTGGCTCACCAGTTGATACGTACTCTTCAATTTCTTCCTGAGATAGAGAATAGAAGGTCACTTCTGTCTTTTCATAAAAGGAGTGAACGATTCCCCTGTGTATAATGCAAACTCCTGTATACACCTCATGCGTATGGCCTGATAACAGTTGAAGTATTTGAATGGCCCTAGCCTTATCTGTTGGCTTTCCAAGCAACTGGTTTTTATAAACAACCAACGTGTCTGAACCTATGACAAAGGATTCATGATTTGTTTTTGCAACACTTTCTGCCTTTTGCTGTGCTAGTAATTGAACGATTTCCGCAGGTTGAAGTTGCTCGTCTATTATTTCCTCAACCTCACTCACTATCACCTTAAAGGGGATTTGAAGGAGTTCAAGAAGTTCTTTTCTGCGAGGTGATGCTGAAGCTAAAATGAGGTTTGCATTCATGATGTTAACATCCTTTCTACGTTTCAGATTAGAAGATACGACTACATCGTACCAAACGTTCGTATTATCGACAATTCATTAAATTTTCATTTTCATCATTGCAAAAAACAAAACGCAAGCGAACGTTTTGCTCCGTAAGAATTGGATCACTCCGCATACGGTAAAGGACACTCGACGAGCTTATCCACATTACAAGAATATTATAATTTTCTATACAACAAAAAAAGACCGTAAAGGAACATGTTTCACTTCGAGATTCACATAAACGTGAGTGACAAAATGTCCTAGGCATGCTAGTCTCTTTTAATTTGACACTTATCTGTATGTAGTGTTCGAAAATAATGTTGTTTTTCTTTAAAAGAACGATACAAAACTCAATTTGTGAAAGTAGCATTTATTTTATTTTTAATTTACTTATAACATCCATTAGTTGCTGTTGAGCTTTCCAACCATCGTTGCTTTTAAGACTCTCTATAGATTGTAACAAAGTTTCAATTAAAGGTTTTTCGGTATCATTAGCCTTAATACCGTTGAGTGTCGATTCAATTTCACTAATATCATTTTCATTTATGTTAGTTCCGTTAATAGATATAGAAGCTAGTGTTGACAACTCTTGAATTGATTTTACCCATTGGTCAGCAGAAGCAGAAGTCGCTAACGAAAAAGACAATTGCTTTCCTCCCCAAAATTCAATATCAGTAGTGAAATCTTGTTGTTTATACACTTCACTTAGAGCACCTGTTTCAGCCTTTTCTTTACTTACCCCAACAAATACTGTAAAGGTTTCATTGCTTTCCAAGACAATCGCAGCCTGACCTTTTCCTTTTATCTCAGTTGCTACCGAATCAGCTGCTTCCTTCGAAGAATAGACTCCTCCCTGAACAGCAAATAATTGTAAAGTTGCTGTAGTCTCCGCCCCTGGTTCCTCAGTGCCTACCGCTGTTTTACCTTCATCAGTAGCTTTGTCTGGTGTTTCAACCGCTACTCCATTATCATCTGTTTCCCCGCTAGGTGATCCCATCACAGGCATATCATCATTCGATAAAAAGTTTAATAAAACACTCCCAAACATAACTCCTAACGCAATAGCCAATAAGATCATTAACATGATTTTTTTTATTGGAAACAAGGTTTTTTCGTTAATTCGTTTTTGTTTTTTTGGATAGTGAAATGGAGTGATTGATTGATTTGAATATTGCTTGTTTTTCTTTGAAGGTACGACAACTTTTGGATCCTCAAGAAAAATAGAATCTTCATCTTCTGGTAAAAGCCAAGGGAAATCATCCTCTTTTTCAAGGGGTTGTTTTGCTGAAGCCACTTCATTTTTCGCCTCCAACTTCTCATCCCAGCTTGTAATCGGAATTGTTACCTCCGTATTTTCTTCATCTGATAAAGGACGATCCTTGCCATTTATTTTAATTTTTATCGCATCAGTCGTCTGCTTGTCCATTAACCTTGCCACCCTTCGTTAGCCATAACACGTTCAATCATATTGATAACCATGGTAACAGAATAGCAAAAAAAAAGAACAAGACATTTGTCGTCTAGTTCTTAAAAAATTTCGCCAATTAGTAAGATCATTCGTCATTTTCCTCATTCAGATTGGGAAATGATGGGTTATGTCAAAGGGGATTTGTATTTTTCTGATTACATGAGAATCAGGAACAATAATACGCTTGCTTCTACCTTTTAGAGACCTATCAGTACACACCCATCTAGGATTAAAGAAAGTGTATCAGCATTTTTTATTTTCCCATCGGCAATAAGTCCTGCCGGAAGCACTTTTTCTTCAATCTAATGAAAACTGGTTTCCCCTGCTTAATTTCAACCTATCAATAGTATAATCTGTTATCACTATGTTTCCGATTTTACAATTTAATAAAAAAACCATATTATTAAAAACCTCCGACATTTATTCCGATAAGAGATAAATACCATCCTATAATCGAATCTCCAAAAAAATAAGCGATTAATGTTCCAATAATAATTGATGGACCAAATGGAACAGGTTCACGTTTTTTATATTTACCTAATCCAATACGTCTTATTCCATCCAATGTCCCGATAACAGTCGATATAAAAAACGACAAAAGGACAACCTTTAAGCCTAGGACAATCCCTAATAAGCCAAATAATTTAATATCTCCGCCTCCCATGCCACCTTTACTAACATAAGCTATCAGTAAAAGTAAACAAAAACCAACGACTCCACCAAGTAAAGAGTCATACCAAGGATCAAGCGGAAACATCACTCTTTCTCCGATAAACAGCACGAGAAAAAAGAGGAGAATCTTATCTGGAATCAACATATAAGCTACATCAGACACAAAGATGATCATAAACAACGATATTAATGTAAGAGCTATGATCAGCTCACCATTCCAACCAATAATCAGCGGTGAAATCATAAACAAAAGCCCTGTCATTAGCTCGACAAAAGGATACCATAGTGATATTTTCATACTACATCTTTTACATTTACCCTTCTGTAATAGAAAAGAAACTACAGGGATCAACTCCACTGCTGTTAGTATATGATGACACCTAGGGCAAGAAGACCGTGGTGTCATCATTGATTGATTTTTTGGAACTCTAAGGCCGACTACGTTGTAGAAGGAGCCTAGGATAAGCCCGTAAATAAACAAAATTATTTGATTAATTTCCATCGATATAATCAATTAAATCATTTTCACTAACACTTATAGCATCTCCAGTATCTGCTACCCAAACAACCTCATGTTCAGATATGGTAAATACGCTTTCTGTATTGGTAACATCAAAACGATCACCTTTAACATATTCTATAAAAGGAGCCAAAGAAGTTGGATCAACACTAGCTGTATTAGGATTTTCAGTTCTAGCTATTTTAGCAACATCAAGAATTTGTACTACTTCTGAAATTTCAGCTTTAGTATTTTCTATAACATCAACAATGGATGGTATAGAAATCGCCGCAATAATCCCTAAATTAACAATAACTGCAAGTAATTCAACCAACGTTAATCCACGCTGGTTTTTTAAGGTTTTTTTCTTCAATTTTACATCTCCTTTTTATGTATGATTGTTTAGTCCTAGTTTTTGGAACAAGTATTATTAAAAGCCAAAAAATTTATTCCACGGGAAATAATTTTTATTTCTCGTCCATAACAAAGACTCTAACCAACATAACCAGCTACCTTATTGCGACCAGCTTTCTTAGCGCCAATATACATTGCTCTGTCTGCTAAGCGAATGAGTGTAATTGGATCAGCACAATCTTCTGAAGCTGAGGAGACCCCGATACTGACGGTTAGAAAGATAGTTGACGTGTTTATGTTATTTGATTGTAATGAATGCTCAATTTCGAATGGTTTCTCGGAAATTTTTTGACGAATTTCTTCAGCGAATTCTATCGAAGCTTGTTTCTTTAAGTTCGGTAATAATATAACAAACTCTTCCCCACCATATCTTGCGACAGTACCTCGCTTTCCTACAAATGATAATAGTCGTTGTGAAAATTGGCACAACACTTCATTGCCAGAATGATGACCATATGTGTCATTTACAGTTTTAAAATAATCGATATCTAATAAAAGCAGCGATAATCCATTCCGTTCATTTTGTTGAAGAAGTTGGAACTCCCTGTCTAGTTTTTGTTCAATATACCGATAATTATATAAGCCTGTAAGTGGACAATGCTCACTATGTTTTTTTGTTATTTGATAGTTTTTCGCATTTTCAACGGCTACTCCTAGATATGTAGATAATAAGTCGATAATCATTAGTTGTGCACGATCGAAGGCACGTTTTTTATTCGAAGCTAGAATCACAATTCCAACTAGAGCTTGATTTCTCATGACTGGAACCCCAATAACACTTTCAACTGATTTAGGTAGTTGTGAATGTTTAATACCATTCCACTGTTTCCTATCAAGAAACAAAACACTCTCTCTTCGTGTATAAACATATCCAGAAATCCCCTTATCCGTAAATCTTTTTTCTCCAGGGTTATCTATTTGGATTTTTCCATCCTTGTACTTTCTTATAACTCTTAGTTGGTCATCTTCCACATCTATAATATAAGCAACTTCTATTGGGAACATTTTTGTTACCTTTTCCATATATATGTCCAATACTTCATTTATTTGTAAGTTTTCAGTTAATTGGTGCCCAATTTCACTTGCTTGTTGTAAATAGTGATTGGTCCTTTGACTTTTATAATAGAGTGATAGAATCACAGATAATCCTAGTAAAGGTGTTCCTACAAAAAATATTGCCTTCATACCAATGTCTAGGTAGAGGAAATATAAGATAATTGCAAAGGGAAAAACAAGTAGGGAAGTGTAAAATTCCCATAAAAAGTTACTACTATGCACTTTGAATTTCACTTTATTTATGATTGTTTTTAGCGTACTTAATAAAAGTTGATTTATGACAAATACTGTAAACCCATAAGCCATAATAGGTAACAAATGCTCATTTAATGTTAATCGGCCATTAGTTCCACCTAACAAATAATAGACACTAGCGCCCCCCATTGAGATGAGATAAAACATTAAAGCATTTAATGGATATCGATAATGTTCCTTGGAGCTTATCCGCACCTTGAGTAATAAAACAATAACAGATATTTGTGTAAGGAGTATTTCCACGAATAAACCGTAATAAAGAAAGACAACTAATGAAACACCCTGCACATAAAAAATAGGTGTACCATTTATGATAATCGGCCAAAAAGAGACCAGACACATTAAAATAAGAAACGCAGTTAGATCACTTGAGAAATTTATAGGTGAGGAAATATGGTAAGCAATCATTAAGAAAATTGGACTAAGTATAAACCAACAAATCCAAATTATTATTTTTACTTTTTTGTCCAATGAGTTCCCTCCCTATTTCTTTCTGCATGATACATAATTACTATCTTAGCAAATTTTCAAACTATTGTCATAATATTTCACTACTTTTTACCTATTCTTGAAAAAATCACGAATATGCGCAATAAAGTATAGTGATCCAAGGATAACGACAACATCTTCCTTCTTATCTTTATACTTGATAAGAACTTCAGCCAATGTTAATCTCCAATCCTCGCTATACGATTTTTCTTCAGATTTACATACAGAATATAAGTCAATTGCATTAGCTGCTCTAGGAAAGTCAAAGGAGGTAAAATGCATCGACGTTGCAATAAGTGATAGACGATTAATCATCTCTTCATAGTCTTTATCTTTTAACACACTTACTAAAAAATGGATTTTTTTATTGGGATAATGTCTTTTAACCGTTTCAATTAAACTTTCAACACCTTCAATATTATGAGCTCCATCAATAATTACCTCTGGATTTTCATGAACTTGCTCAAATCTCCCTTTCCATAACGCTTTTCTTAATCCACTTCTAATCTGATCCTCTTCAATTTTTAGGTTTTTATACATCACTAAGTAATCAATTGCTATTATCGATAAAGCTGCATTTTTCGTTTGATGTTCGCCTCTCATTGTTAATTGAATATCTTTATATAATTTGTATGGAGTTTGAATCGAAAAAACTTCTCCATATTCATGCAATTTTTCGTTAGTAATAGTGAAATCCTTACCTAAAACCAATAAGTTAGCTTCTCTAATTTCTGCTATCTTAGCTATAACATGAAGTGCTTGATCATTTTCCACTGCCGTTATCGTTGGTACACCATTTTTGATAATTCCTGCCTTTTCATAGGCAATTTCAGCAATAGTTGAACCAAGAATATTCATATGATCATAGCCCACATTCGTAATAATTGATAATACAGGCTCGATTATATTGGTAGAATCTAATCGGCCACCTAAACCTGTTTCTAGTAATAAGTAATCGGGTTTATTATATTTCCCGAAATATAGGTACATCATTGTCGTAATAATCTCAAACTCTGTCGGCCCACCTAGTTCTGTTACTTCAATATTTTCTACCAATGGTTTTACGTCGTTTGCAAGCCTAAGCATTTCTTGATCGGTGATTGGTTGACCATTTACACTAATTCGTTCATTAAATGTTTCGATATAAGGAGATGTAAAACTACCTATCTTATACCCCGCTTCCGTTAACATATGTAGTAAATATGAAATCGTCGAGCCCTTCCCATTTGTTCCTGCTACATGAATGATGGGTATCTCCTTTTCTGGATGATCTAATTTCTCTAGGAGCCATTCCATTCTTTTTAAGCCTGGTTTTACTCCGAATTTCAAACGGCCATGTATCCACTCTAGAGCTTCGCTATAATCAGTAAACATTAGTACCCTCCTCAAAAATAGTGAAAAAGCTCGGATGTCTTAACGCACCACCCGAGCTAAATCAATTATCCTCTTAGTTCTGTAATTCTTGCCAATACAATGTCTCGTTTTTCACGATAGTCGTTCTCTTTTGCCTTCTCTTCTTCAATTACCTTTTCAGGCGCCTTCTTCAAGAAGCCTTCATTCCCTAATTTCTTTTGTACACGTTCTACTTCTTTGTCAAGCTTTTCACGTTCTTTTTCAAGGCGTTTGATTTCTTCTTCAATATTTATTAAGCCGTCAAGTGGTAAGATGATTTCGGCTCCAGTTACAACAGCCGTCATTGATTTCTCTTGAGACGCAAGATCTGTAGCAATTGTTAATGTGCTTGTGTTACAAAATCGTTCTATATATGCACGATTCGTATCGAGCTGCTGGAGAATTTCTTGGTCTTTTGCCTTTATTTGCATGTGAATTTGTTTGCTCATAGGCGTATTTACTTCAGCACGTATATTCCGTACAGCCCGAATGACTTCAACTAACAATTTCATGTCAGCAGCTGCTTTACTATCTGTAAATTCTTTATTAACTGTTGGCCATGCTGCTACAGTTATTGACTCTCCTTGATGTGGTAGTGATTGCCAAATTTCTTCTGTGATAAACGGCATAAATGGATGTAGTAATCTCATCGTGTTATCAAGTACATAGGCGAGAATTGAACGAGTTGTCTTTTTGGCTGCCTCATCTTCACCGTATAAAGGAAGTTTCGCCATTTCAATATACCAATCACAAAAATCGTCCCATATGAAGTTGTAAAGTAATCTCCCAATCTCACCAAACTCATATTTATCTGCAAGTTTTGTTACCTGTTCAATCGTTTCATTTAAACGTGTTAAAATCCATTTATCCGCTACCGACTTTTCACCAGTTAAATCAATTTCATCGAATGTCAATCCATCCATATTCATTAATGCAAAACGAGAAGCATTCCAAATTTTGTTTGCGAAGTTCCATGTTGATTCTACCTTTTCATAGCTAAATCGTAAATCTTGACCTGGAGAGCTACCTGTTGACAAGAAGAATCGCAATGAATCTGCTCCATATTGATCAATGACTTCCATTGGATCTACACCATTGCCTAACGACTTACTCATTTTACGGCCTTGCTCATCACGTACTAACCCATGAATTAATACATCTTTAAATGGTCGTTCCTCCGTGAATTCAAGGCCTTGGAAAATCATTCTAGAAACCCAAAAGAAAATGATATCATACCCAGTTACTAATACATCCGTTGGGTAGTACCGCTTGAAATCAGCTGATTCCTTATCTGGCCACCCCATTGTCGAAAACGGCCACAACGCTGAGCTAAACCATGTATCAAGAACATCGTTATCCTGTTCCCAATTTTCACTATCTGCTGGAGGTTCTTGATTTACATATACCTCTCCAGTTTCTTTATGATACCAAGCTGGGATTCGGTGTCCCCACCAAAGTTGACGAGAAATACACCAATCGCGAATATTTTCCATCCAGCGAAGATATGTTTTCTCAAAACGATCGGGAACAAAATTTACTTTCTCTTCGTCTTGTTGAAGCTTGATTGCTTCATCTGCTAACGGCTGCATTTTAACAAACCATTGTGTTGAAAGATAAGGCTCAACAACTGCACCACTTCGCTCACTATGTCCAACAGAATGTAAATGCTCTTCAATTTTGAACAAAGTGCCTTGTTCTTGGAGATCCTTAACAATTTTCTTTCGGCAGTCAAAACGATCTAGTCCATTATAGATGCCAGCCTTTTCATTCATTGTGCCATCTTCATTCATAACTAGAATTCGCTCTAGGTTATGTCGGTTACCAATTTCAAAGTCATTTGGGTCGTGGGCAGGTGTAATTTTTACTGCTCCTGAACCAAATTCCATCTCAACATAATCATCACCAACGATTGGTATTTCTCGACCAACTATTGGCAACACTACATTTTTACCAATTAAATGTTTGTACCTTTCATCCTCAGGGTGTACGGCTACCGCTGTATCACCTAGCATTGTCTCAGGACGTGTTGTCGCAATTTCTATTGAGCCAGAACCGTCTGCCAACGGATAACTCATATGGTAGAAAGCACCTTGAACATCTTTATAGATAACCTCAATATCCGAGAGTGCTGTTTTCGTTTGTGGATCCCAATTTATAATATATTCTCCACGGTATATAAGATCCTTCTTGTAAAGCGTCACAAATACTTCACGGACTGCCTTAGATAATCCATCATCAAGCGTAAATCGCTCCCTTGAATAATCTAAACCGAGACCAACCTTGGACCATTGTTCTCGAATATGGCTAGCATATTCTTCCTTCCACTTCCAAGTTTCTTCAACAAATATTTCACGCCCTAAATCATAGCGAGATTTACCCTCTTCACGTAGCTTTGCTTCTACTTTTGCTTGAGTAGCGATTCCTGCATGATCCATTCCTGGAAGCCATAGGACATCGTAGCCTTGCATTCTTTTCATACGTGTAACAATGTCTTGTAATGTTGTATCCCAAGCATGACCTAGATGAAGCTTACCTGTTACGTTTGGAGGGGGGATAACCATTGTATATGGCTTTTTTGTTTCATCACCTGTTGCCTCAAAATATTTCCCGTCTACCCAAAAAGAATAACGATTTTCTTCAATGGACTTGGGATCATACTTAGTCGGTAATTCATGTTGGTTCTCTTGATTGCTCATACTTGCTTCCTCCTTAAGATAAATGCAAACTGACACTTTTCTTCTTCAAAATAAAAACTCCTCTCATCCACTAAAAGGACGAAAGGAGAATAATTTTCGCGGTACCACCTTTTTTCATAGACAAATAAAAAGTCAAACAACTCTTGCTACATCATCTAAATAGCCACGTATAACTCCCATTTAACGGAAACGCTACTCTGACTATTTAACATACCAAGAACTGACTTCAGGGATGAAACTCACTCCCTCTTGCCTATGCACTCAAGAATTAATAACGGTTTGCACCGGCTTCTCCTACTATACTTCAAAGAAGCAACTCCTGGGCGACCTTCCAATGTATCTACTTAAGAAGTCTTACAGCTATTGACTTCTCTCTCTGTAAAGAGATAACAAAGTACTCTTCCCATTCAACGTTTATCTGTTATGTAATTAATCTCTTTTATATTACTAAAAAAAACTCTTTTTCGCCATTATTTTCGCCATTTTTCTATTTTTTCATACTGGCACCCATCATGATTGTTTTGCATACCTTATCTTACCTCATATATCTAATGAAATGGATCGATCAATAAGATTTTTTAAATGTCAAAGCGTTACTCATATTTTATTTTTACTTAGCTTAAAAAGATTGGAGCTATTTATAAAAAGTTGTTGCACATAACGATTGATCATTTGGTTTAAAAAATGAGTGACTAAAATAATGAAAAATAAGGAGGGGTTGTACCATGAAGAAACGGTTTAATCCTTATACACTTCCGCCCTGGGTAAGGCAAATTCGTGAGGTAGGAATTCAAATCATTGTCCCTTTAACAATCTTTCAGGGGATTCGAACAGTTTTCTTTCCAACATCCTTTGACGTTTTATTGTTAGCATTGTTAATTCTATTAGCAATTGCTTTTCGGTACGATATGATTTAGAAAAGCGCAAGACGCCCGACTATCGGTGAAAAGCATAAGACGAGCCGGCTGGAAGGGTGATCTTTAACCTTCTTGACGGATTGGCTTATGCCTCGAGCCGATGGCGTCTGGAGCTTGACACTAAAACTTAGTAGAAAAATGTTATACTCTTAAAGAAACGTGGTCTAACATATCAACAAATAACTTATTCTGATGGTGATTCAGATTGAGCCTTCTTTTTTTCCTCAATTTCTGATACCTTCAAAACCATATATTCAACGTTTTTAAAATGCCAATAAGCCTTTATTAGTTGGTTATTTCTTTCAAGCTCAGTCTGTTTGTTTTTACTTTCTACATAGCTTCTAATAATTCGACAAATTCGTTGAGGATAGGCTAAATAGCTGATAAATAAAAGCATCTCTTCTTTCGTATACGGATATCCACTTTGATACGTATAAAACCAGTTTACACAGTCACTAAACTGTGTTGGGTATGTTTGGGCTAATCGATTCATGAAGATCAGGAAATCATCTATTGGTGCAGCATATTTAGCTTGTTCAAAATTGGTTAGGTAGCCCGTTCCTTTTTCATCATATAAAAAATGATAGGCAGAAACTTTCCCATGATTTAAAACAATTCTCGTATTCTCTTTCTCCTCCATTGCCTCAGACCATTCCTTCAGTTTCTTAATGGAGAAATCAATAGCACGACTCACCTCAATATAATAAGTAACAGCTTGTAATTCAAAAGGAGATAAATATAGTTTCTGTTCACAATGATCTACAAAGGTTTCATACATCAGCTTTGTCTCTTCCCAACGTTTTGATAATACTTCATAATGATTCATTGCTTCATTGCCAGTTATTTTAATTTCTTTTTCCGTACGACTATGCAATTTTGCTATTTCTTTGAATAAATATTGGTGACGTTCATCCAGCTCTTCGTTTGTTTCATTTGGTAACCAAGGCATCACATAATAAAAATCACGGTTATGTTGTGAAAAATATTGTTGATATCTGTTTTTAAGGATTGGTACATAACTTGAAAAACGCAGCTGATTAATCATCGTTAAGAAATCAGCAAAGCCAGGATTATAAGAGGTTGGGAGCCTTTTTACAACATAGGTACCAGTATCTGCTCGGACTTTAATTGCCTTTCGACTTATTGCTTCTGTGTACTCTGGAATAATATCATAATGCTTTAATAAAGGTTTTATATCCTCCACCTGTATCGCCAATTTAAGAAACACCTCGTATCTTTGGTAAGACATTTTTTAAATAACAACAATTAGAAAATACCCTTAAAAAAACAGCTGAAGGAAAGGACCCTCCGCTGTCATTAAATCGTCAAATTACTTGCTTGTTGAATAAGCAGGAATATACAGAATTTGCCCTTCAAATACATCTTGATCTGCCCTAAATTCATTTACGCGCAATAGTTGTTGAACGGTAATATCATATCGTTCGCAGATTTTTTCGGCAGTATCTCCTTGTTGAACAATACACATTTTCAGTCTAGTAAAATCCTCGTCATCATCTCGTGCAAAAAGGCTAGTAAGGTAATGTGAATCCTTTGGATCGCTTTCTTCTCTTTCATTTTCTACTTTCTCTACCTTTACAGGATCCTCATTATCTTCATTTTCCTCTGTTTTGGAGAAGAAAGAGTATTGAACTTCCCTCGTTTTTTCTAGTGCATTATCTAGTTCTTGTTCTTTCCGTACTTCAACTATAAATGGGTCATATGCTTTTTCATTTTCAGATCCTTTGTCTTCTAATTCATTAGAATCAATAACCTCATTATTTACCTCTTCTAAAATGGTATCCTCTGATGCATCGTTAATTTCTTCTTTTCTTACCTCTTCAACTTGTATTCGTTCCTCTTCTATTTCAGTTTCGGTAGCAACTTCCTCCGCAATCTCTACATTAGGTGAAGGTATTTCAACTGCAGTTTTAACTTCATTCTCTATTTCCTTCTCAGGGATATTTTCAATTTCATTTCCTTCTAATCTTTCCTCACTAGTTTCTACTCTGTCGTAACCATCATAAAATGAAGAGAATGGTTGTACTTGATGCGGCTGGATGTCAGTAAAAAGTTCACTTTCATTTTCAATCGGATCTTGCTGTGAAGTTCGATAAAGTGGTTCAAGTTCTTCAACTACTTCTTCCTCTGCCTCATTATCACGTTGTGGGATTTGGACTTCTTCATTGGAAATACCGCTAATAGATAAATCAGCAACTAATTTTAAACATTTTAATTCAGGAAGTTCATAATCAAATGATTCGATTGACACATATACTTCCTCTAAGTTTTCAATTCGATTATTCGGAATCGTTATATCTACTGGAAAACGATGATGGAGAATACTAACACCATCTTCACTTGTACTAACCTCGTTAATATACCGCACATTTGCATATTCATATCTTTCTTCGACATTTGCGTCTTTATCTATTTTGTATTCACCCGTAAGTTGAAGTGCTCCGCGAATTGAAATGTACTGGTCATGCTCATGAATGGAGATATCAGGATCTAGAGCAATTGAAATAAGCTCAGCTACTTCCTGTCCCCTTTGAAACCATACCGACTCTTCTACAGAAAAACGTAGTTGTTGTTGTTCCTGTGACAAAAATAATTCCTCCCCTCAAATAGCCTAACAAAATTACTATGACATTACAGATGTATGTTAGAAGGGAGTAATATATGATCAATTAACAACTTTTTTTAAAAGATTAATCAAGGAAAGAGGTTTTAATTAGATTTAAATCATCTATTTCCAAAAAAAAGCCTAACATATTTTATGTTAGGCTTTTTTTGTACTATCAGGATATCTATGTAACTTTGTACTAAGTCTTAGTGTCTTGCTCCAGAGGCGTTCTACTTGAGGCAAAAGCCAATCCGTCAAGAAGGTTAAAGAGCACCTTCCTGTCAGCTCGTTTTTTGCTTTTCGGCGATAAGCGGATGCCTTGCGCTTGTTTGTTTATTTTAACTTCGAAAATGACTTTCTAGCAGCTTCAATTGTATGATCAATATCTGTTTCAGAATGCACTGTTGAAAGAAACATGCCTTCAAATTGTGAAGGTGGTAGGAAAACACCTTCGTTTGCCATACTTCTATAGTAACGAGCAAAATAATCTAAATTAGCTGTTTTTGCTTGATCATAATTTGTAACTGGTCCATTGGTAAAAAAGAATCCAATCATTGACCCCGCACGGTTAATCGTATGAGGAATCTCGTATTCATTTGCAGCCTGTGACAAACCTATCTCTAATCGATCTGCCTTACGCTTAAAGTCATTATATGACTCTCTAGTTAAAAGCTTTAATGTTTCATAACCAGCTGTCATTGCAAGGGGATTTCCCGATAAAGTACCCGCCTGATAAATTGGTCCGCTTGGTGCAATTTGTTGCATAATTTCTGCCTTACCACCATAGGCCCCTACAGGTAAACCACCGCCAATCACCTTTCCTAAGCATGTTAGGTCTGGTGTTACACCAAAGTAGTCTTGAGCACAACCATAGTCAACACGGAAGCCTGTCATAACTTCATCAAAAATAAGAAGTGTTCCGTATTGTTTTGTTACTTCACGTAAGCCCTCTAAAAATCCTGGCTGTGGTGGAACTACTCCCATATTACCGGCAACTGGTTCAACAATAACACCTGCAATATCCTTACCATATTGTTCGAAAGCAACTCGAATGCTGTCGAGATCATTATATGGAACAGTAATCGTATTTTTAGCAACACCTTCGGGAACTCCAGGACTATCAGGTAAACCTAATGTCGCAACACCAGAACCTGCCTTTATTAATAAAGAATCTCCATGTCCATGGTAGCAACCTTCAAATTTAATGATTTTATCGCGACCTGTATAGCCTCGAGCTAAACGTAATGCACTCATTGTTGCTTCTGTACCTGAACTAACCATTCGAACAACTTCAATTGATGGGACACGCTCAATTACTAGACTAGCCAACTCATTTTCAATTAAGGTAGGTGCTCCAAAACTTGTTCCAGATTCAACAACCTTTTTAATAGCCTCTACAACTGTATCATGTGAATGTCCATGAATAAGCGGCCCCCAGGATAACACATAATCAATATATTCATTGCCATCAATATCGACTATCTTTGATCCCTTTCCGTGATCCATAAAAATTGGTTTCATACCAACAGACTTAAAGGCACGGACAGGACTATTAACTCCTCCAGGCATTAACTGTAATGCTTTTTGAAATGCTTCTTCACTTTTAACATAGCTTCTCATTTGTTTGCCCCTTTCTAAAACATGTACTGAACAAAAGGTTTATTTATTCGTGTTTTCTTCATGTAACCAGCGAGCAACATCTTTTGCAAAGTACGTAATAATTAAGTCGACTCCAGCACGCTTCATTCCAACTAACATTTCCATAACAATTGCTTTTTCGTCGACCCAACCATTTTGAGCAGCTGCTTTAACCATCGCATATTCACCACTAACATTGTAAGCAACAACCGGAACATTGAAGTTATTTTTCACATCACGAATGATATCTAAATATGATAGGGCTGGCTTCACAATTAAGAAGTCAGCTCCTTCTTCAATATCCGATTGTGCTTCTCTTAATGCTTCCTCACGGTTAGCTGGATCCATTTGATAGGTTTTACGATCTCCAAATTGTGGTGTGCTCTGTGCAGCATCACGGAATGGTCCATAAAAAGCACTTGAGTATTTAACTGCATACGACATAATAGGAATATTTTCAAAGCCTGCTTCGTCCAAGCCATGTCGAATAGCAGCAACAAAGCCATCCATCATATTTGAAGGGGCGATAATATCAGCTCCAGCTTTTACTTGACTTACAGCAGTTTGCGCTAATAATTCAAGAGATTGATCATTTAATACTTTACCATTTTCAATAATTCCACAATGTCCATGATCTGTAAATTCACAAAGGCAGGTATCTGCAACAACAAGTAAGTCTGGATACACCTTTTTCACTTGTCTTGTAGCTAGTTGAACGATCCCGTGATCATGATAAGCCTGTGTTCCTACTTCGTCTTTATGATTCTCGTCTGGAACCCCAAATAAGATGATAGATTTGATCCCTAGAGATACCACCTCATCTATTTCTTCATTTAATAAATCTAATGATAACTGATAAACTCCTGGCATTGAAGAGACTTCATTTCTTTTCTTTTCTCCTTCAACGACAAATATCGGATAAATAAAATCTTCTACTCTAAGATGATTTTCACGTAACATCTCTCTCATATTCGCGCTACTTCGTAAGCGACGATGTCTTGCAAATTGGATATCCATTACAAAATCCTCCTTATTTCTGTTCAAGATTAACCATTAGATTTACCATATCTTCAATTGTATAAGTAGCAGGCATAATTCCCTTGTAGCCATACTCCAACAATGTATTGTTTGTGATGGGACCAATACAAATAAAAGAAACATCTTTTAACTGGGTATGCAACTCGTCCTGCTTTAATACACTCATAAAGCTATCAACAGTTGAAGAGCTTGTGAACGTGATATAGTCAACTTCCTCATTTATCACATAGTTCCTTAGCTTTTCAGTCTCTTTCATATTATGTATCGTTTCATATACAACGAGGTCTTTTATATGAAAACCATTTTGTTTTAAACTTGCTACCAGTTTGGGCCTTGCAAGGTTACCACGTACCACTAATATACGTGAGTTGATTGGAAGATTATCAGTTATACTTTCTGCTAACTTTTCAGCGATATACTCCTCAGGAATGACTGAAACAGATAGTCCTAGCGCTTCCATTTGTTTACTAGTCTTTCGACCAACGGATGCTGCCACTAAATGGTTTAAATTGGAATATAGGATATTCCATTTGTCTAAATAGTCTTTAAAAAATGAGACACCATTAGTACTAGTAAATACAATACAGTCATATTCATTAAGGCTTTCAAGTGTCCTTTTTATTTCCTGTTCGTTGCTATCATTTGCTTTTATTTCTATAAGAGGAGCAGTCAACGCTACTCCACCAGCTGCTTCAATTTGGTCAATAAACGCCCTTACTTGCGGTTTAGCCCGTGTTATTAAAATTCGCTTTCCTTGTAAAGGACTATTTACTTTAGCCATTATTTATCAAGCTCTGCTTTCACTCGGTCTATTAATGCTTTTGCTCCTTGCTCAGTTAGTGTAGCTGAAACACCTTCACCTAATTGTTTTGGATCTGTCCCATGTAATTGTTGTTTATACACTTCTTTACCATCTGGAGAAGCAATTAAACCTGTAAATGTAATCTCTTTCTGTTCATTAACTGTTGCAAAACCTGCAATAGGAACTTGGCAGCCACCCTCCATTTTCGTTAGGAAGGTCCTCTCTGCTTCAATAGCCAAATAAGTTGTTTCATCTGTAAACTTGGCTAATAAATCGAGTAACTCCTGATCATTTTCGCGACATTCAATTGCTAATGCTCCTTGGCCAACCGCTGGTAAACACACTTCTGGTTCTAGGAATTCAGTAACAACTTCCTTACTCCATCCCATCCTCGATAAGCCTGCAGCTGCTAAAATAATCGCATCGTAGTCTTCTGTCTTAAGTTTTTCAAGTCGTGAATCGATATTACCTCTGATCCATTTGATTTCTATGTCTGGTCTTTCAATTAATAGCTGTGCACTTCTTCTAAGGCTGCTAGTTCCAATAATTGACCCTTTTGGGAGCTCAGCTAGCTTTTTATGGTCCTTTGATATTAATACATCTCGAAAATCCTCACGTTTCGGAACACAACCAATTGTAAGGCCTTCTGGAAGCACTCCTGGCATATCCTTCATACTATGTACAGCCATATCTATTTCACCATCGATCATCGCCTGTTCTATTTCCTTAACAAATAATCCTTTTCCACCTACCTTGGATAAAGTTACATCTAAGATACGATCACCTTTCGTAACAATTTCTTTGACTTCAAATTCATACGGTAATCCAAAACCTTTTAATTGATCAATGACCCAATTTGTCTGCGTGAGTGCCAGCTTACTTCGTCTTGAACCTACAATAATTTTCCGCATAATATTCTCCTTTTTTATGAATCCCAAAAATGAAATCTAGATAAACTTCCAAACAAGAAAAAGTTGATTAACAATACAAGGAAAGACGCAATATTTAATAATGCCACTGATTTCCCTTGTAATTCTCTAACAAGCCTTGTATATAAATAAAAACTATATGTGATCATAACTAACACTGACCCTATTACTTTTGCATCTAACCAATAAAATTTATCAACTTTTATATAGGCCCAAATACTCCCGAGAATGAGACTTAATAACAGCATAGGCACACCAATGACATTTAACACATACGACATATGTTCAAGTTTCGATAGATCTTCTAGACGTAGAAGACGTTTTCCCCACTTCTTTTTTTTCAACAAATTATATTGTAGTAAATAGAGAATTGAAAATACAAAAGAAAGCGAGAAGGCACCATATGAAAGTATTGCCATCGTTATATGAATCAATAACAATTCCGAAACTAATTGACTCGATACAGCTGCAGACTGGTATTGCGCAGGCGCAAACGTATGTAGTGCCATCATGATAAAACCAATCACATTTGTGAAAAAGATAATGAACTCAGCTTTTAAAAGTTTATTTAAAACAACTGATAAAGTAACCAATACCCATGTATAGAAATATAAACCTTCAAATACATTTAATACAGGGAACCTTCCCATTTCAAACATACGTGCAAATAAAAAAATTGTTTGCAAAAGCCAAACAATAGAAAGTAACCAGAAGGCAGCTTGTTTCGCCTTCCGGTTATGATTAAGAAAATCTATGAAATATAAAAGGACACATAAAGCATAAAGGATAATCGTTAATTCATTAATTCTTGTTAAACTCATGTCCATATAGAAAAGTTCCTCTCACTTACGATTGAAGTGAAACACGTTGTTCCGCAATATGTTCTGTCGGAAGTGATTGCTGCCCCGCTCTCTCATTAATCACTTGATCGTCCACAGCTTCTTCAATATTAAATATTTTCTTGAACAATTCTAAAGATTCTTGAGCATTTGGTTCAGCTGACAGTTCCTTCACTTTTACAATCGGATCTTTAAGCAACTGATTTATGATGCTTTTCGTATGCTTGTTTAGCACTTTTTTCTCTCGATCTGTTAAATTCGGCATCTTCCGTTCAATACTTTGCATAGTTTCAGCTTGAACAGTTAATGCCTTTTGACGAAGTGCTGAGATTACTGGTACAACCCCTAGCGTGTTAACCCATTGCTTAAATTGAACAATTTCTAACTCTATCATAAGCTCAATTTGCTCAGCTGCAACCTTACGTTCCTGCAAATTCGCTTCAACAATGCCTTGTAAGTCATCAATATCATATAGAAATACACTTTCTAACTCAGCTAGCTTAGGATCAAGATCTCGAGGAACAGCAATATCAACCATAAATAATGGACGACCTTTTCTCATTTTTTCAACATGTATCATCATTTCCTTTGTTATAACAAGGTCCTTAGCTCCAGTTGAACTAATAAGAATATCTGCTTCAACCAACCCACATTGAAGTTCATTTAGGTCTTTAGCTGTACCGTCAAAACGATTGGCAAGCTCTTCTGCCTTTTGTAGAGTTCTATTCATTACAGTCACTCTGCCGACACCACTACCATGCAGGTTTTTCGCAGCTAGCTCGCCCATTTTTCCCGCGCCTAAAATGAGGACATGTTTGGTTCTTAAGTCACCAAAAATTTTCTTAGCTAATTCAACTGCAGCATAACTAACTGATACAGCATTTGCTCCAATGTCAGTTTCTGAGTGTGAACGTTTAGCTAGTGTGATAACTTGCTTAAATAATTGGTTAAAAATTGTTCCGACTGTTTGATTTTCTTGAGCCAATAAGAAGCTCGTTCGAACCTGTCCTAGTATTTGTGTTTCCCCAAGTATCATCGAGTCCAATCCGCTTGCAACTCGATAAAGATGTTCTAGGGCACCATCCTGTTCTAAGATTGATAAATACGGTGAAATTTCATCTTTATCTAACCCGAACCAATCTGCTAAAAACGCTTTTATATAGTAACGTCCTGTGTGAATTTGATCAACAACTGCATAAATCTCCGTCCGATTACATGTGGAAACAATCACGTTTTCTAGGACGCTTTTTTTAGTTTTCAACTGTTTCATCGCTTCAAAAAGCTCATCAGGTTGGAACGTAAGCTTTTCGCGAATTTCAACAGGGGCAGTTTTATAATTTAAGCCGACTACAATTATATACATGTTCCCTTTACACCCCCAAATGCAAAGATCTCTTTAATTTTAGTATATCATCAAAACCTTATATTCTCTTCTATAAAATGTGAACAGAATACGAAACTCTATGGTATGATAAGTACGATTATTTTTTCTTAAGTATATGTCCATTTAACTACTATTATTCTACACGTTTAGACACGATTACTATTCTCTCAGTACAATACCAAAAAATAAGATGTTAATCAAGTTATTGGTTTAGCTATGTTCTTTGATTTCTTTCTCATTCTAATATTAAATATTAGGTAGTGCATGCTTAGACTGAGTACTTAAAAGAATTTCCATTTAGACCTACATAACACTAGTTAATCAGATTTTTTATTTATTTTACTGCGTACACGCTCACTAACTACATAGTAATATAGCACCTAATGATTAAGCGAAATACGAGTAATATGTATTTGGTTTTCACTATAGCAATTGAACTATTTTAAAAGAAATGCCAAAGTATTTAGCAATTAGGCACACGAAAGGCTATATTTTGTTTTTTACGGCAACAAACAATCTTCGCGATTTCAATAAGATAAAGAGGTGTACAATGAAACGAATATCTTTATTACCTGGAATTATTCTTCTAGGTATCGGTTTTTTTTATTTTACCCGAAATTTAAATATACATTTATTCGAATATCAAAATAGTTGGCAATTTTTACTTATTTTATTAGGTGCTGCCTATTTGATTAGTGGACATTTTGAAAAGGATAATACAGCTATTCTACCAGGAACTATATTGGTAGGTATAGGACTACACTTTATCTTTCATGTAAAAGTCACCTCTTGGCCGGATCACCCAGCTTCGTTTCTCTTTATATTAGCACTAGGAATGATACTTACTGCGGTTAAAACGAAATCTGGTTACTTCCAGGGGATTTTACTTTTAGCAATTGGATTATTTCTTCACTTTTTCCAATCAATCTTTCAATCCTTACCAATAAATGAGAGCCGAATACAACTTATAAAAACTTATTGGCCAATAGGAGTAATTTTAATAGGAGGGTATTTACTATTTATTAAACGAAAAAAATAGAAGAATGATAATCTTCCAAAAAAATATACTAATTTAGATATTCATAACCTTTGAACTAGAAAAAACCGCCCAAGATTTTAAACCAAAATCTTGGGCGGTTTTTTTTATGAGGTATAATCTTGAATGAGTTTCCAAGCTTCATCTTTACCTTGACCTGTTTCCGATGAAAATAATACCAACGAATCTGTCTTTACCATGTCTAATGATTCTTTAATAACCTTAATATGTTTTTGCCATTTGCCTTTTGGAATCTTATCAGCTTTTGTCGCTACTACGATCGTAGGTATTTCATAATGCTTCAAAAATCCGTACATAATGACATCATCTTTTGATGGTGGATGTCGAAGATCTACTAACAATACGACGGCACGAAGTTGTTCTCGTGTCGTAATATAGGTTTCAATCATTTTACCCCAAGCTTCACGCTCTGATTTACTTACCTTTGCATAGCCATAACCTGGAACATCAACAAAGTGCAACACTTCATTTATAATATAAAAATTTAACGTCTGTGTTTTACCAGGCTTAGATGATGTTCTTGCTAAGTTTTTCCGGTTAAGCAATTTATTAATAAATGATGACTTTCCAACATTTGAACGGCCAGCCAAAGCAATTTCTGGAAGATCTACTGCTGGATATTGATCTGGCTTCACAGCACTTATAACGATTTCGGAACTAGTTACTTTCATTGTTTCTCCTCTGCTAGTGCATGTTTTAGTACTTCGTCAAGATGTGACACAAGCATAAAGGTCAAATCACTACGAACACTTTCTGGAATGTCATCTAAATCCTTTTCATTTTCCTTAGGTGCAATAATTGTTGTCAAACCAGCACGGTGAGCACTTAATGTTTTTTCCTTTAATCCACCGATAGGAAGGACTCTACCACGTAACGTTATTTCCCCTGTCATGCCTACTTCTTTACGGACTGGTTTTCCTGTTAATGCTGAAATTAGCGCTGTTGCCATTGTTATTCCAGCTGAAGGACCATCTTTTGGCACAGCACCTTCTGGGACATGAATATGAATGTCAGTCTTTTCATGGAAATCCCGATCAATCTTAAGCTCTTCTGCACGCGAACGAATATAGCTTAGTGCTGCTTGTGCAGATTCCTTCATCACATCACCTAATTGCCCTGTAAGAATAAGCTTTCCTTTTCCTGGAGTAACTGAAACTTCAATCGATAAGGTATCTCCACCTACTGTTGTATATGCTAATCCAGTTGCAACTCCTACTTGGTCTTCAAGTTCAGCTTGTCCATACCTAAAGCGATTTTTACCTAAATACTCTGCAATATTTTTGTTCGTTATGACAATTTTCTTTCGTTCTTCCTTAACAATTAGTTTTGCAGCTTTACGGCATACTGTTGCCAGTTGTCGTTCTAAACCACGTACCCCTGCTTCTCTTGTATGATAGCGAATAATACTTAAGATAGCGTCTTCTCTAATCTGCAGATTAGATTTCTTTAATCCATGTTCTTCTAACTGCTTTGGCAGAAGGTGTTCCTTGCCTATATTCACTTTTTCAATTTCAGTATACCCAGCAATATTAATGATCTCCATACGATCGCGTAATGGGCCAGGCACTGTCGCTAAATTGTTCGCTGTCGCAATAAACATGACTTTAGATAAATCATATGTTTCTTCAATATAGTGGTCACTAAAATTCCGGTTTTGTTCAGGGTCTAATACCTCTAGTAATGCAGAAGAAGGATCACCTCGGAAATCACTAGACATCTTATCAATTTCATCTAGTAGTATGACCGGATTAATTGTACCAGCTTTTTTCATCCCTTGAATAATTCTTCCAGGCATTGCCCCTACATAGGTACGGCGATGTCCACGAATTTCAGATTCATCTCTTACACCACCAAGTGATATTCGAACGAAGTTACGATTTAATGATTTAGCAATTGAACGAGCTAACGATGTTTTACCAACACCAGGCGGTCCAGCTAAACAAAGAATTGGTCCTTTAAGAGATTTAGTAAGCTGTTGTACAGCCAAATATTCAAGAACTCGTTCTTTTACTTTATCAAGACCATAATGGTCCTCTTCAAGGATTTGTTCAGCAATATTAATATCTAGACGGTCTTCGGTAGCATTTGTCCAAGGTAAGGAGAGCAACCAATCAATATAATTTCTAATCACTGCACTCTCAGCAGAGCTAGCAGGAATTTTTTCGTAACGATCTAATTCCTTCAATGCTATTGCTTTAATATGATCAGGCATACCTATTTCTTCAATTTTGTCAGTAAGGGATGCTACCTCTCCACCTTTACCCTCTTTTTCTCCAAGCTCTTTTTGAATAGCCTTCATTTGCTCGCGAAGATAATATTCCTTTTGTGTACGTTCCATTGAACGCTTAACTCTCTGTCCGATTTTCTTCTCCAGTTGCAGAACTTCTCTTTCATTATGGATAATTGAAATTACTTTGTTTAGTCGTTCTTTTACATCAAGCGTTTCAAGTACCTCTTGCTTTTCTTTGAGCTTTAATGGTAAATGAGAAGAAATAATATCAGCCATTCTACCCGGCTCATTAATATCTGATACAGTTGCATATGTTTCTTCTGATACCTTATTAGAAAGCTTTATGTATTGTTCAAAGTATTCAAGCATTGTTCTCATCAATGCCTCTTCTTCAACGGTCTTTCCTTCTGGATCATGAAATGGCGATACTTCTACAGTATAGAATTCATCGTCATCGATAAAGCGTTTAATTTCTCCACGTTCTATCCCTTCAACTAACACACGAATGGTGCCATTCGGCAATTTTAACATTTGCTTTATTTTCGTCAAAGTTCCAATTTCGTAAATATCTTCTTTTTTTGGCTCATCTATCGCAATCTCTTTTTGAGTCGTTAAAAAAATGATATGGTTATCCATCATTGCTTTTTCTAACGCTTGGACAGATTTATCTCTTCCTACATCAAGGTGTAGTACCATCGTTGGATATACTAGCAAGCCTCGGAGCGGTAGGAGGGGGACGATTTGAGTATTTGATTTCGCCATGCGCTTACACCTCCATGACATAATAGTTAGTTCTTTGTTCAATTCTATCTTATTCTTTTACAAGTGTCTAATTGTATCCTTTAATCTCATTTAGGTAGTATACCCTATTCTAATGAATTTCGTTAAACAAATCTTTTGTTTTTTATCATTTTTTAAGCACCTTGATACCAAAATAAAACTACAATTATGGCTATTTTCTAATTTACCTTTACACGATTACCACCTAGCATGCTTAAACAGCTATTAATTAGACACGTGGTTAGAAATTATATACGACAAAACCTGCAAAAACAAGTATTTATTACAAGGAAAAAAGCCTTTTAATTGTACAACCTCAATATGATGAGAGGTTGTACATTAAAAAGACTTTAGATCATTTTATTTCCGAAGAATTCAACAATTCTTATGAACTTTTCTCACATTTTCAAAATATTCTTCTTATACAGATTCTTTATGCGATGGAAATGCTTGATTTTTATTCTGAAGCAACGGGTTACTCTTCTCTGTTGGTGGATTGACAAGTGCAACATCAAATACTTCTTGTAAGTTTGTTACCGGAATAATTTTAATTCCTTCTATATTCTTTATGATAGACTGCATATTTTCTGCTGGAATAATCACTGTATTTGCACCAGCCTTTTTAGCTGCTTTAATTTTCGCTATGACTCCGCCAATTGGCTTTACATTTCCATGAATACTTATTTCGCCTGTCATTGCTACCATATTATCAATGGCAATTTTATGAATTGCAGAAAAAATCCCTGTTGCCATCGCAATACCTGCAGATGGTCCGTCTATAGGGGTACCCCCAGGAAAGTTTACATGGATATCGTAATTCTCGGCATGAATCCCCATAGACCTAAGCACAGTAATGACATTTTCTATAGAACCTTTTGCCATGCTTTTTCTTCTGACCGATTTCGAACGATCACCAAAACTCTCTTCTTCAACAATTCCAGTTATATTGATAGTCCCCTTATCTTTCTCGGCAGGGATTACAGTCACTTCTATTTCCAATAACGCCCCGGTATTAGGTCCGTATACCGCTAAACCATTTACTAAGCCAATCCTTGGAGCATTGTAAATCTTCTTCTCGAACCTCGGAGATAATTGGCTAGAATGAATGACCCATTCGATATCTTCAACGGTTATTGCTTCACGATCTTCTGACATAGCCATTCCAGTTGCAATTTGCATTAAATTAACAACCTCTCGCCCATTACGGACATAAGATGTCAACATATCGATGCCTTCATCACTAACGTTCATTGTGACCTTAGTTGCTGCTTTTCTTGCAATGATTGCCAATTCATCCTGTTCAAGATCACGAAAAAACACCTCAAGACATCTCGAGCGAATCGCTGGGGGTATTTCATTCGGAGTTCTGGTTGTAGCTCCTATTAAACGAAAATCAGCTGGTAAACCATTTTTAAAAATATCATGTATATGTGTTGGGATTTGAGAATTTTCTTCATTATAATATGCACTTTCAAGAAATACTTTACGGTCCTCTAAGACCTTTAAAAGCTTATTCATTTGAATGGGATGTAATTCACCTATTTCATCAATAAATAATACACCACCATGTGCATGAGTAACCGCTCCTTGTTTCGGTTGCGGTATTCCTGCTTGCCCCATTGCACCAGCACCTTGATAGATTGGATCATGGACTGATCCAATAAGGGGATCTGCTATTCCCCGTTCATCAAATCTTGCTGTAGTGGCATCTAGTTCTACAAAAACAGCATTCTCCTTGAATGGAGATCGTACATTTCGTTTCGCTTCTTCCAAAACAAGTCTTGCGGCAGCTGTTTTACCCACACCAGGTGGTCCATAAATAATCACATGCTGAGGATTAGCTCCACAAAGAGCAGCTCGTAAAGAGCGGATACCATCCTCTTGGCCAACAATATCATTGAAGCTCTTTGGTCTAACTTTTTCAGCTAAAGGTTCGGTTAATCGAATAGCTCTTAGTTTCCGTAATTGTTCCATTTCTTTCTTGGATTCACGGTCAATCGATACTTTTTGCGTCCTCTGATTCTTTAATAAATTCCAAAAATACATGCCGATAATAATTCCGAAAAACAACTGGATAAATAAAGCGATACTTGTCCAACTCATAATGGTCCCTCCTACTTCGGTGTCTTAATTACCGCTATTAATAAGAAAGAAGATGTCTCCTACCTTATTTATTCTACTAAACCTATTAACATCTAAGCCTGCAAATTATGTACTAACGAGAGAACGTTTCATCTCAACTGGGCAAACAAAAGGCAAGCCTTTGCTTGCCAATGTTAAGGCGAATTATTTAGCTGCCCTGATGCAGCGGTTATTAATAGCTAGTATCTCCGACCCAAACAGGGAATAAACATATTTTTATAGGGCTTTTATAAAAGTTTAATACGTTAAAACCATAGGAGAATGTTTTACTATGAAGGACAGTATGATTTTATCCAATTGTTGATCCACTTAACTCAATAGAAATGCCTAGCTACCAAAGCTTTCTTTATCCCATCAAAACGCTCATCACACAAATAAAAAAAGGAAACTGACTGTGTCAGCTTCCTTTTTTTATTATACCTTACTTTAAGCAGATGTCTTTTTATCTTCTTGAATAACAGTTCCATCATTTAAAACAAGTTTAGGAGGTGTATCTCCAGTAACGGTTTCTGCTGTAATGATTGTTTTTGAAATATCATCTCTAGAAGGTAAATCAAACATCATATCTAGCATAATACCTTCAATGATCGAGCGAAGACCACGGGCACCTGTTTTTCTTTCAATTGCCTTTTTGGCAATTTCTACTAATGCGTCGTCTTCAAATTCTAACTCAACCCCATCTAAATCAAGCATCTTCTGATACTGTTTAACAAGAGCATTTTTTGGTTTAGTTAGAATTTCTACTAATGCACCTTCATCTAACGGTTCTAAGCTTGAAATAACTGGTAGACGACCGATAAACTCTGGAATTAAACCGAATTTAAGTAGGTCTTCTGGTAATACCTGAGAAAGTAACGCTTTTTTATCTAATTCAGCATTTTTATTATCTGATCCAAAGCCAATTACTTTACTACCTAAACGACGCTTAATAATTTGTTCAATACCATCGAACGCTCCACCACAAATAAAGAGGACGTTTGTTGTATCTATTTGAATGAATTCTTGATGTGGATGTTTTCTACCCCCTTGAGGAGGAACGCTTGCCACTGTACCTTCAAGAATTTTCAACAGTGCTTGTTGTACACCTTCTCCAGATACATCACGAGTAATTGAAGGGTTCTCAGACTTTCGAGCAACTTTATCGATTTCATCGATATATATAATTCCTTTTTCGGCCTTTTCTACATCGTAATCAGCTGCTTGAATTAGTTTTAATAAGATGTTTTCAACATCTTCCCCAACATAACCTGCTTCTGTTAATGAAGTAGCATCAGCAATAGCGAAAGGAACATTTAAAATTCTAGCTAATGTTTGTGCTAGTAACGTTTTACCGCTTCCAGTTGGTCCAATCATTGCAATATTACTTTTTGCTAGCTCAACGTCATCAATCTTACTATTGGAATTAATCCGTTTATAGTGATTGTATACGGCAACCGCTAACGATTTCTTTGCTTGATCTTGCCCAATAACATATTCATCTAAAATTTCATCAATTTCTTTTGGTTTCGGTACATCTTTAAATTCAACTTCCTCTTCAGTACCAAGCTCTTCCTCAACAATTTCAGTACATAACTCAATACATTCATCACATATGTAAACTCCAGGGCCTGCTACAAGCTTACGTACTTGATCTTGAGTTTTACCACAAAATGAACATTTTAATTGTCCTTTTTCGTCGTTAAATTTAAACATTTGTTTCACCCCTTGTATCTTTATCTCAACCTAATTGTTTCTAACCCCACCTATAGAAGGTAGCTTCAACTTCAAATTAGAAAAAAAGATTGTAAAACAGTATGTATTGCATTTTACCATAAGTAACATTGGGAAGGGTAACGATACTACTTCAAATAGCTCAGAAAAGGATTTGAATTTTAATTATTCCTTTTCAGTCATTTAGGTTACTTACAGTGTATGTATGAATCTGCTTTCTTATATCATTCCCAAAGGAATATAAATAAAACATGATTATGTAAGGTCATCGAAGAACAACAATCTTTGACTTAAATTCGAATCTGATCGAAAAAAGACGGTCGAAAAGTAGTAGAACCCATTCTAGTAGGAAATAAAAGTACTTTAATTTGTACAAAACAAGGCACGATCCAATCGCGCCTTGTTCTATAATTTAGGCTCTTTTCTTTTCTTGTTACCTGTTACTAGTCATCAAGAAAGAGAGAGACAATCTTACATATTAAGCAATAACTTTGCTATTATCTACAAGAAAATCAATTGCTTTACGAACTTTTAAATCTTCTTTAAGACCATCAGCAGATCCGCCCAATGCTTGTTTAACATTTTCAATTGGCATATTGTACATTTCTGCCATTTTTGTTAATTCTCCTTCAACATCTTCATCAGTTACATCGATGTTTTCAGCCTTAACAATAGCTTCAAGTGTTAAATTATATTTCACACGTTTTTCTGCATCTTCTTTCATTTGAGCTTTTAAAGCCTCTTCATCTTGACCAGAGAACTGGAAGTATAACTCAAGATTCATACCTTGCGCTTGCAGACGTTGTTCAAATTCTTGCATCATACGAGAAATTTCATTCTCAATTAGTACATTTGGAATGTCAACTTCTGCACCTTCAGAAGCTTTGTCTACTAATGTGTCACGTAAATGATTTTCAGCTTCAGTCTTTTTAGCTTCTTCAAGACGTGTTCTTGTTTGAGCTTTAAGTTCTTCAAGCGTCTCAACGTCCTCACTAGCATCTTTAGCAAATTCATCATCTAATGCTGGTAGTTCTTTTGCCTTGATTTCATGAATTTTCACTTTGAATACTGCTTTTTTACCAGCTAAGTTTTCAGCATGATATTCGTCAGGAAATGTTACTTCAACTTCCTCTTCAGCACCAGCTGCTAAGCCAATAAGCTGTTCCTCGAAGCCCGGGATAAATGAACCTGAACCAATTTCTAGTGAATAGTTTTCAGCTGCTCCACCTTCAAATGCTTCTCCATCAACATAACCATCAAAGTCGATAATTGCTGTATCTCCGTTTTCAATAGCGCCTTCTTCTTTTATTGCTAATTCAGCATGGCGTTCTTGGAGTTGCTTTAATTCACTTTCTACATCTTCTTCTGTAACAGTTTCATCAATTTTTTCAACTTCTAGACCTTTATATTCACCAAGCTTCACTTCTGGTTTAACAGTAACCTTTGCAGTGAAAATTAAGTTTTTACCTTTTTCTACTTGCTCAACATCGATTTCAGGGCGATCAATTGGATCAATTCCCGCTTCATCAATTGCATTTGGATATGCAGTTGGTAAGATGATATCTAATGCATCTTGGTATAAAGATTCTACACCAAAACGTTGTTCAAACATTCCGCGTGGGATTTTACCTTTACGGAATCCAGGAATAGACACCTGCTGTGATACCTTTTTAAATGCTTCATTAAGCGCTACTGTGAAGTCCTCTGCTGATACTTCAACCGTAAGAACGCCTTCGTTCCCCTCTAACTTTTCCCATTTTACTGACATTTCTGTTCCCTCCAAAAATCTATCATAATTGTGCGAATAAGTGATAGGTATAGGTAAATTGTGGCTGTTTGTCCATTTTAAACAATCATCCATGATGATATACCTGTTTTATGTACATATAAAGAACTAAATACTTACTATGCTAAAGGATTTCGCATAAACTGAAAATCACAATTGTAAGATCTCTTCACCCACACTGATCGTTCATTTCACCTATCTAGGTTCTAACTGTAGATGCTTTTATCTGACAGGTTTAGAATGGATAAAAAAGCTCCGTTTTACTCCAAACTAAAAAGACCTTACATACGATGATCACTATTTTGCAACCATTTTATTATAACATAGAAATGTTTCCTTTCAACATATAGCCTCATATTTGCATATAAGAAATTTCTTCTATTTCATATATTTTTTTACATGCTGCTTGTAGAGCTGGTAAAGAATGCTGATGGATAAGTTCAATCTCTTCAAGTTCGATCGTGATACCATGCATTTCATGCCCAACTACATGAAGTGCAGCAGCCCATAAGTGAGCGTCTACAGGCTGGGGAAGGACTGGGTATAAAACGTATAAATGTCTTAACCAAAGCTCCTTAACTGCTTCATAAAGCGTTGGATTTTCATTACCTAATGTATCATCTAAAATAGTAAGTACCTTTTTAGTAAAAGGAAGATCAGAAATATCATCTAGTTTAGCAGGAACAACAGTTATTAATTCACCAAATTTATTGACAAGTACTTCTTTTTCAACTTCATTTTCGATCATAAGATGCAATATCATTGATTTTATCATCGGGTGACATTTCGGATTTTCTAGAAGGATCTTTAGTGATGAAAAATGTTTACTTAAATTCCGATCATGTAACGATTGAATATAATCGATTTGTTTATTTGTGTCTTCGAGTACGTCCTCAATATACATGCTTTTCTCTGTATCGTCATCAAAGTCTTCAAGTTCAATCTCTTGATTTTGTGTCATTTTCCGACTGAAATCTAATAATTTGTAGAAATGCTCTGCACTTTCTGCTGGCAGATGATTCTCCTCAAGAACTGCTTCAATCGTGGATTGGACTTCTTGGTATTCCCGCAATTGAATTAAGATCGTTAAATAAATTTGTAAAACAGTGAAGTAATGTCCAATATCTTCTAGTAGCATTTTTTTACATATTTTCTTCGCTTCAACTAGTTCGCCAAGTTCCATGAAACAAATAGCCATACCTAAATGGATTTCTGCTATGTCTTCATTTACCTCTTTTGCAGCGGAGAACATTTCTAATGCTTCATTGTACTTTTTTTCTTTTAATAAGACCATTCCCTTATCAATGTATCGTTCCTTTAAATTTGGAAAGGGAATGACGTTCGAACGTTTTTTCTTTTCCATATGTTGGTCAACTCCAGCAGCCAATCTTTTGCCTTTTAGTTTACCAATCCAACTCTTGGAAAACAAGCAGTTACTAATGGCTCTTTATAAAAACTTTGTTAGTAAGACTTATTATTATATTAAAATCATGAAAATTATCATCTATTACGTGAAAATGACAAAAGAAAAGAGCTAAACATTATAAAAATGTCGCTCTTCTCTCAGTTTCAAACTGTTGAATTCGTTCATTGAAATTTAACGTTATATCTATTTCATCTTTCCCGTATAACAGCATATCTTTCCAGTAAGGATCTACATTAAATGATTCTGATAAGTTATCATTATCTGTAAGCTTTTGCTCCTGTAAATCAACCTTAAGCTCATAGCCTTCTATATATGACTTTTCTCGAATCATATCTAACACAGGTTGGTCTAAGACAATTGGCAACAGACCGTTTTTCAAACAATTTTGATGGAAAATGTCTGCATATGATGGGGCAATTATTACTTGAAATCCAAAATCTGAAAGGGCCCATGGTGCATGTTCACGTGATGAACCACATCCGAAATTTTCGCCTGCTAGTAAAATAGATGCACCTTTACTTTTCTCTTTATTAAGTTCAAATTCAGGATTGTTTGATCCATCTGGTAGATACCTCCAATCAAAAAAGGCAAATCGTCCATATCCTGTTTTTTCAATTCGTTTAAGAAATTGCTTAGGTATGATTTGATCTGTATCAACATTAGCTCTATTTAAAACAGCAACTTTTCCAATATGTGTAGTAAATGGTTTCATTTTACCCCTCCTATTATAGATATTGTTTTCCCGTCTAAAATGGAATAGGATGATCAATGCATTTACAGAGTAAATCATCCTACTCTCAAGATAAAAATGTAAAGTCGTTTCATCTCAGCATAAAGCATCTAAATCAATTAGTTTGTTGGCACAAGTTCATCGATATGTCGGACATCTACAAATTTCCCGTGAAGTGCTGCTGCCGCGGCCATTGATGGACTTACAAGATGTGTTCGTGCTCCTTTACCTTGTCTGCCTTCAAAGTTACGATTAGAAGTTGAAGCACATCTTTCGCCTTCTGGAACAACATCGTCATTCATACTAAGACACATACTACAACCTGATTCTCTCCATTCAAATCCAGCTTCTTTAAAGATGATATCTAATCCTTCTTCTTCAGCTACTTGTTTAACTGATTGAGATCCTGGTACAACTATTGCTCGAACCGTTGGAGCTACTTTTTGCCCTTTATGAGCTTTAATTACTTCTGCAGCAAGTCTTAGATCCGTCAAACGTGAATTCGTACAAGAACCAATAAAGACATGTTCTATCGTAATATCTTCAATATTAGTGTTAGGCTTTAAACCCATATAACTAAATGCACGCTCTGCTTCTTCTGCTTCTTCACTATTTGGGTAATCGTTTAAGTCAGGAGTCTTTTCATCTACACCTACTGCCATTCCTGGATTAGTCCCCCAAGTGACCATTGGAGCGATTTCTTCACCTGGCAATGTAATCATCTGATCATACTCTGCACCATCATCAGTTTTTAATGTTTTCCAGTATTCAACCGCCCTTGTGAATTCTTCACCTTTTGGCGCATACTTCTTGCCTTTTATATAAGAAAATGTCGTTTCGTCTGGTGCAATAAGTCCTGCTCTTGCTCCAGCTTCAATCGACATATTACAGATGGTCATTCTCTCATCCATTGATAAGTTTTCAATAACTTCACCCGTATATTCGATAATAAAACCAGTACCAAAACGGACACCATACTTACCAATAACAGCTAAAATAACATCCTTAGCGGTCACACCCTTTTGTAATTTACCAGGAACATGTATGTTAAGTGTTTTAGGAGGGTTTCTCCATATCGTTTGTGTCGCTAAAACATGTTCAACTTCACTAGTACCAATACCAAATGCAATCGCGCCAAAAGCACCGTGTGTTGACGTATGGCTATCACCACAAACAATCGTTTTTCCTGGTAGTGTAAGTCCTAATTCTGGTCCAATAACATGGACAATCCCTTGGTCTTCACTATCAAGGTCAGCTAAACGAATACCAAATTCCTTACAGTTTTTCTCTAAAGCACCAATTTGAAGCTTAGCCACTTCATCTTTAATGACATAACGATTCACTGTTGGTATGTTGTGATCCATCGTCGCAAACGTTCTTTCTGGTTTTCTTACTTTACGACCTTTTTCTCGTAATCCTTCAAATGCTTGAGGGGATGTAACTTCATGAATGAGATGTAAATCGATATATAACAGATCAGGTTTCCCCTGTTCTCGTTGAACAACATGCTCTTCATATATCTTTTCTATAATTGTTTTTGGCTTAATGGTCATATTAAACTCCCTTCTATAGATGGAAAAATGAGGGGCTGACTAAAATTATTGTCAGACCCCTCAAACACAATATAATGATTATCATGTAAATAGAGAATCAAATATTGGTCTCTATGATTAGAACCAAACCACAAATAGGTCAGTCCTATTGTCTAAAATTCAGGCTCCAGTTTTAAGAATAAGCATCTATAATATTTAATAATGCGTGGTCATCTGCTAATGCATTTTTTATTTCTTCACCTAATTGTTCTGTTGATACAGATTTTCCATCTTTAGCTAGATCTGCTGTAAGCTTACCAGTATTTAAAACATTATCTACAGCTTTCTCAATTGCCTTTGCCTCTTCTTCTAAACCAAAGGATTGGCGTAGCATCATCGCTGCTGATAAGATTGTTGCTATTGGGTTGGCAATGTTTTTGCCCGCGATGTCTGGTGCCGATCCATGGACTGGTTCATATAAATGTAACCCACCTGAAGACAAGCTAGCAGATGATAGCATTCCGAGTGATCCAGTAATGACAGATGCTTCATCACTTAAAATATCACCAAACATATTCTCTGTTACAATGACATCAAATTGTTTAGGTGAACGAATTAATTGCATGGCAGCATTATCAACTAACATATGTTCAAGCGTAACATCAGGATATCTTGCAGACACCTCTTCAGCAACTTCTCTCCACATACGGCTGGATTCTAATACGTTCGCTTTATCAACAGATGTAACATGTTTACGCCGTTTCTCAGCGATTTCAAAAGCTGAAACAAGAATCCGTTCAATTTCATAGCGCTTATAATGCAATGTATCAACAACAGCTTCTTTACCTTCAGAAACAATGCGCTCACTAGGTTTCCCAAAATATAAACCGCCTGTTAGCTCACGAACGATGATGAAATCCACACCATTAACGTACTCTTTCTTCAAAGGGGACGATTCTATCAAACTTTCAAATGCTTTGATTGGTCGGATATTTGCAAATAAATCAAGCTCTTTACGTAAACCTAAAAGTCCACGTTCTGGTCGAAGTTCAACAGGATGATTATCCCATTTTGGTCCTCCCACTGCTCCTAATATAATCGCATCTGCTTCTTTACAAACTGTTATTGTTTCTTCAGGCAATGGAGTACCTTTTTGATCAATTGCGTCTCCACCGATCAGACCATAATTAAATTGAAACTGATGATCAAACTGTTCAGCAATAGCTTTAAGAATATCAACTGTCACATCGACTACTTCTTTACCAATACCATCACCTGGTAGTAATGCAATTTTCTTTTTCATGTCTATCCCCCTTTGATTGATTTATTTAATGGTCTTGCTTCAAAGGTACTTTCAGTGGCACTGCTAGAATCGTTTAAGTGCTACATGATTTGCGCCAGTGTCTACCGTTATTTTTTGATTCAACTAAAACATTTACAGGGCAAGAGGTTTCGATCACTACTAGACACATTTTTAGGTTAGTTTGTGAATTGAAACCCCTACACAAATTAAAATTTAGTTTTGTGCACTTGCGCCTACAGTTTCTTTTTGTTTTTGTTTTGATTTTACAAAAGGCATCATTGCACGTAGTTTTTTACCAACAACTTCAATTTGATGCTCATTTTCATTGTTATTAATTGCGTTGAATTGTGGACGATTAGCTTGGTTCTCTAAGATCCATTCTTTTGCAAATTTACCAGATTGAATATCTTTAAGTACTTCTTTCATTGCTTCTTTCGAGCTGCTATCTACTACACGTGGTCCTGATACGAAGTCACCCCATTGTGCAGTATCAGAAATAGAATATCTCATACCAGCCATTCCATCTTCATACATTAGATCTACGATTAGTTTTAATTCATGTAAACATTCAAAGTAAGCAACCTCAGGTTGGTATCCAGCTTCTACTAATGTTTCGAAACCAGCTTTAACTAATGATGTTAATCCACCGCAAAGTACTGCTTGCTCTCCGAATAGATCTGTTTCTGTTTCTTCTTTAAATGTTGTTTCTAATACTCCTGCACGACCTGCTCCAACACCTTTAGCATATGCAAGTGCTTTTTCTTTTGCTGTCCCTGTTACATCTTGATAGATTGCGAATAATGCAGGTACACCAGCGCCTTCTTCATATGTTCTTCTTACTAAGTGTCCTGGTCCTTTTGGAGCTACTAGGAATACATCAACATCAGCTGGAGGAACGATTTGACTGAAATGTACGTTAAATCCATGAGCGAAAACTAATGAATTCCCTGCTTCTAAGCCAGCTTTAATTTCTTCTTCATAAACTTTTGCTTGTTGCTCATCTGGTAACAATACCATTACTAAATCACCAATTTTTGCTGCTTCTGCAACAGTAACAACTTGATGACCATCTTCCACAGCTTTATTAAATGAACCACCTTGACGTACACCTACAACTACGTCTACTCCACTTTCTTTTAAGTTTAGAGCGTGTGCATGACCTTGTGAACCATACCCAATGATTGCTACCTTTTTCCCTTTTAATGCTGCTTCGTTTACGTCTCCGTTATAATATACTGTTGTCATGTATAATCTCTCCCTCAAAATGTTTTTAGAATAATAGTGTATTTATAGCATTTATATGAATCTTTTAACCTGTATTTTGTCAGGTAAGATTACTAAAAAAGGAATTATATATAAGAAATTAGGTTAAACAATCGAAATTGGCTTAATTTCTTTTGGTGTTCTTTGAGTACCACGTGTAAACGCAGTAGTACCAGTACGAGCAATTTCTTTAACCCCATATGGTTTCAACAAATCAATCAGCACTTCAATTTTCTCAGGTTCTCCTGTTACTTGGACAACAACACTTTCGCGACTAACATCAATTACTGATGCACGGAAAGGTTGAATTAGTCCCTGAAGTTCCATTCTAGTAGCAGGGGTAGACATTACCTTTATTAAAGCAAGCTCTCTAGCGACAATTGATTGTGTCGTTATGTCAGTAACTTTAAGAACGTCAATCTGCTTATTCAATTGCTTTGTGATTTGCTCTACTTCTTGTTCCTTTTGCACATTTACAACTAGCGTCATCCGTGAAACACCATCTGTCTCAGTTTGACCTACTGTAATACTTTCAATGTTAAAATGTCTCTTTGAAAATAATCCTGTAATTCTATTTAGAACTCCAGATTGATTAAGAACTGTTAGTGAGATCACTCGTTTCATAACTTAACACCTACCATTTCATGGAGACCTTTTCCTGAAGCTACCATTGGGTAGACATTCTCATCCTTGTTTACTAGGATGTCTAATAAAACTGGTTCACTTGAAGTAATAGCAGCCTTTAACTTTTCTTCCCAATCTATACTATTTTCAATTCGAACAGCGTTAATTCCATAAGCTTCTGATAATTTCACAAAATCTGGCTGCGTTACGAATTTCGAATGCGAATAGCGTTCTTCATAAAATAATTGTTGCCATTGTCTTACCATACCTAATACACGATTATTTAAGATAACTACTTTAATTGGTAAGTTTAATTCATGGATGACTGAAAGTTCTTGAAGCGTCATCTGAAATCCTCCATCACCTAAAACTGCGATGACAGTGGCTTCACGGTCAGCTAGCTGTGCTCCAATAGCAGCTGGTAGTCCGAAGCCCATTGTTCCAAGCCCACCAGAAGTTACCCATTTATTAGGGTTTTTAAAGTTATAGTATTGAGCAGCCCACATTTGATGTTGGCCCACATCCGTTACTACAATCGCATCACCATTCGTCCACTTATGAATTAGCTCTAGTACATGTTGTGGTTTTAGCTCTTCACCATTTTCTTTATCATATTCTTTATAAACTAACGGGTATTCTGTTTTGTCAGAATCTATTAATTCATTCCATTCTTTATTATCACCTTGTTTACCACCCTGTTTTAAGAGCTGTTCCAAAACAAGTTTCGCATCACCAACAATTGGGATTTGAGTAGGTACATTTTTGCCGATCTCAGCAGGGTCGATATCAATATGAGCAACTGTTGCCATCTTCGCAAAATGGTCTAAATTTCCTGTAACACGATCATCAAATCGCGCACCAACACTAATTAGTAAATCACAATTATAAAGCGACATATTTGCACTATAAGTACCATGCATTCCAGCCATTCCTAAAAATAAAGGATGATCTGCCGGGAACCCACCTAATCCTAACAAGGTATTTGTAACCGGTATTTGCTGTTGTTCGGCATATTCAATTAGCTCTTTTGATGCATTTGCATGTAATACCCCTGCACCAGCTAAAATAACTGGCTTTTTCGCACTACTAACTGCTTCAACTAATTTCCTTACTTGTAAGTAATTCGGTTCACTAGTTGGCTGGTAGCCTGGTAGATTAACTGGCATATCATAACTGAAATCACCTTCAATAATAGCAATATCCTTAGGAACATCTATTAATACTGGTCCAGGTCTCCCTGTAGTAGCAATATGAAATGCTTCTTTTATTATTCTAGGAAGTTCGCTAACTTCTCGAACTTGGTAGTTATGTTTTGTGATTGGTGTTGTAATACCTATAATATCGGCTTCTTGGAAGGCATCTGATCCAATAACACTCGATGCAACCTGCCCAGTGAAAACCACTAATGGTAAAGAATCAATCATTGCATCTGTTAATCCAGTTACTAAATT
This sequence comes from Metabacillus sp. GQ13, assembly GCF_059758525.1. Classification (NCBI taxonomy): domain Bacteria; kingdom Bacillati; phylum Bacillota; class Bacilli; order Caryophanales; family Bacillaceae; genus Metabacillus; species Metabacillus sp. GQ13. The sequence goes on from NZ_JCAXET010000003.1 coordinate 174,143, forward strand.
CGTTGCTCCTGGACCAGATGTTGCAATTACAACGCCGGGCTTACCTGATACACGTGCATAGCCTTCAGCTGCATGTATACCACCTTGTTCATGTCGAGTTAAGACATGGAACAAACCTGAATCATAAATGCTATCGTATATCGGTAAAACAGCACCACCAGGATATCCGAAGATGACTTCTACTTTTTCCTGTTTAAGTGCTTCGATTAGCATTAATGAACCCGACATTGTATTTGTACATTTGGCAGCTGAGCTATTCAACTGTACATTTGTACTCATGTTCTTTCCTCCCTTGCAGGCAATTAAGCCCTCGTGTTATTTTTCTTAATATTTAAAAAAATCCAAAAACAACATATAAAAAACCTTCCCACCCCTCATAAGACTCCACATAAAAATGTGTGTCAAAGGGGCAAAAAGGTTAATAAACTTTTTCGCGGTACCACCCTTCTTCATGGTCATATGACCACCTTACGAACAGAATACCTGTTCACTTTGATAACGAGTACCGAAGAATGGGACTCGGCTAATCCTACTAACTTCGGATTAACACTCGGAGGCGAGTTCATCACTTGGGTGTACCACCGGCTTCCAGCTAACCCGGTTCTCTGTAGATACTTTTCCAAAGATTACTTATCCTCTTCACCGTTTTACTATATGCAAAAACATTAGTTTACATGAAGGTAAATAAAAGAATTTTCTATACTTTTGCAATTGTTCGTATACCTTTTATTTGAATTTATATTACGCTCTATAAAGTTAAGTGTCAACAGTGTTTTATGAATTATTTGATAATTTAGTTTAATCCAAAACCCTGTATACGCTTACATCATTGGTGTGCTTGGCTAAGGTATATTAAATTTTTTTTTGAGGAAATCAAAAATTTACAGAAGTAAAATTGCTGCACGACCCTTTACCATTTACCTGAATGTAAACGCGGTAAATATAGAGGGTTACAATATAATTCATGACTAGGTGAAATGTTCTTCATTATTATCGATGTTAACATGGTAATCTTTTCTAAATAAATAAGTTTGTCATTAAATCTCACCTATTATTTTCCTGGTTTTGAATAACCCTTTTGCATCTACCCTATATGAATAATGTTCTACTATCTTTTATTCAAACAAAAAACCTATCACTTTTATTCGTAGTACTCTTTTATGTTGCCAATTCATACATCAACTTTCTGTACTATTTTTAGAAGAAGGTGTTATTTAAGGCTCTTTTCTAAAAGTTTGTTGCTCTAAGTTCTAATAAAAACCGGCTTTGGATTTTTATGATCTAAATTGAAGCTAACCCAGGATAATTTAGTGAAAAGAGCACGAAGATATACTTAAAACATGTACTTTAGTACTTTGTACGGAAACCAACAATCTTTGCGAAAAGAGCCTTATTTAATTTCATTTATCTCCTGCTACTATCTTCATAACTAGAGTAACTCGACGATGTATTCTAAAGATACGATACTTTCCTTCAACAGATAAATACTTTCATGTTTTCCAAAACTCACTTTCCATATGAATTCCTCATAAATCCAACTATACGGTGATTGCACTGTTTCTAACCAAATATTGAAAAACCTGAAGGTTGAATACCGCGTTTCAATAACTAAATAGGAAAATTTAGAGATATTATATATCCAAATCTGATAGGATAGTACTATCAGATTTGAAATTGGAGGACTTATATATGAAAAAGAAGTTACTCATAATCGGAGTTTCTGTTTTACTCACTGGAGCAATTACATACTACGCACTCAATACATTTAATTCATTTTCCAAAGATTCAGTATCAATCAATGAAACAAATTCTGAAAATGTTGAAGATGGCGGTAAAATCATTGAAATTAAAGAAAAAGAAGCAAAACCAGTTGATCAGGAATTTCAAATGGATATGCCTGAATCTTCCTTGCAAGATGCTATCCATGGCATGTCCCATCAAAAAGTAGAAGCTGAAGATAAGTGGGGTTTTATTCCGTTAACTGCTGAACGTGTTCAACGATTAATAAAGGTAGTTGAAACAAACAAAGAAACCTATGAAAATGCAAGCTTATATTTAAACATCTTAAATCGTTGGGCAAATAACGATTTTTCACAAGTTGATAGCGACCATAACGCTATTTGGGATTTACAAAATGGCAATGTAGGCCGAGCTACAGGAATCTTAAATGTTGTTGAAGAAAAGGAATTTATCAAAGAACATTTTGAAGTAGAATAGATCATTCGAAATCATATTACTTACAGATTGCTAACTATACTGTTCAAAAAATATTAAGGTATATATAAAGCATTTTGAAAAAAGTAGAACATTACTTCTCGAAAAAAATATATATAATTATTTATAAAACTCAAAACATTCCGCTGGTTATTGTTTTGAGTTTTTAGATTATTCACTTTAAAATTACAACTAATTATAAAAAATCTAGTGGACAATATGACTAGGTTTGATCGTAACAAACTTTTAGAATAGAGCCAATTAAAATACCGAAAAGTCCTTTTAATAAACAAAAAAACCTCCCAGTGTATCAGGAAGTTGATTCGTCTAACGATTTTCCGAGGATAATTCATCAAGATTAAAACACCTTTAGAAGTCCCTAATTACGTCCGATCGTTGAGTTTATTATTTTTTTCAAAGTTTCAGGTACGTCCCAGGAGAGATTCGAACTCCCGACCGACGGCTTAGAAGGCCGTTGCTCTATCCAGCTGAGCTACTGGGACATAATATAATTTAATTTCGTACTGTGTGTTTTACTTGTTATCACCAGCGACATTTATTATTATATTTCGTTCTAATATAAAAGTCAACAACTTTTTTGAAACTTTATCATTTGAGGGAGAATTACCCCCTCAAATTAAATCATCAAACGTGTAATCCTTTGATAATTCCTCTATTAACTCTCCATTAACCTCGAAAAAGGTAACTTGTGCTAATTTATTTTCTAATTCAAGTATAGCATATGTTTTTTGTCTACGCAGTACCGGGAGTCTAATACTTCCCGGATTAATAAATAAAATACCTTCGATCATTTCTGCTGCAGCAATATGTGAATGACCATAACACACGATGTTTGCTTGCACCTCTAATGCTCGGTATTTTAAATTCATTAATGTTGCTTTTACATTGTATAAATGCCCGTGTGTGATATACAACGATAATCCTTCTAGCTGTTCAATAATATCATCAGGAAAGTCAGATCCAAAATCACAATTTCCCTTCACTTTTCTCAGTGACGATAATTCAGAATCTTCAAATGATAATTCAGAATCCCCACAATGCAACATCAAAGAAACTTCATCTTTATGGCGCTTTTTAATCTCATCTATCTCAGATGTTAAACCATGGCTATCACTCATTATTAATACTTTCATATTAAGTCACCCCATTTTTAAAAATCGTTAATTAATACCGATAATTTTTTTAGTGCACTTGCACGATGACTAATCCTATTTTTTTCTTCTTTTGACAAGTTAGCCATTATTTCAAGTTTGTCTTTAACGATAAAGATTGGGTCATAGCCAAATCCATTCTCACCCTCTGGATTTTGAGCAATATATCCCTCACAAGTTCCTATAACTGTTTTATTTTTTTGACCAGGTATCGATAACGCTAGTGCACAAACAAATCTAGCTGAGCGATCCTCTTGATTAGGTACATCTGCTAATTCATTTAAAACCTTAAACATGTTAGCCTGATCATCTCTTGCAAGACCCGCATATCTAGCCGAAAAGATCCCTGGTTTACCTCCTAAATAATCAACAATTAGACCAGAATCATCTGCTATTGTTATTTGATCATATTCTTTTGAAATTGCTTCAGCCTTTAATAACGCATTTTCTTCGAATGTAGTACCAGTCTCTTCCACATCAATGGATTTAGGAAAATCTAAAAGTGATTTAACGTGAAATCCCATTGGTGTTAACAATGTAGTGAATTCCTTTACTTTCCCAGGGTTTTTAGTTGCAATTATTATATTTTTCATACTGTATCAGCCTGTTTATTTATATTTTCTGCAATGATAAGTGATAAATCTCCAAGAGCTTGTTTTTGAAGTTGGATTAATGATTGCACCCCATCTTCAGCTAAATCAAGCATACTAGTCAATTGACTTCTAGAGAATGTAGATTCTTCACCTGTTCCTTGTAATTCAACAAGATTACCCTTAGAGGTCATAATTACATTCATATCAACTTCGGCAGTAGAATCTTCTTGATAATCCAAATCTAAGATCTCACCATGCGTTTTGTCAATGCCAACAGAAACCGCGGCAAGGTAATCTGAAATTGGCAATACTTTCAGTTTTCCATCCGTTACTAACTTACCCAACGCTAAAGTCATGGCAACAAATGCTCCTGTAATCGAAGCGGTTCTAGTTCCACCATCAGCTTGAATCACATCACAATCGATCCAAATCGTTCTTTCACCTAATGCTTTGAGATCAACAACTGCGCGTAATGATCTACCTATTAATCGTTGTATTTCCATTGTCCGTCCGCTGATTTTACCCTTAGCCGATTCTCTGATTGTCCGTTGTTCAGTCGCTCGTGGAAGCATTGAATACTCAGCTGTAATCCAACCCTTACCCGCTCCACGCATAAATGGTGGGACCCTGTCTTCAATACTTGCATTACATATGACCTTCGTGTTTCCAACAGTAATCAAGACGGATCCTTCCGGATGAATAACAAAATCTTTTACGAAATCAACTGACCTTAACTGATCTACCCTACGACCATCATGTCTCATTCTTATTTCCCTCCTATGTAAATTCACTTTCTAGACTCCTTTAAGAGTCCTGGTTACTTTTCTAAAGTCTTTGCCACATAAAAATATGTAATTAGTGATCATTTTGAAACCCAACAATGGTATTAAAAACAACAATATGTATAAACAAGAAAGAAGAGGTAGCTAGTAGCAGCTTACCTCTTTTTACCCTGTTTATAGTATAACAAAAACTTATAATTAAAAACTACCTGTGTTTACCTTAGTTGGTCTTGTTACCGGTTCTGTTAACTTCTCTCCGTTTTCTTTTAGCAATTCAGCTTTTCCATTAACAGTTACAGCAACACTTTCAATACCTGGTTGCTCCGTTAATGTTAAAACTAATGATTGAAGTGCTTCTGAAGAAATAATTTTTTGTTCTTCATCAAAGCTACCAAATATCGCTTCATTAAAATCTAAAGTTACTTTTCCGTCTTCATATTTTGGAGCATTGACTAATTCAACGCCGTCTTGGAAACCAGTCATCAATCCCGTGGAGAGCGAAGGACCTTTTACAAGTTCATTAATTGCAGAAACAATTGAATCAGTTTCTGTATTGCTTATACGCTTTGTGACAGGAACATAATACTGCTTTCCATTTGATTCAGCTGTATAGTAGACAGTTAGTGGATGAGTATTTGTAATGTCAACCACGTCACTAGAATCAGGATTGATTCCATTCTCTCTGCTAACGCCATCCAAAATCGGTGTTCCATTTACAGGCATCTCTGTTTGTTCATGACCATTCACCCAAATTTTCACGTCTTCAACCGATTCAAACTGAGTTAGTGTCCATGTTATAGCCTGTAAAATTTTCGCTTCATCTTCTTTGTTATAATTATTAAATTCTTTAGAGAAATCAGCAACTGCTGTCCCATCTTTAATATTTACTCCTATTACCTGTGTATCTTGAGGTAGAACAGCTCTAAAACCATCAGGTAGCACATTAGATATTGGACCGCCCTCCACTAAGTATTCTAATGCTTGTTTTGCTACACTCTTTGTTTCTGGGAGGTTCATCGCATATGGTACAACAAAACCATTTTCATCAATTAAAAATAATTGACTAATCACGTTTTCTGCTGCTTCCTCCCCCTTCACATCCTCGACATCACCAACCGACTGCTTTTCTTCCCCATTCTCGGTTAATGTAATATCTTGAGGTGGATCAATTTCCTTCGCTGTTTTCTCAGCGTCGAATAAACCACAACCAGAGAGTAGCATTGATGACGCAATGACAGTAATTGCAATCTGTTTGTTGTATTTAGACATTAAAATCCCTCCAAAGGCAGTTTGTACTACTATGTATACGAGCTATTAATTGTTTTAGACCGAATTTTTGTACAAACTTTTAAGAAAAGCGCAAGGCGCCCGTTCATCGACGACAAGCATAAGACGAGACGGCTGGAAGGTTGCTCTTTAACCTTCTAGACGGATTGGCTTATGACCTTGAGTCGATGGCGCCTGAAGCTAGACAACTCGAAAAGCGCAAGGCGCCCGTTCATCAACGACAAGCATAAGACGAAACGGCTGGAAGGTTGCTCTTTAACCTTCTAGACGGATTGGCTTATGACCTCGAGTCGATGGCGCCTGAAGCTAGACAACTCGAAAAGCGCAAGGCGTCCGTTCATCGACGACAAGCATAAGACGAAACGGCTGGAAGGTTGCTCTTTAACCTTCTAGACGGATTGGCTTATGACCTCGAGTCGATGGCGCCTGAAGCTAGACAACTCGAAAAGCGCAATAGCCGTTAAGCTCCGTATGAACCGGAGCACTCCTCAATGAGATAAAGGAAACACGAAGAGCAAAGCGATTCGATGTTGCCCTATCAAAGACTAACTACAATAATACTTTCCTATTTTCTAAAGCAGTGTTACAAAGTCAGAACACAAAACAAAAACACGACGGATTTTCACATCGTGTTTCTGTTCAAATTTATTAAAATTTTACATTCTCGACATTATTCAACGAAATAGACCGTACATTTTCAATTGGATGTTCAAACCATTTTGATGCGATCTTCTCAAACAATTGTTTAGGACCAGTCGTTAAAAATAAATGTTTCTTTTCACCCGAAGTTTGGTTTAGTACTCTTTTAAAGGATAGGATTGTACTAACCTCTCTAGCAGTTTCATCACCAGAACAAATGATTCTTACTGCTTGTCCCATATATTCCTCAATCTGTGGTTGTAAAATTGGATAATGAGTGCAACCAAGAATCAATGTATCAATTGTAAAATTTCTAAAAGAAGCTAATGATTCTTCAATAATTATCCGTGCTTCTTCACCTTCAAATTCACCACTTTCTACTAGTGGAACAAATTTAGGACAAGCAAGACTTTCAACTGTTAAACTATTATTTAATGTTTTTAGAGATGTTTCATATGCTGCACTTTCTATCGTATTAATTGTTCCAATAACACCAATATGATCATTTTTGGTAACTTTAACAGCTGTTCTTGCTCCCGGAAAAATCACACCAATAACAGGTATATTCGTATTCTCCTGAATTTCTTGTAAGGCAATTGCAGTTGCTGTATTACAAGCGATGACAAGCATCTTAATATGGTGATTTTCAAGTAAGTAATTAGTCAGTTCCCATGTAAAACGACGTACCTCTTCCGCCGGTCTCGGTCCATAAGGACATCGTGCTGTGTCACCTAAGTAGATAATTTCTTCTTTTGGTAATTGTCTCATGATTTCTTTTGCGACAGTTAATCCACCGACTCCAGAATCAATGACACCGATTGGTCTTTTCAAAAAATCGCCTCATTCTTCTCTCATATCATGTTGTAATTTGATTAATGCCTTTTCTAGTACAGATAATTCATCATCATTAAAATTTACGAGCCTACCCTTTAAGTAATTTTGACGTTTATAAATTACTTCTTCAATGATACGTTCGCCTTCCTTAAGTAAATGAATTCGTACGACTCTTCGATCTTTTGGGTCTTTCACCCTCATGAGCAATTCTTTTTTTTCCATGCGATCTATTAAATCAGTTGTTGTGCTACACGCCAAATATATTTTATTAGAAAGTTCACCAATTGTTAAATCTCCATTTTCCCAAAGCCATTGCAAAACAACAAATTGTGGGGGAGTGATGGCATAATCATTAAGTATTTCTCGACCCTTTTGCTTAATAATACCCGATATATGACGTAGTGCTTTCTCTAGATCAACTACAGTCTGTTCATTCACTTTTTCAGTATTGTTAGTCACCTTAGAACCTCACTAATAAGTAGTGATATGCTGTGTTTCTTTATGTTAGGTAAGACAACATTCAGGAAATGCATATCACTTTATATTTTCTCTTTTTTTTTCATAAAATGCAAGTTACATATGCTCAACAAGCTTTATCATAGAAAGTTCGGTAACGTAATCATAATAACCGGCCTCCTTACTTAAAGGAGGCCGGTTTTAGGTTAGAGCTCTAGTTCACCCATTCGAAGGAGCTCAACAACCGCTTGTGAACGTCCCTTAACTCCAAGCTTTTGCATCGCATTCGAGATATGGTTTCGAACCGTCTTTTCGCTTATGAAGAGGTCGCTAGCTATCTCCTTTGTGGTTTTATCTTGAACTAACAATTCGAAAACTTCTCTCTCTCTTTTCGTGAGTAGTGGCTTTGATTGAAACTCTTTCTCTTTCAAGTATTGTAACCCTCCTTGCTAAGGTGAGAGCTGATCAAACGGATGGGGATATATTTAGTCAACATATATTATGTGTTAATGGTGTGGACTGTTACAAATAGATGGTAAAAATGACCTTTATTTGCATTATTTATTTTGTTTTTTTGTGCAAATGATTTTGGATGTCTGAGTAGAGATTGTCGGAGGACCTATTACATGATCTAGTTTGTTGAAAGCAATTGTTGTCTAACAAAGATTTCTCACTAATTGTTTGAATAACTTTCCAATAAAATTCTCTCTTCTTCAGACCATGAAACTCCTTTTCCTGTTATTGTAGAAATCTGTACAATAGTCCCTCTTCCTACGAATAGACAATCTTCACCTTGATTTACACCTAAATAATGAAGATCTATAGATGAATGTCCGATATGATTCACTTTTACATATAATGTGATCATATTATCAAAAAAAGCTTGCTTCATAAAATCACATTGTAGGTCAGCAACAACTGGAATATTTTCTCGATTAAGACTCATCCATTTTTCCATTAAACCGACGCTTTTAAAAAATTCAATCCTTCCTTCTTCAAAATATGTAAATGGAACCGTATTGTTCATATGTCCAAACATATCTGTTTCAGAAAATCTTATTTTTATCTTATGTGAGAAGGAAAAACTATTTTTATAAGTTTCATCGAAACTGTCTATATATGAAATTTTTTTCAAGTCGGTCATTCCTTTCCATTTTTCCTGCAGACTCATGTTTTAAAGTTTGTAGCTCTAGTTAGATGAATATATTCAAAGAAAAGGACTGACCTTTATGAAAGTCAGTCCTACTTCTATTATATATTTAGCCTTGGTCACTACCAAAGAAACTACGGAACGATTGAATGGTTGTGTCACGGTTTAAAGCTGCAATCGACGTTGTTAAAGGTATACCTTTTGGACATGATTGAACACAGTTCTGTGAATTCCCACAGTTGGCTAAACCACCGTCCCCCATGATCGTCTCAAGTCGCTCTGATTTATTCATTTCACCCGTTGGATGTGCATTAAATAAACGGACTTGGGATAATGGAGCTGGTCCAATGAAATTAGATTTACTATTAACATTTGGACATGCTTCTAAGCATACTCCACATGTCATACATTTTGATAATTCATATGCCCATTGTCGCTTTTTCTCAGGCATACGTGGTCCAGGACCTAAATCGTACGTACCATCAACCGGAATCCAAGCTTTAACCTTTTTAAGAGAATCAAACATGCGCTTACGATCAACTTGTAGATCACGAACGACAGGAAATGTACGCATCGGTTCAAGGCGAATTGGCTGAACTAGCTTATCTACTAATGCGGAACAGGATTGACGCGGCGTTCCATTAATCACCATTGAACATGCTCCACATACTTCTTCTAGACAGTTCATATCCCAGTTAATCGGTGTTGTTTGTTTCCCTTCAGTATTCACAGGATTTCTACGAATTTCCATTAACGCTGATATAACATTCATATTTGGACGATATGGTACTTCAAACTTTTCTTCATATGGCTTATCTTCTGGTGAATCTTGTCGGGTAATAATAAATTGAACTACTTTTTTCTCGCTCATTATTTATCCCCCTTACTTACTGAATAGTCACGTTTACGTGGTTTGATTAACGAAACGTCAACATCATCATAATTAAATTCTGGAGCAGTATTGTCACCCGTATGTGTAGCCATTGTTGTTTTTAAGAATTCCTCATCATTACGTTCAGGGAAATCTGGTTTATAATGTGCTCCACGACTTTCGTTACGATTATATGCACCTAGTGTAATAACACGTGATAACTGAAGCATATTTTTTAATTGACGTGTGAAAGTAGCTCCTTGATTACTCCATTTAGCTGTATCGTTAATATTAATCTTATCAAAACGTTCGATAAGCTCTTGAATCTTATCATCCGTTTTTAGAAGTCTATCATTATATCTTACAACAGTAACATTATCCGTCATCCATTCTCCCAATTCCTTATGAAGAACATATGCATTTTCTTTACCATCTAAACTCATTACATTATTCCATTTTTCTTCTTCCTGCTTAACATAACCTTCAAATAAGGATGATGAAAGATCATCCGTGTTTTTTTCTAAACCATTAATATACTTAACAGCATTTGGACCTGCAACCATCCCACCATAAACTGCTGAAAGTAATGAATTTGCACCTAAACGATTTGCACCATGCATAGAATAGTCACATTCCCCTGCTGCAAATAAGCCTGGGATATTTGTCATTTGATCGTAATCTACCCATAGGCCACCCATTGAATAGTGAACGGCTGGGAAGATTTTCATTGGTACTTTACGCGGATCATCTCCCATGAATTTTTCATAGATTTCGATAATTCCACCAAGCTTAATATCCAATTCTTTAGGATCTTTGTGAGATAAATCAAGGTATACCATGTTTTCTCCGTTAATACCTAGTTTCTGTTCCACGCAAACATCAAAGATTTCACGAGTTGCAATATCACGAGGTACTAAATTTCCATATGCCGGATATTTCTCTTCAAGGAAGTACCATGGTTTTCCATCTTTGTATGTCCAAACTCGTCCACCTTCACCACGGGCAGATTCACTCATTAGACGTAGTTTATCATCACCAGGGATTGCAGTTGGATGTATTTGAATAAATTCACCATTCGCATATGTTACACCTTGTTGATAAACGATAGATGCAGCAGAACCGGTGTTAATGATTGAGTTTGTTGATTTACCAAATATAATACCAGGTCCTCCTGATGCCATGATCACAGCATCAGCACGGAATGATTCAATTTGCATAGATGTAAGATTCTGAGCAGTAATTCCTCGACATACACGATCATCGTCGATTACAGCACCTAAGAATTCCCATCCTTCGTATTTCGTAACAAGACCAGCGACTTCATAACGTCTAACCTGTTCATCTAATGCATAAAGTAACTGTTGTCCTGTAGTCGCACCTGCAAATGCAGTACGGTGATACTGAGTGCCACCAAATCGTCTAAAATCTAGTAACCCCTCAGGAGTACGGTTAAACATTACACCTAATCGGTCAAATAAGTGAATGATAGAAGGAGCTGCGTCAGCCAACGCTTTAACTGGTGGCTGGTTTGCTAAGAAATCCCCTCCGTAAACCGTATCATCAAAATGCTCCCAAGGTGAATCACCTTCACCTTTCGTATTTACAGCCCCGTTAATTCCACCTTGTGCACAGACAGAGTGAGAACGTTTTACGGGTACTAGTGAAAATAAATCTACTTGAACGCCTGCTTCAGCGGCTTTCATCGTTGCCATTAAGCCAGCAAGACCGCCTCCAACGACGATAATCTTATTCTTACTCATTAACCCCACTCCTTTTAATAGCTATAACTGGATCTGGATTAGACGAATGCAAAAATCGCTCGAACCCCTACAATTGTAAGCGCTATAAATATAGCAAGTGTAACATATGTTGAGATAACCTGTGAGCGTGGCGAAACTGTAATTCCCCAACTTACTGCAAATGACCATAAACCATTAGCAAAATGGAACACAGTTGAAATAACCCCAACAAGATAAAATACTAACATAAAAGGACTACTCAAAATGGAAGCCATCATGTCATAGTTTACTTCTGCTCCTAGTGCTGCAGCAATTCTAGTTTCCCACACATGCCATGCAACGAAAATGAATGTAATAATTCCTGTAATACGTTGCAGGATAAATAGCCAGTTGCGAACAAAGCTATAATTACTTACATTGTTCTTTGCAGTAAATGCAATGTAAACACCGTAAATTGCATGGTATAAAAGTGGAAGGAAGATAACAAACACTTCCAAAACATACCTAAAAGGAAGCATTTCCATAAAGTGAGATGCTTGGTTAAAAGCCTCTGCCCCTCTTGTAGCAAAATGATTGACTACAAGATGCTGAACTAAAAAGAGGCCTACAGGAATGACACCTAATAATGAATGCAGTCTACGATTCACAAACTCTTTGTTTCCAGCCATTAAACTTACCCCCTAGTTTCAATAATGCGAACACATTTAACTTAAAAACTCTTAATTTTCACCCAATAATCTTTTTTGATTCAGTTAATTAAGGCTCTGGTCTAATCTTTGTTGTCTTTACTTATAAAAACCGTTTATTCTTGGTCACAGGAGTTTATATCATACTTAAAGATGTCCAAAACCAATTAAACAATGTTTTCGTCCTTTTAAAAAACAACGATCCTTGTAAAAACCGCCTATAATTAATCATCATTAAGGTCATAAATGACCAGGGTAAAATCATACTGGGAATGAACAGGCAGATTAATAGACTCTGCTAACTCGAGATAAATTGTGACAAATTTATTTTACTCCCATAAAGTAAGAGCGTCAAGAAAACGCGTTCATAAATTTTAATTTTTCGACAAATCTTTAATTCTTTCAATTTAATTTTATCAATATATCGAAATGAAGAACATAGGTATTTCATTTCAGATAGATAATCCATGATTTTGCATCTAATAAAGTAAATTCAGCGATAAATAAAACCTGATTATCCTAGATGGAAAAACATTCTAAATCCCAATATAAATATGCTGTTATAGAAAATTAAAAAGAAACTATTGTGCCAAAACTCCTGTTTAGTTAATATTACATGTTTTTCACACCTACTCTTGTTATATAATAAAACCTAGAAAGAGGGGAATACCGTGAATAAACAATCTACACTCATAACTATTGAAGAATTAAGTGATAAACAAGCTCCAGCATTCGGTTTAGAACTACTAAGAGAGGTCTTGATCCCAGATATCCTTGGGACTGATCATCCTCAAATGCTGTATTGGGCTGGAAAAAGCTTAGCACGTAAATATCCAATAACTACAATTGAGGAAATCTCAACTTTTTTTGCAACTGCAGGATGGGGAAACCTCACTTTGGTGGATACCAAAAAGAATGAATTAGAATTCGAGCTCAGTGGAGAGCTCATTTCACACAGATTTAAAAAGACAACTGATTTTAGCTTTCAATTAGAAGCTGGTTTTCTAGCAGAACAACTGCAAACAATGAACAAGTATATAACCGAAACATTTGAGCAAGTTAAAAAACGTGCTAATAGAGTCGTATTCACTGTGAAATGGGATCAAAAAGATGAAATTGAAGAATCCACATTCGGCAAGCGTAGTGGTAAGACACGATAGTATTTTTCAGGGACTCTAATAATTAGGTTAGCTCACCTAGATGCAGCAAGCTAACCTAATCATGGGACCCTATTTTTTTCACGTTATATTCTAACTGACACTTTTGAAAGGTCAAATGCTTGATGGAGTATATCAACAGCTGTTACCATATGTTCTTGTGAAATAACTGTAGATACTTTTATTTCAGAAGTGCTAACCATTTTTATTTCAATTCCTTCATTAGCCAGTACTTCAAACATTTCGGCAGCAACACCTGGGTTTGAAACCATTCCTGAACCAACAATTGAGACTTTAGATAACCCTGATTCCGATTCGATTTTTGCATAATTTAAAGTCGTTTTATGTTGCTCAAGTATGACAATTGTATCCTCAAGATCCACTGTTTTTACTGAAAATGAAATCGATGTTTTTTGATCACTAGTCGTACTTTGAATGATGATATCCACGTTTAAACCATTTTTGGCTAATGTAGAAAAAATAGTCGACAGTGTTGACAATTCATTTGGCAAACCTAGAACCGAAACTCTCGTTACTTGATCTTCGAATGCAATCCCTCTAACAACTAAATTTTGTTCCATTTTTGTTTCCTCCTCTATGATGGTGCCTCTTTCTTCTTTCATACTAGAACGTACTTCAAGTGATACATTATAATTTTTCGCAAATTCAACTGCTCGTGGGTGTAAAACACCTGCACCTAGATTTGCTAATTCAAGCATTTCATCATAAGAAATTGATTGTAATTTTCGTGCACTTTTTACAACTCTAGGGTCTGTGGTGAAAACACCTGTTACATCGGTATAAATATCACATTTATCTGCTTTAAAAGCGGCTGCAAGGGCGACTGCTGTTGTATCAGATCCCCCCCTACCTAAAGTTGTTATTTCATCTTCCTCTGACACTCCTTGAAAGCCAGCTACTACAACAATCTTTCCTTCGCTTAGTTCAGCCTTTATATGATTAGGGTCTATTTTAGTAATTCTTGCATTACCATGTCTTGCTTCTGTTTCAATTCCTGCTTGCCATCCTGTAAGAGAAGTAGCTTTATGTCCCTTTTCTTGTAAGGACATAGTCAAGAGGGAGATTGTCACTTGTTCACCTGTTGTAAGAAGCATATCCATTTCTCTTTTACTAGGTTTAGATGTGATTTGATTAGCAAGATCAACAAGCTTGTCAGTTGATTTCCCCATTGCTGATACAACTACTACTACATGGTTTCCATTTTCTTTCTCCTGAATAACACGGCTTGCTACATGCTGAATTCTTTCAACTGTAGCAACTGATGTGCCTCCGAATTTCTGAACGATAATACCCAAATTAATCTCACCCTTCTTCACATTCAATGTGTTTTTTATAATCGTAAATTATGTAAAGTCATATGCGTTGCCAGTGTATTAATAAGTCATCAAGAACTAGCAATCAGGAAGTTAGTTAACAATAAAAAACGACAAAAAAGCAATGAGACATAATACATCCCATTGCTTACTAACTACAATGAGATAGCTCTCCAAGAAACATGTCTCTTGACAGTTTTACATCTCTTAAATGTAAAACCAGCAATTAAAGCAAATGGTGCTTTAACTACTTCGGCGAACACCCCTTTCACCAATTGTCATCGGATACCTTTCTCCTCTAACTGGCTACTTTTGAAGTTCGCACCTCTACCATCATTAACAAACTAACGATCACATATGAAATTTATATTATACTAACAAACTTCTTTGAATCATGCAAGATAATTTCACCAATTGCTATTAATCCTTTAAGTGTTCCATGATAACCTTGGCTAGTTTTTCGGAAATTCCTGCTTCCTTGAATTGTTCGATACTTGCTTCTTTCATTTTCTTCAAGGAACCAAAGTGCTTAAGCAATGCCTTTTTCCGTTGGAAACCTACTCCTGGTATATGATCTAAAATCGATTGAAAAGCATTTTTCCCTCTAAGCTGTCGATGAAATGTAATCGCAAATCGGTGAACCTCATCTTGAATTCTTTGTAATAGATAGAATTCTTGACTATTTCTCTCTAGTGGAATGAATGTAGGTGGGGAACCAATCATTAATTCAGAGGTTCGATGTTTATCGTCTTTAACTAAACCAGCAACGGGTATGTCTAAACCTAATTCATTTTCAAGTACGTCTTGAGCTGCTGATAAATGCCCCTTCCCTCCATCTATTATCACTAGATCTGGAAGAGGTAAGTCGTCTTTTAATACACGGCTATAACGTCTTCTTACAACTTCTCTCATTGATTCATAATCATCGGGGCCTTGTACATCTTTGATCTTGTATTTTCGATAATGTTTCTTTGCAGGCTTGCCATCTTCAAAAACAACCATTGCTGATACCGGATCTGTTCCTTGTATATTGGAATTATCAAAGGCCTCAATAAGATGAGGAATATGAATACCTAGTTTAATGCCGAGATTTTCAACAGCTTTTATTGTTCTTTCTTCATCTCTTTCAATTAAGTAAAACTTTTCCTTTAAAGCAAGCTTAGCATTTTTATGGGCCAATAAGATTAAATCTTTCTTTTTACCGCGTTTAGGTTGTAATGTTGTTACATCCAATAGCTGCTCAACTAGATCATATTCTACACTATCCGGTAATAGTATTTCCTTTGGTATGAAGTGACTTGCCTTCGAGTAAAATTGACCAAGATACGTTAAAAATTCTTGCTCAGGACTATCATAAATTGGGAATGTTGATACATCTCGTTCAATTAGCTTTCCCTGACGGATAAAAAAGACTTGAACACACATCCAGCCTTTATCATATGCGTAACCAAATACATCTCGGTCTATATGATCATTTAGTGTCATTTTTTGCTTTTCCATTGTTGCTTCAATATGAATCATTTGATCACGGTATTCCTTAGCCCGCTCAAATTCTAACTCTTCAGATGCTTTCATCATTTTTCCGGACAACTCTTCTTTTATCTGTTTATATCCCCCATTTAGAAACTTTGTTATTTCTTCTACCATTTTACGATTCGTTTCCTCTGAGACATCTTTCACACAAGGTGCTAAGCACTGTCCCATATGATAATACAGACATGATTTATCAGGTAAAGTCGAACACTTTCTCAGAGGATATAACCGATCAAGCAACTTAATTGTTTCACGAGCTGATTGAACATTAGGGTATGGTCCAAAGTATTTCGCTTTATCCTTTTTTACTTTTCTTGTAACAAGCAAACGTGGGTGCCGTTCATTGGTTATTTTTATAAATGGATATGTCTTATCATCCTTCAGCATTACGTTATATTTTGGATCATATTTTTTGATAAGGTTTAACTCTAGTATTAAAGCTTCAAGATTAGAAGACGTAACAATATATTCAAAATCAATTATTTCATTAACTAAACGTAAAGTTTTGCCGTCATGTGAACCAGTAAAATATGAACGAACGCGATTTTTTAATACTTTCGCTTTACCTACATAAATCACTGTCCCCTGGCGATCCTTCATAATATAACATCCGGGTTGATCAGGAAGAAGTGCAAGCTTTTCCTTAATGCGATCTATCATAGCAAACACTCCTATTTTTATTTGTATTAATGGCTCTTTTCTAAAAGTTCTCCTTCATTTATTTTACCACGTCTCATTTCTAGAGTCCCACTTAACCAAGCTAATGTCTAAATCTACCTCTTAACGAGTAAAAGGATCCGTCTTTCACTGAGCATTTTCAATTTATGCAAAAAAAAACACATATAATAATTTATACGTGTTCATTGTCTTTTATAATTTGAGAAGGTGTAAAAAATGAGAAATTCAAACGAAAGAATAAATTAGAAATTGGCATCTATGACAGAATCAACGCTATAATGCCAAGTTATTACTTTTTCGCACTATAAATAATGATCTTTTTATCGTATACCAGAGCATAAAAAAAGGACTGACAAAAGTCAATCCAATTTTTTTAGACATGTTTGTTTAGAACTTCAGCAAGAGCTTCTTTTGGTTGGTAACCTACAGCTTTATCAACAACTTCACCATTTTTAAGAACTAGTAAAGTTGGGATGCTCATAACGCCGAATTTTCCAGCAGTTTCTTGATTTTCATCAACGTCAACCTTAACAATTTTAACTTTTTCTCCCATATCTGAATCAAGTTCTTCTAGAACTGGAGCAATCATTTTACAAGGTCCGCACCATGGTGCCCAAAAATCTACTAGTACGACGCCATCGTTTGTTTCGTTTGAGAATGTTTCATCTGTTACATGTGTAATCGCCATTATTGTTCCTCCTAATTTGTAGGGTAAAATATGTTTAAAGTATAGCACTCACATACAAAGTTAGCTAACAATTTGCTTCACAGTTACTTTTCCCTATGTTTCAATATCAAAACATCCATTTTTTCTCCGACATTATACCTTCTATGTAAAAAAAAATAGAAAAGGCACGCATATAGCGTGCAGAATATCTTCAGAATGGTACCGTTTTACTTTCTCCCTGTTAGCTATTGATTATGCATGTATGTTGAGCTTTTTAAATTCTTCTGTTAGAAGCGGTACAACTTCAAATAAGTCACCCACTATACCATAATCAGCTATCTTAAAGATATTGGCCTCTGGGTCTTTATTAATGGCCACTATCACCTTGGAGTTGGACATACCAGCTAAATGTTGAATAGCACCTGAAATACCACATGCAATGTATAAATCTGGTGTTACTACTTTTCCAGTTTGACCGATTTGCAAAGAATAATCACAGTAATCTGCGTCACACGCACCCCGAGAAGCACCAACTGCTCCACCTAAAACTTGTGCTAGTTCTTTCAATGGTTCGAATCCATCTTCACTTTTCACACCACGACCACCAGCAATAATAACTTTCGCCTCAGCTAAATCTACTCCTTCAGATGCCTTTCGAACAACTTCTTTAACAATTGTTCGCAAATCTTTTATATCAACTGTTACTGATTCTGTTTGACCAGTTCTTGCTTCATCTTTCTTTATAGGAGAAATATTATTTGGTCTGATCGTCGCAAAAATGATTCCATCTGTCACAATCTTTTTCTCAAAGGCTTTTCCTGAGTATATAGGTCGTGTAAATACAACATTTTCACCAATTACTTCAATTACAGTTACATCTGAAAGTAAACCTGAATTTAACTTTGCAGCTATTTTAGGTGACAAGTCCTTGCCAAGTGCTGTATGGCCAAATATGATCGCCTCTGGCCGCTCCTTTTGAATGACTGCTAATAATGCTTGGGAAAATCCATCTGATGTATATGTGTTTAACATATTATCTTCAACCGTTATAACACGGTCTGCACCATAATAAATGAGCTCGGAGGAAAGTGAAGAAATGCCTTTACCTATTAATACAGCAACAACTTCTCCCCCTTCTGAAATTGTTTTTCCAGCTGATATTGCTTCAAACGAAACATTACGCAATACTTGATCACGAACCTCACCTAATACTAGTACTTTTCTAGCCATGATTTTTCCCCCTGTTCAATCATTCGTTTTGATTTCTCCTCAGTCCCTTATATTCCGTTAAATTAATGTTTTTAGTTAAACTACCTTTGCTTCATTTCGAAGTAATGAGACAAGTTCTTTAACTTGGTCTCCTACTTCTCCATCTAATACTTTTCCTGCTTCTTTTTTTGTGGGTAAGTAGATTTCGATCGTTTTCGTTTTTGCTTCTACATCATCTTCGTCTAAATCAAGATCATCCAATTCAATTTCATCTAATGGCTTTTTCTTAGCCTTCATAATCCCAGGCAAGGATGGGTAACGTGGCTCATTTAACCCTTGTTGAGCTGTTACTAATAGTGGTAATTTCGTTTCAATAACCTCTGAATCTCCTTCTACATCCCGGGTAACTGTTACTTTATTACCACTCACCTCAAGCTTAGTTATTGTTGTGACATAGGCAATATCCAGTAGTTCTGCCAAACGTGGACCTACCTGACCTGAGCCACCATCTATTGCAACATTTCCCCCTAAAATAAGATCTATCTCTTTGTCTTTAAAGTACTCTGCGAATATCCTTGATGTCGTAAATTGATCACCATTATCAAAATCGTCTTCCGTATTGATTAAGACTGCTTTATCACAGCCCATCGCTAGTGCTATACGTAATTCCTTCTCCGATTCAACGCCTCCTATTGTTAAAACTGTGACCTCACCTCCATTTTTGTCTCGTAATTGAATGGCCTCTTCTATGGCATATTCATCGTAAGGATTAATAATAAATTCAGCCCCATCCGCATCTATCTGCCCATTTTGTATGATGATTTTTTCCTCTGTATCAAATGTTCTTTTCATCATAACGAAGATATTCATTTCCATTCCCCCATGTTATCTTAAGTATTTTTTTATAGGCTTTTTTCTAAAAGTTTATTGCTCCTGGCTAGTATAAATTGACTTTTGGATTTTTAGGATTGTCTATTTAAGATCCTATTCGGTCATGCACTTATTTCCCAATAAACCTTGGTTTTCTTTTCTCAATAAATGCCGATATTCCCTCTTTTGCATCAGCACTTTCAAAGATCTCACCGAACCATTCAGCCTCCTGCTTCATCCCTTCTTCATAGGAATTTGTTTTATCAGAATTTAACAAAGAGATCACTGCTTTCACAGAAAGAGGGCTTTTTTGCGCGAATTTTGCAGCTAGTTTGCTTGCTTCCTCAAGGAGTCTTTCTTCAGCAGTATATGAATGGTTAGCAAGTCCAAATTTTACGGCATCTGCTCCTGAAATTGGTTCACTCGTTAACATCATTTCTAACGCACGTCCTGTACCAACATATTTAGGTAATCGTTGTGTCCCACCAAATCCAGGAATCAGACCCAATTGTAATTCTGGAAGTCCTAGCTTTGCATCTTCGGTAACTAGTCTTAGATGACAAGCCATCGCTAATTCTAAACCCCCACCTAATGCTGCCCCATGAATAGCAGCAATGACTGGTTTCTTAAATGTCTCAATTCGTTCAAATAACCTCTGCCCATCAGTGGCTAAATTTGAAAATTCTTTACTTGATGGTACACGAACAAATTCTTTTATATCTGCCCCTGCGGAGAAAAATCTCCCTTCACCATGCAAGATTATTACTCGAGTGGAATCGTCTTTTTCAAGTTCATCAAACAAAGATGAGAGTTCGTGCAAAACATTAGATGATAACGCATTTGCTGGTGAGTGACTTATTGTCACAAAAGCAATGTAATCTTCTTGTTTACGCTTAATATATTCCATTAACAATCCTCCTCGTTCCCTTACCTATAACATATGATTACTATTTGTAGGAATATCACTTTTTTGTTTACACCTATTTACTCCTTTTTTAATGCATCTTAGGAAGTATTCAGGTCCCTTTCCTTAGCTTGTTTTAAATGAATTGTTTATGAATTTACAAATCCATAAACAATTAATTCATGCACCTTTTTTGCTTGCTTCGGTAAATCATATTTCTGGTCATTCATTACCCAAGTGGTTACAGTCTCATCAATTGTGCCAAAAATCATTTGTCTTGCTAGGCGTGGATCAAACCCTTTTCTAAATTCACCCGTTTCTGTGCCTTCCGTAATGATTTTATCGACAACATTGAAATATCCTTTTAAAACCTCATTTATTCGGATCCGTAATTCCTTGTTCGATTGCCTAAGCTCCAATTGAGTAACAATAGCTAAATGATGGTCTGCCGATAGTAAAGAAAAATGTGTCTTAATAAGTGTATAAAGCTTCTCTGCAGCGGTTTCTGAAGACCTAATTTCATCCTCTATATTTTCAATAAAGACACCCATTTTTTCTTGAAAAAGCGAAACGAGAATATCTTCTTTATTCTTAAAGTATAAATATATAGTTCCATCCGCTACACCTGCTTGTTTAGCAATTTTAGATACTTGTGCCTGATGGTAGCCATTTTCAGCAATAACAATAACGGCTGCATCAATGATTTGTTTATATTTTGGTTTTTTCTGTTTCAATTCCGACTCTCCTTTTTATGAATGAATAATCATTCATAAAATAATCATAGAATTTACTCTCCTTTCTGTCAAGTATCTTTTTAGAAACGAGAAGAAGAATTAGTGTGTTAGAGAGGTTATTACCGTACAACCTCTCTTTTATACTTATAAAAATACCTGGTCAAGACATTTAAGGCTTCTTTCATATTGATTTTGTATTTCGAACAAAGTTTTAGATGACAGATACGCCTATCAACAAGCACTTATGACTTCTATACTTAACTTTTTCCTCTTGAGTTAAACGATTAAAATTCAAAGGGCGATTTTTACAATTCTATTTGCACAATCATTTTTACACGAGAATTAATTAATGTTTTTTAATTTTTCCTTTTCTTCTTCTATTAATGCACGCCTTAGTATTTTCCCAACTGCAGTTTTTGGTAACTCCTCTCTAAACTCATAAATACGGGGTACTTTATATGCCGCTAAGTTTTTGCGTGCATATTCATCAAACTCCTCCGACGTCGCAGACTGATTGTCTTTTAGTACAATATATGCCTTCACCGTTTCACCCCGGTAAGGATCTGGTACTCCAGCAACAACAACTTCCTGGACCTTTTTATTCTCATACAGTACTTCTTCTATCTCGCGAGGATAAATATTATATCCACCTGCAATGATCATATCTTTTTTGCGATCGACAATATAGAAGTATCCTTCTTCATCCATATAGCCAATATCTCCAGTTTGTAACCAGCCATCAATGATTGTAGCATCCGTCTCTTCCTTTCTGTTCCAATATCCTTTCATGATTTGCGGACCTCTGACAACAACTTCTCCTAACTCATTCGCTTTTGCTACACCACCAGTTTCATACGAATAAATAGCAGCATCAGTATTTGGCCATGGTACCCCCACGCTTCCTGTCTTCCTTTTATCCCATAGAAAGTTTGCATGTGTAACTGGAGATGCCTCCGATAATCCATAACCCTCAACTAATCGCCCACCAGTCACCTTTTCAAATTGTTCCTGAACTTCAACTGGAAGTGGAGCGGAACCGCTCATACAGCCATCAATAGATGATAAATCGTATTTTTGAATATCGGGATGGTTTAATAAAGCGATATAGATAGTTGGAGCTCCCGGGAAAAGAGTCGGTTTTAATTTTTGAATTGTTTTCAAGGTATCTGTTGCATCAAATTTAGGTAAGAGAATCATTTTAAATCCTTGCATTACTGAGTAATTCATTACAGTTGTCATCCCATATACATGAAAGAATGGTATAATGCCAAGAACAGATTCCTCTCCTCTTTTACATTTATACAACCAGGACACACACATTTGTGTATTTGCAACAATGTTTTCATGTGAGAGCATGACTCCCTTTGGGAAACCTGTTGTTCCACCAGTATATTGAAGAAGAGCAATATCCTCTGTAGGATCAATAATTGGTTGCTTAACATCCGGTTTTGCTATTTCCATAATCTTTTTAAACAAATGTGTATCACCCTGATGTTCAATCTTTACTACCATTTGATTTTGCCTTTTTTGTATAAAAGGATAAATTAAATTTTTAGGAAATGGTAAATAATCTCCTATACTAGTAACGATAATATGTTTCAACCTTGTTAACGCTTTCATTTTTGATACCCTTGGATATAACAGATCAAGAGTCACTATAAAGGTAGATCCACTATCTTTAAGCTGATATTCAAGTTCTCTTTCCATATACAAAGGATTCGTTTGAACAACAATCCCTCCCGCAAATAACACCCCATAATAGGCGATTACAGCTTGCGGACAGTTAGGCAATGAAATTGACACCCGGTCCCCCTTTTGTAAACCAAGCGATTGAAAATAATTAGCAAGCTTAAGAGATTGATTGTAAAGTTCCGAATAGGTCAGTTCTTTCCCTAAAAAGTGAATGGCAGTTTTGGTTGGAAATTCTTCTGTGGCTTCTTGTAAGTATGCACTGAGCGGTTTTTTATCAATACTTATTTCGTGAGGGATATCATCTGGATAAAGGTTCAACCATGGTTTTTGAGTTTCCATCTACTTCTCCTCCTAATTAGACGATCCTTTAATTGACTATGTGGAATGATGACAATGTCCTACTTTTCTTATGAGTAGGTGGAGAGGAGATAAGGACTAATTGTGGTAAATATTAGATTGTGAGATGGTAGCTAGTAGAACTCTTCCCCTTTCCAACTTACTTATATCCGCAACTATTGATGTATTCCATAACAAGCTCTCCTTTACTTATTAAGCTTATCGTCGCGCCATTTTTACTTCATGTCCTTTTAAGAAAAAAGCCTTGTAAAAATTATAACAGACTTTATATTAATCAGAAATATACAATCCTTCATGTTACTATTTTTAAGTAGGAATACTAGCTAATCTTCTATGATTCTCAATATATATAAACTAATTGTATCTTAACCTTCATATTTGTTACTAATATTAGATTGTGTTTTTTAGTGGTCTGACAAAAGTATATGTCAGACCACAGCTATTTAAAACAACTGTTAAATTTAAAAAGGCTGTTTTCACAATTGATTACATTTGCTGCATTTATTTAAATAGCAAATATGTATAGAGAAGGTCTTAAAAAAACACTAAATAAATAATTCCAATTAATATAAACAATCCACACAATCCGAACATTACTTTCGATAACGTCTCCATATTACACTCTCCCTTAAATCCCTGCACCTATAACAAACGATAAGCCGATTGAAATAACTAATGAAATAAACCCAACTGCCCGGTTGTCCTTTTGTATTTCTTTATCTATTTTAAACTTTGGAGTCATAAACTCGTAAATAAAATAACCTAAAAGTAAAAGGATAAATCCAAATAAACCTGAAGCCATCATTTGTAATAAACTGTCATGTTGGTTGATTGAAAACCTAAAAATATTCGCTATTCCAAATATTTTACCCCCTGTTGCCATGGCTACAGCCATATTACCCTTCTGAATTTCATCCCAATTTTTATAACGTGTAACGAGCTCAAAAATGGTTAAAAAAACGATGATACAAAGAACCACAACACTGTAATAGGCAGCTGTTTGAATATATTCATTTTCCCAGAATCCAGTCATAATAATTATACCTTCTCCCCACTATTTGAGTTCGACAATGGTTACTCCTGTGCCGCCTTCTCCAGCTTCACCGAATCGAGTGTTTTTAACACTACGATGGTTTTTAAGCAATTCCTTTACTCCAGTCCTTAGTGCACCTGTACCTTTTCCATGTATGATTGATACTCTTGGATAACCAGCTAAAACTGCATCATCTAAATATTTCTCCACCATTAGCAGTGCATTTTCAAACCTCTCACCACGCAAATCTAATTCAAGAGATACATGATAGTCCCTTCCTTTTACGGTTGCTAAAGGTTTTTCTTGGACTTCTTGCTTAGCTCTTTTTATATATTGGAGGTCCTTTTCTTTCACCTTCATTTTCATAATCCCCATTTGAACCTGCCATTCTTTATCACTTACTTTTTCAATTAAGTAACCCTTCTGATCGAAACTTATCACTTTCACTTCATCACCAGGTAAGAATGATTGCTTAACAACTTCTTTCTTTATTGCATTTTTACTTTTTTCAAAGACTGGTGCTGATTCCTCTAGACGTTTTCTCGCACCAATGAGTTCATGCTCTTTTATCTGAACATGTGTATCTTTTCTCATTCTTCTTAGCTCTTGGATGATTTGCTCAGCCTCTTGACTAGCGTCTTCAAGCTTTTGTTGCGCTTTAAGTTCAGCTTGTGCATATAAAGAGTCTCGCTGTTGATTAAACATAATGATTTGTTGTTGAAGTTCTTTATGCAATTGTTCGGCTTCTTTACGAATAGCAACTGCCTCTTCTACCTCTTGTTCTGCTGATTTTCTGCTTGTTTCTAATGAAGTTATCATTGTATCTACTTCATTACGTTCTGCACTCATTTGCCCCTTAGCCATATTAATAACATGATCCTGAAGACCTAACCTTTTAGAAATTTCAAAAGCATTACTTCGTCCTGGAACACCAATTAATAACTTATAAGTTGGGCTTAATGTTGCGATATCAAATTCTACACTTGCATTAATGACACCACTACGATTATAACCATATGCTTTAAGTTCAGGATAATGTGTTGTTGCTACTACCCTTGCTCCTCTTTGATACACTTCATCAAGTATTGAAATAGCTAATGCCGCACCTTCTTGCGGATCTGTACCTGCTCCAAGTTCATCAAACAATACTAAGCTATTCTCATTCACCTTATCAAGGATATCAACGATATTAACCATATGTGAGGAAAAGGTACTTAAGCTTTGTTCAATGGATTGTTCATCCCCTATATCTGCATACACCGTTTCAAAGACAGCAATCTCTGAACCATATAACGCAGGGATTTGTAAGCCTGCCTGTGCCATTAAAGTACAAATGCCCAAGGTTTTAAGCGCTACCGTTTTACCACCAGTATTAGGTCCGGTAATTACGATCGTCGTAAAGTCTGCTCCAAGATCAATATCATTTGGGACAACTTCGTCTTCAGGTAAAAGTGGATGTCGTGCTTTAAACATTTTTACGATACCTTTGTTATTAACATCGGGTTTTATACCATTTATTTGTTTTGCATACTTAGCTTTTGTAAACATGAAATCCATTTCTGCTAAACAATATACATTCTGTAAGATATCATTACTAAATTCGGCAACTTCGTCAGATAAAATTCGTAAGATCCGATCAATCTCAATTTTTTCCTTCATCCTTGCTTGTTGAAGTAAATTGTTTAAGTCTACAATCACTTGGGGCTCAATAAATAGCGTGGCTCCTGAGCTTGATTGGTCATGAACAATCCCACCATAGGCAGATCGATATTCTTGTTTGACGGGTAACACAAAACGATCATTTCTAATTGTAACAATCGCATCCGAAAGCATTTTCGTTGCAGAAGATGATCGAATCATTGATTCTAATTTATCCCTTACCCTAGATTCAGTCGTACGTAATTGCTGACGAATTCCCTTTAAGGTGTCACTGGCACTGTCTAACATATGGCCATTATCATCAATACATTGCGAGATATTTCTTTCCAAATCTTGTAGAATTACTATTTTTTCTGCTAGCATTGGGAGGTGTTTTAGTTCAATTTCATCCTCAACCATTTTTTCAATAAATCGCTTCATATTTCGCGCAGCATACAGTGTACCTGAAACCTCATTTAATTCAGAAGCACTAAGTAGGCCGCCAATGTTTGCTCTTTTTACGATTGATTTAACATCAACCAATCCACCTAATGGAATATTCCCCCTTAGGCGTATAACTTTTACAGCTTCTTCAGTTTGCTCTTGTGCGATAAGTACTTCATGATAGTCAATAGAAGGTGTTAGTGCATTTGCCTTTTCTTTACCTAATGAGGATGAAGCGTGTTTAATAAGCTGGTCTTTCACTTTATCAAATTCTAAAACATGTAATACTTTTTGCTGCAAAAAGATAACCTCCTTCGAACTATAACCTCGATCAATCGATTATTCTAAGTAAAACGATGTAGATAAAGGGTCGTTTTCAATCACGGTAACACTATCTGCTTTTTATGAAAAAAACGACCTTCTTTGCGAAAACAGCATGAATTTAACCTTCTATTTTATCATTCCGCTTTAGGAATGCATTTAGCTCTTCAATGTCCCAAGTATTGATGACATTTTCAGACTCAATCCAACCCTTAATTGCAGTTGAAACTCCAATTGTCATGTCCTCAAGCATATCAATATTATGGGCATCGGTATTAATTACTAGTTTAACACCAGCATCTTGAGCTTTTTTTATCTGATCAGAATTTAGATCTAAACGGTTTGGATTAGCATTCAATTCTAATGCAGTGTCTGTTTCCTTAGCTAATTGAATAAGCATATCGATGTCAACATCATAACCTTTTCTTCTGCCAATTAGACGACCTGTTGGGTGTGCAATGATATCGACATGTTGATTTTTTATCGCTGTTTTTAAGCGGTTCATAATCACATCTTGTGATTGAGAAAAACTAGAATGAATGGAAGCTATGACAAGATCCATCTCACTTAAAAGCTCATCATCATAATCTAATGTAGCATCTGGCAAAATGTCCATTTCTACTCCAGCTAGAATGGTGATATCATCATATTCTTTATTTAATGCTCTAATTTCTTCAACCTGAGCTCGCAATCGGTCAGGTGTTAAACCATTTGCCACCTTCAGGTAGTGTGAATGATCTGTAATCGCTAGATATCGATAACCTTTTTTACGACAAGCTTCAACCATTTCCCGAATTGTATATGCACCATCACTCCATGTTGAGTGCATATGCAAATCCCCCTTTATATCCTCTAAGCGAATATGATTCAATTCCTTATGAAATGAATCTATTTCCGTGCCATCTTCCCGAATCTCCGGAGCAAAATGAGGGAGGTCAAAATAAGTATAGAATTCTTCCTCTGATTCAAAAGTTTTTAGTTCATTCGTTTCTATGTTCTCCACACCATACTCACTTATTTTCTCTCCACGTTCTTTAGCAAGCTGTCTCATCCTCACATTATGATCCTTTGAACCAGTGAAATGATGGAGTGTTGTTGCATATTCAGATGGTGTAACTAATCGAAAATCAACGCTTACTTCATATTCATAACGTAATTGTATGGAAACCTTTGTGTCTCCTTCGGCAATGACATCAGAAACTGTAGGAAACTTTAAAAGCTGATCACGGACCTTGTCTCGATCATTCGTTGCGATAATGAAGTCTAAATCCTTTATAGTCTCCCTCATACGGCGTAGACTTCCTGCCCTTGAAAACTTCTCAATTCCTTCGCATTGTCCTAAATATGCTTCAATATCTTTTGCGATCGGTAGCATAAACGATAACGGAAGGCGATCTGGTCGATTACCCATCTCATCGATAGCGGCCAAAATCTTCTCTTCAGACTTTTTTCCAAAGCCTGCTAACGCTTGTATTTTATTTTCTTCACAAGCTTGTTTCAATGCATCAACACTATCAATTAATAATTCTTTATATAATTTAGCAATTTTTTTGCCACCTAAGCCAGGCAACTTCAATAATGGTAATAATCCTGATGGCACCTCTTCTTCCAGTTGTTCAAGTACCTCTGATTTTCCGGTTTCAACATATTCTTCAATTACCGCTGATGTTCCTTTACCAATGCCAGAAATTTTCGTAATGTCATCTATTAAAGCTAAACTTCTGTCGTCGGTCTCTAAAGCATTGGCTGCTTTTCTGAATGCTCCTATTTTAAAAGGATTTTCTCCCTTAAGTTCCATTAGTGTAGCTATTTTTTCCAATAACCGAATAACGTCCTTTTTATGAATGTCCATTTAATCTCACCTCTGTTTAAATACAGCTCTTTTCTTAACTCAAGTATTTTATAAACGTGTATCTTCAAAATACTTATTAACTACATGTATTAAAAAAGAGCTGTTTATGTAAAAAAAAAAAAAAAAATAACCTTAAGATACTACTATTATTACTTTATCAAAGAGTCATTTAACATATATAGTAATAAAAATGATAAAAAACTTAAGGAAAACATATTTGGAAACAATGAAGCTTTTTCTAATTGGCTCTTTTCTAAAAATTTGTTGCTCTAGTACTATTAAAAATTGGCTTTTGGATTTTTATTATCTAAATTGAAGCGATCTCCAGTGGGATATCAGAGTCATTTAACGAAAAGAGCACGAAGATAGGCTGAATTCGTAAAGATTTACTTATTACGAAAAACAACAATACTTGCGAAAACAGCCTTCTAATTAAAATGATACAAATAAGTAGCTGAAATTACAATTTTTTCGTTAATAAATACCTAATAGAAAAAACTTCTCTTTAGTTGGCAGAGAAGTTATGTCATGTACTGTATCCAGAGTTCATTAACTTTATCAGAAAAATATGGAGTATGATTTACAATGAGATCTGCAAGTATTGAATGATCTAATACTTGTTGAAGCTGTTCTACAGGAACAAGCGCACCTATGTATAAAAATACAAATAGAACTAAATATGATTCCAAAAATCCTAAAATTGAACCTGCCCATCTATTTAACTGCTTTAAAATTGGTAATAACGCAACAAAATCAAACATGGAACCAATAATTTGCATAACTATTTTCGTACCAATAAATAATATAACGAAAGCTATAGCACGGTAAAATGCTGCCTCCAAATTTTCACCTTCTAGTAAACTTAGAATTGCTGGACCATCAGTTGTCGAAGGATAAGGTACCCAAAGCTTCAGTTTCGGTGCAAGATCATCGTAATATTGATATGCTACAATGTATGCAACGATAAAACCAGTTAGGTGAATAAATTGAAGGATAAAACCTCGTTTTAAGCCAACTAGCATTCCGAATAATAAAATAATAAATAATACTATATCTAGCATTTCTTAGCTTCAATCCTTTTCTATTAGTTGTTTCTCTAATTTTTCATTCTCTTCTTTAAGTTTTAAATAGTCATGTACAACATTAACAGCTGTTAAAACAGCAAGTTTATTGATATCAAGAGAAGGATTCTTACTATTAATCTCTCTCATTTTATCGTCAACTATTGAAGCAACTGCACGTATATGACTTGTGCTTTCTGATCCAATAATTGAGAATTGTTGACCATATATATCAACTGTTGTTTTCGACTTTGGGCGATTTGACAACGATAAATCCTCCATTTCCTGCAAATCCTATTCCTTATCATAACATGAAGCATTATGATATGGAAAGAAGTTCAGTTCTTACATATGTATAAAAAAAACGTAGATATTTAATTTGGAAAGGGTGTTATCCTTGGCGAACTCAGTAATAAAAGTAACGTTAGAAATAATAAAACAAATGGAAACTCATTACAAAGCAAATAAAACAGAAAAAACACCACAGGGAGCTGTTTTTTCAGCAAAGGCAAACGGCTGTACAATTACAGCCTATCGGTCTGGCAAGGTTTTATTTCAAGGAGGGACAGCAGAAAGCGAATCCATAAAATGGGGTCAAAGTCAACAGACGAAACGCCCTACAATGGCTTCACCAAAAATAACACAATCTAAATACCAACCGCCTAGCATGATTTCAAGTTTATCAATCATAGGGTCTGATGAGGTAGGAACTGGTGATTTTTTCGGACCGATTACAGTGGTCGCAGCCTATGTAAAGAAAGAACAAATCACCTTACTACGAGAGCTCGGGGTCAAAGATTCTAAAAATCTAAAGGACCCACAAATTATTGCGATAGCTAAAGAGTTAATCCATACGATTCCTTACAGTTTATTGGTGCTACACAATGAAAAGTACAATGAACTTCAGCAGCAAGGGATGTCACAAGGAAAGATGAAAGCCTTATTACATAATCAAGCTATTAATAAACTTTTCGCTAAAATAGCACCTGAGAAACCAGATGGAATATTGATTGATCAGTTTGTTGATCCCTCTATATACTTTAAACATCTACAGGGTAAGACTGTCATAAACGAAAATATTTATTTTTCAACGAAAGCTGAAGGTGTCCACCTTGCCGTTGCTGCTGCTTCGATTATTGCTAGATACTCTTTCGTAAAGGAATTTGATCGCTTATCTGAAGTAGCAGGGATCATAATTCCTAAAGGCGCTGGTGCACACGTTGATCTCGCTGCCGCAAAAATCATCCAAAGACGAGGGATTGAGTTTTTAACTACTATCACAAAGAAGCATTTCGCAAATACTGATAAGGCAATGAAATTAGCAAGAAAATAAGGTGGAATGGATCCCTTCATTGGACGTGTTAGGAGTTCGACTATTCCCAAAATTGAACATAAAAAGAGGCTGACTTAAAAGTAAGTCAACCTCTTTTTCTCTATCTTATTCTTCTTACTTAACCACGTAAAGTTGCTCCAAATTTCTCATCGACTGCCTTTAACACTTTATCATGAGCTTTTGTCACATCTTCATCAGTTAATGTCCGCTCAGGGTCAAAATAACGAAGTGAGAATGCGACTGATTTTTTGCCACCCTCGAGACGATCCCCTTCATATAGGTCAAAGACGGTGACCTCTCTCAGCATTTTACCGCCCGCTTCAGTTATAACTTGTTCAATATTACCCGCAACAATCTCTTTATCGACTACAAGAGCAATATCTCTTGTAATTGATGGATGACGAGGGATCACTTCAAAACGAGTCTCTACTACATCTGTAGTTAATAAATCCACTAATGACAACTCAAATACATAGGTTTCAGTTAAATCCAATTTCTTTTGGTTTGTAGGATGAACTTGACCAATAAAACCAACTAGCTTGTCACCGAGGAAAATTTCTGCTGTACGACCTGGATGCATCCCATCACGTTTTGCCTGTTTGTATTCGATTTGATTGGTTAAGCCAAGCAAGTCGAGTAAGCCATCAACAATTCCTTTAACAACATAGAAATCGACGGGCTTTTTCTCTGCTTGCCACAAATGAGTTTGCCATAGTCCGGTAACAGCCGCTGACAGATGTTCTTTCTCTAGTGGCTGACGATCCTTACCTTGATTAAGGAATACTGATCCAATTTCGTAAAGGGAAACTTGATCGATTTGTCTTGCAAGATTATATTTTAACGCATCGAGCAAGTGAGGAAGTAAACTCAAGCGTAGGACACTACGTTCTTCACTCATAGGCAAAGCTAATTTCGTTAACTCAGAATCTTCTAATGCATACTTTGCCGCCTTATCTTCACTTGTTAAAGAATAAGTAATTGCTTGAAGTAATCCCGTTCCTTCTAAATAACGACGTACTTTGCGACGTTTCTCTTGGTATTCTGATAGTCTACCTGGAATTGCTTGACCTACTGGTAACGTTGTTGGAATATTGTCATACCCATAGAGTCGTGCAATTTCTTCTACTAAATCTTCTTCAATTGTAATATCACCACGACGAGTTGGGACTGTAACTGCTAATGTACCGTTATCTAATGTCACACCAAATTGTAAACGTTCAAAAATGGTGATCATTTCCTCTGGTGAAATACTCATACCAAGAACACGATTGACCTTTTCAACCGTTGTTTGAACGACACTCGGTTCGAAAATTGCAGTTTGTACTTCCACCGATCCTTCTAACACCTCTCCACCTGCATATAAAGAGATTAATTGTGCAGCTCGTTCTGCTGCTGCATGTACTCGATTAGGATCAACACCTTTTTCATAGCGTGCGCTTGCTTCACTTCTTAAACCATGATCCTTGGATGCCGTTCTGATTATTTGTCCTTTAAATAACGCTGATTCAAGTAAAATCGTTTTTGTATCTGATTGTACTTCTGAATTTGCTCCACCCATCACACCTGCAAGCGCCACTGGTTCAGCACCGTTTGTAATAACAAGATGATCCGCTGTTAAGGTACGTTCATGATCATCTAGTGTCACAATCTTCTCGCCTGCCTTTGCCCGACGAACTAAAATTTCTTTTGAACCAAAACGGTCTAAATCAAACGCATGTAAAGGTTGACCATATTCTAGGAGAACATAGTTTGTAATATCAACAACATTATTATGTGGACGAATTCCTGCAGACATTAACCGAGATTGCAGCCATAATGGTGAAGGGGCAATCGTTACATTTCTAATAACTTTTGCTACATATAATGGATTGTCTTCAGTTGCCTCAACTTTTACTTCGATGACGCTAGCAGCTTTTTCCGCGATACTTTCATACGAAATTTCTGGGTACTTTACTTCACGAGTTAAAATTGCAGCTACTTCATGAGCTACACCTAACATACTTAATGCATCCGAACGGTTTGGTGTTAACCCTAATTCAAGGACAGCATCATCAAGATTTAATTGCCCAAGCGCATCTTCACCAACTTTGACATCGTTAGGAAAGACGAAAATTCCTTCTGAGTATTCCTTTGCAACTAGTTTTGATTCAATTCCAAGTTCTTGAAGTGAACAAATCATTCCATTTGAAACTTCACCACGAAGCTTCGCCTTCTTTATCTTAAAATTACCTGGTAAAACTGCACCAACTGTTGCAACCGCTACTTTTTGGCCTTTATCAACA
Organism: Metabacillus sp. GQ13; assembly: GCF_059758525.1. Classification (NCBI taxonomy): domain Bacteria; kingdom Bacillati; phylum Bacillota; class Bacilli; order Caryophanales; family Bacillaceae; genus Metabacillus; species Metabacillus sp. GQ13. Next base: position 207,665 of record NZ_JCAXET010000003.1, read on the forward strand.
TTTTTTGCCCCACAAATAATTTGGACGACTTCATCATTTCCAAGATCCACTTGACATTTATTCAATTTGTCAGCATCCGGATGTGGTTCTTTTTCAATAACATGGCCAATGACTACACCTTTCATGCCTTCGTTTAAAACCTCTACTCCTTCAACTTCAATACCACTACGAGTGATCTTTTCAGATAGTTCTTCTGGCTCCATACCTGATAAATCAACATACTCTGCTAACCATTTATATGAAACAAACATGCTAATTGCCTCCTTTATACTCGTTTAAATTGTTTTAAGAAACGGACATCATCTGTGTAAAAATGGCGAATATCATCAATACCATATTTGAGCATCGCAATTCGTTCTCCACCGATCCCAAATGCAAATCCGCTATATTTCTTTGAATCAAATCCACCCATCTCTAATACGTCTGGATGTACCATACCCGCACCTAACATTTCAATCCAACCAGTACCTTTACAAATGCTACAGCCTTTACCACCACATGAGAAACAAGATACATCTACCTCAACAGATGGTTCTGTAAAAGGGAAGAAACTCGGACGTAAGCGAATCTCACGTTCGTCTCCAAACATTTTCTTTGCAAATACTTCAAGTGTACCTTTTAGATCACTCATACTAATGTTTTCATCAACAACGAGTCCTTCAATTTGCGTAAATTGATGAGAATGTGTTGCATCATCATTATCACGACGATACACTTTACCAGGGCAAATTATCTTAACTGGTCCTTTTCCTTCATGCTTTTGCATCGTTCTAGCTTGCACTGGTGACGTATGAGTACGTAAAAGCAATTCTTCTGTAATATAAAAGGAATCCTGCATATCTCGCGCAGGGTGCCCTTTTGGGAGATTTAATGCTTCAAAGTTATAATAATCTGTTTCTACCTCTGGTCCCTCTGCAATCTGATAACCCATACCAAGGAATAGATCTTCAATATCTTCTATAACAGCGGTAATCGGGTGATGATGCCCAACTCTTACAGGTCTACCTGGTAATGTAACATCGATCGTTTCTTTTGCTAACTTTTGTTCAACAGCTATCTGTTCTAAATGCTCTTGTTTTTTCGTTATCGAAGTAGCTATCGCTTCACGGACGTCATTTGCAAGTGCCCCCATAATTGGTCTTTCATCAGCTGACAGCTTGCCCATTCCACGTAGAACCTCTGTAATCGGACCCTTTTTACCTAAATAAGCTACTCGAATGTCATTCAACGCTTTTAACTCTTGTGCTTGTTCAATCTTTTCAAGCGCTTCTAATTGAAGCTGTTTTAATTGCTCCTGCATGTACATTTCCTCCTTATTTTTAAGGCTCATTTTTAAAGTATTGTTGCTTTAAGACTGACGCTTTAAAGGCTTATAGTAAAAGTTGATGCTTGGCCATAAGAGCAGAATAGTCTATAAACTGAAACAACAACTTAGCGAAAACAGCCTATCTAAAAACTCATTTCAGCTTTTTGACAAAATAAAAAACTCGCCCTAAAAAGGGACGAGTTGAATTCGCGATACCACCCTTGTTAGCCGAACATTGGATAAGCGTTTATACCTCTCTCTTCTTCACCACCAAAGAAAATTCATTAGTAGGGGAGATAGGCACAAAATCTGCACGACTCACTTCATTTCAATAACGGTAAAAAAACCGGATCACCTTTATATATAGAGGTAGATATGGGAGATTAGTGGTTGTTTTTACAACCTCCTTACCCTTCCTTCTATATGGTCTAAGTGTCAACTCGAGAGATGAATTCATTTTACTTCAATCCAAAAATGCTTTCAGTCTAAGGCATTTTTCCCTGATTGGACGAACTGCAAATTACTAGTCTCTGTCTACGTTTCTTTTTTATGTTGGTAAGGGGACAGAATCCTCTTACTTTTTTTTGTAAAATCATTCGGCTTCTTGAATCAAGATTAAGGAGAGACTCACTTAATCAACTACCATAATTCCGTATGTATTTTCTATCTTATTATAATCAAAACAATATATTCCTGCAAGTTACCCTCTTAAATGATAAAGTAGAATACCTGTAGCAATTGCTACGTTTAATGATTCGGCTTTACCCTGGATTGGGATATACAAGTTCTTAACTGTGCTTTGTAATAGTTCTTCACTTACCCCACTTCCTTCATTTCCAATGATTAGACAGAAGTGTTGCGATGGCAAAATCTCACGATAGCTTACTCCATTTTGTAACGAAGTTCCATATATCGGAATGCTTTTTTTCTTATAGACTTGTATCCACTCTAATAAATTTCCATTTACAATTGGTAAATGGAAGATCGAACCTTGGCTTGAACGAATTACTTTGGAATTAAAGTGGTCAACAGTACCTTCACCTAAAATAATTCCGTCTATACCTGCGGCATCTGCTGTGCGAATAATTGTCCCTAAATTTCCAGGGTCTTGGACACTGTCAACAAAGAGAATCTTTTCCCAATTATTTGCAGTTTGTTGTTTTTGATATTCACAAACGGCCGCAACTCCTTGTGGAGCTTCAGTATCACTGATTGCCTTCATAATTTCCTTTGTGACCAGTGTTATATTTAAAGAATCGACATTCCAATGCGTTGGTAATGTTGAATCCTCAGAAACAATTAAATCCTTTATCATTTCTTTGGTTTTTAAGGCTTCTTCAACTAAATGAAACCCTTCAATTAAAAATGTACTTGTGGCTTCGCGCTCCTTTTTAGTATGTAACTTTCTCCATTGCTTTACTTTTTGATTTTTAATTGATTCAATTCGATCCACAGGAAAACTCCTTTGCAAACATATCCATTTTCTCTAACTAATCATACATAATTCTTAGTTGTTTAACAAACGCTATTATTAGCTACATAGAAATTTAAAGGAGTGTGAACAAAATGGACTTAAATTTACGACATGCCGTTATCACAAATGTATCAGGAAATGATCAAGGTCAGCTAGAAGATACAATCATTGATGCTATTCAAAGTGGCGAAGAAAAGATGTTACCAGGATTAGGCGTATTATTTGAAGTTATCTGGCAAAATGCGAATGAACAAGACAAGCAGGAGATGCTAACTACCTTAGAGCAGGGGTTGAAAAAGTAAGTAATAAAAATAACGCGAGAGATCATTCGGTGATGGATGAACCTACAGTTGTTATGAGGTTATGAAAACACGAAGATCGCAAAGGATAATGTTGTCTTATCGTGCAGGCCATCAACCGTTTATCCTCCGTACAAGTTTTTTATATTTTCTTACAATAAAAAGCTGGGCGAAAGTCCCCAGCTTTTTTATTTTTTAATTAATCAAACGTTATTTTATCAACTGTTTTACGATCCAATCGTTTCACAACTTCTGTAATTAACTTCACAGCATTTTCATAGTCATCACGATGCAGCATCGCAGCATGTGAGTGAATATAACGAGTAGCAATTGTAATCGATAGTGCAGGCACACCGTTTGCTGAAATATGAATTGCACCTGAATCTGTACCACCGCCAGCGATTGCGTCAAATTGATATGGGATATCCAATTCATCTGCCGTATCTGTTACTAAATCACGTAACCCTTTATGGGATACCATGGATGCATCATAAAGGATGATTTGTGGTCCTTCACCCATTCTACTTGATGCTTCTTTATCAGATACTCCCGGTGTGTCTCCAGCTATTCCTACATCTACACCAAAGGCAATATCAGGTTCAATAAGGTTCGCAGATGTACGCGCTCCTCGTAATCCAACTTCCTCTTGTACTGTACCTACTCCATAAACGACATTTGGATGATCTATACCGTTTAAATTTTTTAATACATCGATTGCAATCGCACAACCTATACGGTTATCCCACGCTTTTGCAAGAAGCATCTTTTCATTATTCATCACGGTGAATTCAAAATATGGAACAACTTGATCACCTGGTTTCACTCCAAACTCCATAGCTTCATCACGACTAGAAGCACCGATATCAATGAACATATCCTTGATCTCTACAGGCTTTTTCCGTGCGTCTGGAGAAAGGATATGTGGTGGCTTTGAGCCAATGATTCCTGTTACATCACCTTTCTTCGTAACAATCGTCACACGTTGGGCAAGCATAACTTGTGACCACCAACCACCTACTGTTTGAAAGCGTAGAAACCCTTTATCATCAATCTGGGTAATCATAAAGCCGACTTCATCTAAATGTCCAGCGATCATTATTTTAGGACCATTTTCTAATCCGACCTTCTTAGCAACTAAACTTCCTAAATTGTCAGTGAAAACTTCATCAGAATACTCTTGTATGTATTTCTTCATGACTCCACGGACTTCACGTTCATTACCAGGAATACCTCTAGCATCCGTAAGATCCTTGAGCATTGTTAATGTTTCATCTAGCTTTGTCATTATGTAGCCTCCTTCAATAAAACACGATTATTATTTTAGTATACATGAAGTCATTTAGGATGAGAAATGTTCTACCTAAGAAGAGTTAATACCCTTGTTGTTGTCTCACATGATTTACTTCATTTTTTGTCATATAAGCTTCAATTACCTGCTCATTTGTGAACCCTAATAACTGACCTAAGAAAACATATTCTGCTAACATATTTTTGTACGATCTGATTGTTTGTTCCTCTTTAAAAGCATGAACCACTTCGTACACTCTTAAAAATTGTTCTGTCACATTGCGTTCATCCTGAATAGGTTCAACGCTTAATGTTACCTCAATATTTATTTCTAAACCTAATGACAAGATAAAGTGAATTCCATCAACATATTCTTCTAATATGACATTTATTGACGCAGGTGGCTTCAAGCTCCAAAATTTAAAGCATCTAGTCTCATTTGCTAACTCTCCTACCTCGACTAAAAGCGCTAAAATTTTACGCTCTATTAGTGGTTCATCTTGTAACTGATGTTGGGTTTCAATTTTTTCATCTAAAACCCGCTGCATTGAAAATAGCTCCGTTAAATCCATCTGTTTTTTCCTCCATTATTCATTATCGGCTTTTTTTAGTTCTACTATTGTTTACTGGAATTACCTGATATCCTTTAGAGACAAGGCAGTTATTCCTATTTTTTCATAACTTCAAGAAAATTTTCAGATACGTATAGTGAGGAAATAGAAGTAAGTAAATAAACAACATTTTAGTAAAGAGCCACATATATTCCTAAAAAAAGTATAACAAATTTAAAAAAACTTGAAACCTTTTTCTATTGTGAATCGTATATAAGGAAAAATGTCCTCGGGAGGGGAATGACATGATTGTCTTGTTATTACGATTATTATTAATTGCTTTGATTCTATTCCTTATCTATTCTGGATTTAAATATATATTTAATCCAAAACGAAAGCTAGAATTAGCCCATGAACAAAAACAATTTTATTTTTTTGATGATAAAGATAATGTGCGGAAAAACTTCATGTTAACGTATAATGGTGTTTTATTTGAAGGTGAAAAGTATTTAGGTACAACCACAAATGCTTTTGAAGTTGTCTCGATCTTTATTTGGGCCAAGTCATCTAGCAGATTACAAGGGTTAACACTTGAGGATTTCACACATATCGAAGAGCAAGTTAAACAGGAATATCCTTATGCAAAAGTAGACTGGAAAAGTCCGATAAAAGAATTACTTGTGAAGAAAAGAGAACATTAAGGAAATAAAAGAGGTTACCTCAATACCAAAGGGTCTGCCCCTCAATTACAATTATATAAAGATTCCTTACTAGAAAGAGGCTTTATATATTGATGTTTGAATTGAAAGGTCAGACCTTTTTTGCTATTTGAAGCTTATTAGATTGTTGTAGCTGTTACTAAATTCACACAATATGATTAGAATGTTTGCAATAACCTTCCATCATGCTTTTTCTCTAACAAAAAAATCATTCCATTTGATTAAAGCCTGCTTTTCTCTTAAAACATATACAAGAACAAGTAGTAATACAAAAATAGCTATTAATAGGACAGGTGACAAAGTCTGTATTTTTGAGCCGAGAAAAGTAAAACAAAAAGCTGCAGGAATATGAGTTAATAACGAAAGCTTTGCATAACGACGAAACGTTTTTGCCTTTTCTAAAATACATAGCGAGATTAGCGAAAAGTTAATAAGCGGGATCATCCGTAAAAGGACGATTTGATATATTGATAAATTAGTATAAGTTCCTATCCATTTCATTCTCATTTTCGTAAACCTTTGAATCAAAGTTGGGAAAACTTTAGAAATCAAATAAAATGTAATGCTCGCTCCAGTTAAGCCTATAGTAGAATAAATAGAACCTAGCTCCACTCCAAATAACATTCCACCAGCAACACATACAACTGCAACTGGAATAAATAAAAACTGCCTAACGATATGAAACAAAATAAAAGCAAGCGGCGCAAAGTATCCTGTCGTTTGAATTACTGCTAAAACGGATGATGTTGAAAGTTCAATCGTAATCACCACTTTCTTGTATGCAGTTCAAAGAGGTTTGTAGTGTACGATTTATTTTACGAAATAACTTTAAGTTTATGCCAATTGATTTATGATATAGATAAAAAGTAGCAACTGTATAATTGCGATGACAGGGAAACCAAATTTAAATGATGTGTGCTTTGTTTTATGACGATATCTTCTCATTCCAATTAAACCACCAACCGCACCACCTAATACGGCTAGCCACCATAAAGTTGCTTCTTTAATTCTCCATTCACCTCGCCTTGCCCGTTTTTTATCAGCACCCATGATAAAGAAACTTACGCTATTAATTAAGAGGTAATAAACCAGTATGTACGTCAAAAAGTATTCTCCTTCCCGCTTAAATTGTAAATCTACAACTCACATATAAGCCCCTATAACTGTTAATTGTCGGTATATCGGAGTTTATGGTCGGATTTACTTCATTTATTGTCCACTTTTTCTGTTTTTATCGTCCAAGTATTCATTATATCATCCAATATGAGGAGGCAATCGATCATTCAACATTATCCGACAAACTCTCACAAAAAAGAGTTGACTCATCATCTGAGTCAACCCTTTTGAATGTTTAATTATTTGTTAAGTTGAGACTTTGCAGCATCAGCTAATTGAGCAAATGCTCTTTCGTCAGCTACTGCTAATTCAGCAAGCATTTTACGGTTTACTTCAATACCTGCAAGCTTTAAACCGTGCATTAAACGGCTATATGAAAGACCGTTAATACGAGCAGCTGCGTTGATACGAGTAATCCAAAGCTTACGGAAGTCGCGTTTTTTCTGACGACGGTCACGATAAGCATACATTAGAGACTTCATTACTTGTTGGTTAGCAACTTTGTATAATGTATGTTTAGAACCGAAATAACCTTTAGCTAATTTTAATACCTTTTTACGACGTTTACGTGAAACGATACCGCCTTTTACTCTTGGCATGTAAATTCCCTCCTATATTACGATGTTTCGATTATTTGATGTTATCTAATAAATGACGAATGCGTTTGAAATCGCCTTTGCTTACTACAGTTGATTTACGTAATTTACGTTTAGCTTTTGTAGATTTATTGGCGAATAAGTGACTAGTGTATGCATGTGAACGTTTAAGTTTACCAGATCCGGTCTTTTTGAAACGTTTCGCTGCTCCACGGTGTGTTTTCATTTTTGGCATAAGGTATTCCTCCTTAAGTATTATTGCTTTTCATTTTTAGGTGCAAGAACTAAGAACATACTTCGCCCATCCATTTTTGGATGTGATTCAATTGTACTTAAGTCTGCACATTCAGTAGAAAATCGATCAAGAACCTTCTGACCAATTCCTTTATGTGTAATTGCACGACCTTTAAAGCGAATAGACGCTTTAACTTTATCGCCCTTTTCCAAGAACTTACGTGCATTTCGAAGCTTTGTATTAAAGTCATGTTCATCAATTGTTGGGCTCAAACGAACCTCTTTTAAATTGATAATCTTTTGATTTTTACGTGCCTCTTTGTCTTTCTTTTGCTGTTCAAAACGGAATTTTCCGTAATCCATGATGCGGCATACAGGAGGCTTAGCTGTTGGTGCAACCATAACTAAATCTTGGTTAGATCTAGTAGCAATTTCCAACGCCTCTTGGCGAGATTTAATCCCAAGCTGCTCTCCATCGGCACCAATTAAACGAACCTCACGAGCACGAATTCCGTCATTAACCATCATATCTTTGCTAATAATTAGCCACCTCCAAGGTTTTTTAAAACTGAATAGTAGTTTTCAAATCCAATTTTGTAGTATCTGGTTTTTTTATTTTTTGAAAATAAAAAAGCGTGGATGCCTAAAGCACCCACACTACGATTGTATACTAAGAATTCATCGTAACCTGCTAACTACAAAACGGATGTGTCAATCAGGTGAGAAGCGGGTGCTTCTACTTGTTTTAAATGAAACTATTCAATTACCTTGGTTATTATAGCACCTAAACAAAAACATTGCAAGTAATCACTGTTTGTTTTAACAACATATTTTATTCTACCAAATGCTATACTTTGTTGCAACATTTTTTTATGAAAATCTGTATACAACTAGAAGTTCAGTTAGCATTTCATACCTATCATTTGTTAGATAAACCATGCTAAGCACGGTTTTTAGCCAAATTATGATCGATTATCATGCCTAGCAAACTTCTTCAATCGTTTCCTTTATTTCTTAACTTCCTGTTGAATATCTAATAGAAATTGATCAAAAGGAACAGTTTCTGACTTTTGCTCACCATATTTACGAACGTTAACAGCTTTGTCAGTAATCTCATTATCGCCAACTACAAGCATATAAGGAATTTTTTGCATTTGTGATTCACGAATCTTATAGCCGATTTTTTCATCACGGGCGTCTAATTCAACACGTAAGCCAGCTTCTCTGAGCTGTTCTTGTACTTGTTTTGCATAATCCAAATGAATAGCTGGTGATACAGGTATAACTTGAACCTGTACTGGTGCGAGCCATGTTGGAAATGCCCCTTTATATTCTTCAATTAAGAATGCTATAAAACGTTCCATTGTTGAAACAACACCACGGTGGATAACGACGGGACGATGTTGCTTGCCATCTTCTCCAACATAGTTTAACTCAAACTTTTCAGGAAGCAAGAAATCCAACTGAACAGTCGAAAGTGTTTCATCCTTCCCTAGTGCTGTTCTTACTTGTACGTCTAGTTTCGGTCCGTAAAAAGCAGCTTCACCATCAGCTTCAAAATAATCATGGCCTAATTCATCCATTGCATCTTTTAACATGCTTTGAGCTTTTTCCCACATCTGATCATCATCAAAGTACTTTTCCTTATCCTCTGGGTCACGATAGGATAATCTGAATGAATAGTCTTCAATGCCAAAATCTTTATATACAGCTTCAATCAAGCGGACAACTCGGATAAATTCATCCTTTATTTGATCTGGGCGAACAAAAATATGGGCATCATTTAATGTCATTCCACGGACCCGCTGTAAACCTGATAATGCGCCAGACATTTCATAACGATGCATCATGCCTAACTCTGCTATTCGTATTGGCAGCTCTCGGTAACTGTGTATATCATTTTTATACACCATCATATGGTGTGGGCAGTTCATTGGACGTAGGACCAAATCTTCGTTGTCCATCTCCATTACCGGAAACATATCCTCTTGATAATGATCCCAGTGACCAGACGTTTTATATAATTCCACACTTCCTAATACAGGAGTATAGACATGGTTATAGCCTAATCTTTCTTCTTTATCGACAATATAGCGCTCGACTATTCGGCGAATCGTTGCACCTTTTGGAAGCCAAAGCGGTAACCCTTGACCAACTTTTTGTGAGGAAGTAAATAAACCTAATTCCTTCCCTAGTTTACGGTGATCACGTTCCTTAGCTTCTTCTAAAATACGTAAATGTTCATCTAATTCACTTTTCTTGAAGAAAGCTGTTCCATATATACGTTGAAGCATTTTATTTTTGCTATCACCACGCCAGTATGCACCAGCAACACTTAAAAGTTTAAACTCTTTAATTTTTCCTGTTGAAGGCAAATGTACACCTCGGCATAAGTCAAAAAATTCACCCTGCTCATATATTGAAACGGCTTCACCTTCTGGAATAATTTCTAGTAGTTCAAGCTTGAGAGGATCATGCAGTTCTTCAAATCGCCGCTTAGCTTCTTCACGACTAACCTCTCTACGAACAATTTCAAGGTTTTCGTTAACAATTTTCTTCATTTCTTTTTCGATAGCTGGTAAATCCTCAGGTGTAATAGCTTGCTCCATATCAATATCATAATAAAAACCATTTTCAATTACTGGTCCAATACCTAGTTTTATTGAATGATCCTTATAAATGCGTTTTAAAGCTTGTGCCATTAAATGAGCTGTTGAATGGCGCATAATTTCTAGAGCTTCGTTACTATCTTGTGTCACGATCTCAAATTTTCCATCTTGTTGGATCGGTGTGCGCAAATCAATTAATTGATCATTTAATTTTCCTGCAAGTGATTTCTTTTTTAGACCTGGGCTAATGGATGCCGCAATCTCTTCAGTAGTGGTGCCTTTTGCAAACTCCTTCACAGCTCCGTCTGGAAACGCAATTTTTATAACGTCTGACATCCTTGTTCACTCCTTATAAGTTGAGATACTAAAAGCGCATAATTAAGTCTCTAATAAAACAATAGGACTTTAAGCACCTTACTAGTCTGTGGAGCTATTTCCGCTCCAAAACAAATAAAACTCGCCCCTAAAAGAAGGGACGAGTTAAACTCTAGTCAATGGATCGTGGTTCCACCCTTGTTCCCAATACCTAAGACTTTTGATTAATACATCATAAAATGTCTACTACTCACGCTCTATTTATCAATACGGAATAGGTTAGGTTTGGCTTAACATCGATAACGGGAAGACCGTCAGTTATTACTTGATACTCTGTTCACAACTGAAGTTTAAAGGTGGTAAGTTTGTTGATCGTGTTAGGAAGGTTACAGCACATCCTTCCCTCTCTGGGAACCGTAAAAAACAAACTCATATCCTTATCAATACTGATAATTTATTTGGGTTGTTACTTTATAATTACATCGTATTATAAATTGTTTTTTTCTGAAAATCAAGTTGATTTCACAAAAATCCGCAGTCCCATTGGTTTTTTATCACAATAGTCACTTAACATATAATATAAATTCCTGATTGAAAGGAATAATCACCTTTATGTTTAAAGCAACAATCAATTAGTATGTATGAAGACATTAAACATCAAATCAATGTAATTCAGTTTGAAATTCATTCCGTTTTTGTAAACTTACTCTTTCTTGGAATATATTTTGAATGGTTTGAACCATACCATCGAATGGATCATTCGTATACAGAAAAATCTGTTTGGGGGCAATTGAAACAATCGGACCTAACAACTTAGAATCAATGTACATTGGATGTTGATGAACAAATGTCTTATCAATATAAGTTACTAATTCATTTTCTGGCATCACTTGTTTTGCCTTATAAACAAAGAAGTTTTTATGATCATGAACAATTGAAAGTTTTTCTATAACAGCATTCCTAGTTATGAGATAGTCGCGTAAACTTTGAATAAAACTTTGATATTCCTGTTCAAGCTTATACTCTTCAATTGCAACTTCAACATACTCTTGTATTCTTGCAATATACTTGTGCAGACGGAATTGTTGAAATGATGTGAAACTAAAATACAAATCAGGCTTCAAAAAACCTTCTAACGCATCTCTTAAAATGACATCCCTTGGGAAAGAATGATCAACTCTAGGTATATCTGTTCGTTCACCCTCAATAATTGATTGAGCTATATGTATGATTTGCTGCTGCTCCTCTTCTTCTAGAAAAAAGTAAAAATCCTTAATGATCCTTCCCATGATTTGATGCTCTTTATGATCAATAATAAATTGGATAAGCCCTGGTATAACTAGCTTTTCTATTGTTACATCCCAAATTTCCGGGCTGATTTTTATACTTTGTTGATTAACAATTTGGAGTTCTGTTTCATAGCCTTTACACATCGTACGAAAAATGGAATAAATCAATTTTGCCTCTTTCGGAGACCCTAATAATATCTCAAGCATGTTTGTCCCCCTTTTTTTGCCAATATCTGATTCTATGTATATGGGGGAACATCTTTAATTAGAAGTAAAAGAAATCATAAAAAGGTTATTTCAGAAATGTTTTTTTCATACTTACCTTTACTTTTCAAATTAGGGCTTCTTTATACTCAAGCTTTTAAAAAATTTCACTTAGAGCTGTAATGTCCTAAATATGAATGTGAAATCTAATTAAAAAATTTCTAGATAGACAATAAAAAGTACCTGTCTACTATAATGGACAGGTACAAAATAAACTTATAAAGTTTGAATAGGATATTAATCTCGGCGGTTTCTACCAACCAACTCAATTGGGATAGCCATATGTTTGATACGTTCCATGATTCTAGCAGCTTTTACCGGTTCTTCTTCACCACGCTGAGAAAACGACAAATGATGCTGAAGTTGTTTTAAATTAAAATTCGACGAAAAAAATGTTGGTAAATTTTCAAGCATGCGAAATTGTAAAATAGTCCCCAATATCTCATCCCTCATCCAGCTTGACATAGATTCTGCACCCAAGTCATCAAGCATTAACACTGGTATCTTTTTAACAGCATCTAATTTTCTATCTAAAGAAGAATCTTGAAATGATCCTTTCAGTTCTCTCATAAACTCGGGTACATACACAAGCATTGAAGATACTTTATGTGAAGCCAATTCATTCGCAATTGCTCCTAATATATATGTTTTCCCGACACCAAAGGATCCATAAAAATACAAACCCTTTGAGCGATCCCCACTATTATATTTTTCAACAAAATCCTGTGCCATACTTATTGCCTTAAAACGACTTGCTTCGTCCATTTCCACTTCGATTTTATCAAACTGCGCTTCTAAAATATCTTTTGGAATATACATACTTTTAATAAGTGACTCATGCTTTTTTCGTTCATCATGCGCTTCCTTTGAAGGACATTTATCATATTTTAGGTCAATGATTCTCCCCTGGATCACTAAATGAGGATGATAACCGCCTAAAAGGTTCTTACATTCTGATAGCGAAGGACATATTTCACAATTTTTGCTTTGATTGATAAACTCAAAAAGCTTCCCCATACTTCTATCAATCATCCCATCTTCTATTTCAGATGCGTGATTTGTTATAAACGCTTGAATTTCAGGATGATTTAACACCTGTTTTTTTAGCTCTTTATAGCGGTCATTAAAACCTGGCCGATTAGTTAAATTTTTAAAGGAATTACTCATGTGCTCCATTCTTCTTCACCTTCTTTCTTACTACCCTCAGCGTTTTTCAAAGACTCAATACTTAGATTTAGACTCTACACGTGCCCATATCGATTATTTATTTGAAGTATTACATTGTAATTGAAAATCTCCTGTTAACCGTCTGTTTTATTATTCTTGTATTTTTTAATTCGATCAAATAATTTCTTTTTTTCCATTTCGAATTTTTCACGATCTACTTGTGAAAGATCATCATTATCTGATTTCACATCTTTGTTTTCATCAATGGTTTCATCTTCATTTAACCACGAAGGTAGCATCTCCTTGCGTATAGGGGCCTTTTTGTAAGTAGCTGGTTTCTTCGTTGTCTTTTCTTCTGCCCATTGTTGATATTGTCGGTGCTCTTGCTTGGCAAGCGCCATAGCTTCTTTTACTGTCGTTACCTTTTTTCTTGCCCAATGGCTTGCTATCTTTTGAACGTAACCCCGAGTTAACTTCATATCTGTTTTTAGCATCACGTAGTAAATCAATACATTCACTACACCTGCTTCCAACTTTTGCTGAAGCATAACTTCTTCTATAATTTGCAAATCGCCAGTAGTCGGTAGCGCACCCTCAGAAAGATCTGTTAAAAACTGTCTAGGTGAAATGATCTCTAACTGATAAATCACTTCCTCTTCCTGTGAACGTTGTTTCTCAGACTTTACTGTTCTCGAATAAGCTGGTTGAATTTTATCTAATAATCCAGGAAGTTCATCTCCATGACGGAATTGATACCAATCTCTTGCAGCTTTTCTGAATAGCTCTATGTCTATATTATCATTTTGATCAATACTATTCATAATCACATTTTTCATATCTACTGCGTTAATTCCATACAAGAATGCTATCTTTTTTACAACCTCTTTTACAGATGGTGTAATAGCTTTAGCAGGAATGATTGCGTCAGATAGCCCTGAGAAGAACAAGTCAAAATCGAAGGCATCATCAGAGAACGTCATGTCGGCGCGTTTATTTGTCTGCATAAATTCCCGTCCATTATTTGGTGATAAATCGTTTAATGTCTCTTGATTTACTCTAGCAATCATTTCTGCAGACTGTCCAGAATCAAATATATCATTAAATGTTTTTGTAACGTCTTTCATACCATCTTCTAATTGTTGATCTGAGAAGAATCGTTTTAAATGAGAAAATTTATTTTTTCCGACTCGATTGTAAAGATAGATATTTAAAACACCATCCTGAAAAAACTCATCTGGTCTTAATGGTGCTTGTAATTCATAAACAAATCGCTTAAACTCATCGGTCTCAACTAAATATGACTTTAAAAGACCCAGTCCTTCCAGTTTCAAACGTTCTTGGTATATATCATGCAAGTTACTTTGCATGATCGTCATTAAACTATGATGAGTGGTTTCTTCGCCCCAAATCCGATTTTGTTCTAACTCCCCCCACAATGTCATATAAAGGCTGAAGCATTTAGAACCGATGAGCGGTTGATAGAGTAGTGTTATAATTTTTCGGTCTAAATCTTGAAGTACTGAGCTGCTTTTTACTGTATAACGATCTATTGCTAGCAACTCTTTCCAATATGGATCCATCTCCTTCAAACCCTCCTATTAGAATGCAAAAGCTCCACGGTTCCCCAACAAGCGGAAATGAAGTTTAAATATTGTTAAAAATTCATTATTGAAGAAAAGCTTATCACTTAATTTAAGTTAGACGCATCGGTCTTATAAATAGGTGATCTCTAAAAAGTTGTTGTTTTTCGTAATAAGTACTTCTTTATATACTTAACCGTTTTGATAGCAACAAAAAAATTTTTAGAAAAGAGCCTATAAATAGTAACTTACCACTGAAAAAAGAGCTTGAAGAAACGCTTCTTCTCTAGCTCTCTTTGCAGTTCACCTAACTTTTTTTATAAGGTCTGTTAATTCTTCAATAAAAACATTAATATCTTTAAATTGTCGATAAACAGACGCGAAGCGAACATATGCTACTTCGTCAATTTTTGCAAGCCTGTCCATCACCATTTCTCCGACTAACTCGCTGTCCACTTCGGAAACACCTTGATTTCTAAGTTCTTTTTCTATTTCATGAACAATATCTTCTAATTTTTGTAATGGTACTGGCCTTTTTTCACAGGCCTTTATTAAGCCTCTTAATATTTTATCGCGATTAAACTCTTCCCTTGTCCCATCCTTTTTCACAACAATTAACGGAAATTCTTCAACCTTTTCAAATGTCGTAAAGCGATATTGACATTCTTCACATTCGCGGCGGCGTCTAATCGATCTGCCTTCATCTACAGGTCTTGAGTCAAGAACCCTTGTACCATTATGCTGACACGAAGGACATTTCATTTAACCAGCTCCTATCAAAATGGCAAATAAGAAAAGCGCAAGCACCTTGTTCAGCCGGATAGAAAAGGTGGGTTGCTTTTTCCCTCCGCATCCGACTGTTTCAAAGTTGACTGCTGTAGCTAGCACTAAACTAATTACAATATATAAATCTGATATTAAAAATATTTTAAAAATGTTTTAAAGAACTTTAGTTACTTCTGCCTGTTCCAACAAATGTTTCCTTTTGATCAAGTTGTTTATACAGATTTAGAATGACCTTTTTGCTATAGCCGAAGTCTGTGGGTAAAAACGTATTTGTAGTTACAGTAAAATCAATTGCTGTCTCATATGGACGAACGGCCACTACAGTTACAATCAAAAAGGCTTTTCTAGGACGATCAATGTTTACGCTCATTTCTCCACGATCTTCAGAAATAGAGGTTACCGTCATGCCATTTGTTTCTTCAATAATAGATTTTACTGATTGTAAAGCTTTTTTATATGTAGTTTTATAATAATGACTCTTCAAATCTGGATTATAATGTTTTTCACGTGTTTCTTGATGTGTACTAAAGATATCTTTTAACTTATTTAAGAAACTCATACTCTTTTCCCCTTTATTATATATATTTGGAATATTGATCAAAGTTATGCTAACTCTATCATACTGAATATTTCCAACAATAAAAAGAGGTGATGATTAAATAATCAGCACCTCGGTCTTTTTTATGTTTAATTTTCGATATTTTTCATATAATTAATGCTTTTCTCCATTGATTCACTCTTAAAGTGTTGAGGGATACTCTACTCCCAAAGCAAAGCTTAGGGAGAGACATCTACATTAGAGAGCTTTAACCTGTGCTTGTTGTATTTGCACTGGCCCCATCCCTCTAGGTATTTCTATGTTTTCACGAGTTTGGGCACCTAAGGATTCCGCAATGTGATCTGCCGCAATGTTAGGATTTAAATCACCACAAGTATAAACATCTATACTAGCATAACCGTGCTCCGGAAAACTGTGGATCGTTAAATGTGATTCTGAAATGATAACAACCCCACTTACTCCTTGAGGAGCAAATTTATGAAAAGCAACCTCTCTAATTTCAGCACCTGATTTTAATGCAGCATTTACAAATGTTTTTTCGATATAATCCATGTCATTAAGCTTATCAAAATCGCAACCCCATAATTCTGAGATTACGTGTCTTCCCATTGTTTCCATATTCATGGATCCCCCTTTAACTATTTTATACATGAATTTCTTTGCTTAATGGTATATGAAAACTACCACGGGGGAAAGTTAGTCCAGAGAGGTCCTAACCCTTTAAGTAGCCTAAACACCTAGCTTTAAATAAGAAGTTCACGAAAAATAGTATACTTTGTTTACATATCTTTTGCAATACACTTTTTCAAAAAACAGATAATAGTTAAAGGGTGAATCCTAGAAAAATATAGCTGATTCCTTATGCTTCCATTCTAATTTGGCCATATCCATCATCGTTTCAACGTTCTATATTTTATTTATGTTAATTAGGAATACTTATCAATTTGTCTATAGACTAGTTGTCACTGCTTTAAATTAAATCTTGTAGTAATGCTTGCAACTGTGACTCCGTCTCTTCAATAGACCCATTGTTATTAATCACGATATCTGCCCTTGTTAATTTCTCCTTAAGAGGCATTTGAGAGCTAATCCTACTCAATGCTTCACTCTTCTGATAGCCGTTTCTTTCCATTAACCGCTCTAATTGAGTTCCTGCATCAACATATACAAGGACTGTACGATCTACCATATAAGATAAATTGCTTTCAAATAATAATGGGATATCCAGTACTACTGCTTTTGCTTTTTTATCTTTTTCTTCCTGTGTCTGTTTGAGCATTTCCTCCCGAACTGCAGGATGAACAATATTATTTAGTTGCTGGCGTTTCTTTTCATCAGAAAAAATAATTCCCCCTAATTTTTCCCGATTGATTGTTCTGTTTTTATGAAGAATTTCTTCACCGAACGTTTCACAGATCTGGTGATAAGCTGGCTTTCCTACTTCAACTACTTCTCTAGAAATAAGATCTGCATCGATAACTCGGATACCTCTGCTACGAAACATGTTAGAAACTGTACTTTTCCCACTAGCAATTCCACCTGTTAACCCAATTACATACGTCACTAAATAGCCTCCATTACTTAAAGTTTCCATATCCCTATCATAATAAGGATAATACCCGGTAAGCAAGAAAATTTGTCGACCCAGGAAAATCTCGAAAAGATATGGCCAGATTTAAGTCCAATATAGACAAACAAAGAACTCATCACTGCCACCAAAACACTCATAATCATTGGTGAGTATCCTAATAAAGCAGCACCAATCCCTGCACCAAAAGCATCTAAAGATAAAGCCACTCCAAGTAAGAACGCTTCTATTCCTGTGATGGTACCTGATTTATCAATATCTGCCGACATAGGTTTCCTTAAAATATTCACGACTATCCCAAGTGTTTTTATTTCGAAATTAATTAATGTTTTCTCTATTTCCCTTTCTTCATCGGCTAGATCCTTTCCAGGTCTAAAAAATTGGTATAGCACCCACGCACCTATTAGAACAAGAATAACCCCACCGAGCCTCTCAGTTAGATACATAGGGAATATTTTTGTCATTAGATCTCCAACTAACATTGCAACTAACAAAGTAACTGCAGAGCAACACGCAATGATGAAAATTGACTTAAATGGAATTCTCATCTTTCGTATACCATACGTGAAACCCACTGAAAAGCTATCTAAGCTTACTGCGAACGCTAATAACAATAGTGATGCCATTTGTAACATACTAGCCTAGCCCCTTCCTTCTGATTGCTAACATAGTGTATGAAAATCGCCCAGATTGTGTTAAAGAAGGTTTCAGATAAAATATTCTATTCCTTGAATACTATATGAAGGGGCAAGACTTTTTCATTCCCAATCTTAGACTTAACCATTGCAATAAGAGGCTTTTTTTCGTAAGAACTTTTACTTTTCTAATCATGCTAATCTTCGTGCAAGTCTACAGCAATAAACGATTAGAAAAGAATCTAAAAAAAGGCAAAAAACACAAATTGTGTTTTTTACCCACTTTCTTATTTCTGACATTTCTCACAAAAATGGGTCCCTCTCCCTCCTACAACGGTCTTTGTAAGGGGTGTCCCACATTTTTTACAAGGTTCATCTTTTCTACCGTATACAAATAATTGAAGTTGAAACATGCCAATTTCTCCTTGAGTATTAACATAGGAGCGGATTGTGCTTCCACCTTGTTCTACGGCTTCTCCAAGTGTTGAAATTATTTCGCAATGCAATCGTTTATATTCGTCTGTGGTTAATTGACTTGCGATCCTTTCTGGATGTATTCCTGAACGAAACAAGGCCTCGTCTACATAAATGTTACCAAGCCCCACAACAACTGATTGATCTAATAATACTGCTTTGATTTTGCGAGTCGTTTTCTTTAATCTTTGTACTAAATAAGCATTCGTAAATTGTTCAGAAAATGGTTCAGGTCCTAGCTGAGATAGAGGAAGTTCATTTTCTTCTCCCCCTTTTTTAAAAAGGTGCATTGTACCAAATTTCCGTACATCCTTATAACGTAATTCAGATTGATCAGAAAACCCAAAAATAACATGTGTATGCTTATCATATTCATCTTCGGGTTGAAACAACCCATATCGCCCCTCCATTCTTAAGTGAGAGACAAGTACGTAATCATCGAGGATAATCTTCAAAAACTTACCTCTACGATTTACATCATTAATTGTTTGACCAATTAAAGCATCCTGAAATTGCTCGATATCAACAGGTTTCTTAATTATTTTTGGCCAGTGTATTGTAACTTTATTTATTCTTTTCCCCTTCACCAACTGTAGCAGTGTTCGTCTAACGGTTTCAACTTCTGGCAACTCAGGCATACCTTCACTTCCTTATAATAAAAATGTAACGAAAAAACTCTCTCATTATTACGCAGTTTGTTGACTATCTATTTAGCGTCATACCAAGAATCTCCATAAGAATAATCCACCTTCAACGGTACATTTAATTCCACTGTATTTTCCATAACATCAGGTACAATTTTTTCTAATATTGCAATTTCCTCTCTTGGAGCTTCAAATATTAATTCATCATGTACTTGCAACAATAATCTAGCTTGAATATTTTCTTGCTTCAACCTTGCAGCCATATCGATCATAGCCTTCTTAATAATATCTGCTGCACTACCTTGAATTGGTGTATTCATAGCCGTTCTTTCTGCAAAACTACGTAAATTAAAGTTACTGCTAGTAATTTCAGGTATATATCGTCTACGCTGAAGTAGTGTTTTCACATAGCCCTTTTCCCTCGCATTAACGACAATATCTTCCATATACTCTTGAACTCCAACAAAAGTAGTCAGGTAGCGTTTAATAAATTCTCCTGCTTCTTTTCGATTAATCCCCAAACTTTGAGATAGACCATAATCACTAATTCCGTATACAATCCCAAAGTTAACTGCCTTAGCCTGTCTTCTCATGTTAGAAGTGACTTCTTCTGCATCAACATGGAAAACCTCCATTGCGGTTTTCGTATGGATATCTAAATCATTCTGAAAGGCTTCGACAAGGTTTTTGTCGTTCGCAATATGAGCTAACACACGTAATTCAATTTGTGAATAATCAGCTGCAAATATCACCCAATCCTTTTCAGAAGGAACAAAAGCTTGGCGGATTTTTTTACCTTCTTCAAGTCGTATCGGGATATTTTGCAGGTTAGGATCAATTGAACTAAGTCGTCCTGTTGTCGTTAATACTTGATTGAATCGAGTATGAACCTTGTCTGTATTTTTATGAACAACCTTTAATAATCCCTCAATATAGGTTGACTGTATTTTTCCAAGTTGACGATAATGAAGGATTTCTCTAACAATTCCGTGTTTTTCTTCAAGTTTTTCTAACACATCTGCAGAGGTTGAGTATCCTGTCTTCGTTTTTTTAATAACTGGAAGATTTAATTTCTCAAATAAGATGATCCCAAGCTGTTTAGGAGAATTAATATTAAATGACTCTCCTGCATGTTCGTGAATTTTCACTTCAAGAATCGATAATTGTTCCGCTAGATCCTTTCCCATATCCTTTAAACGTTCAACATCCACTTTAATACCTGTTGCTTCCATTTCAGCAAGTATGACTGATAGCGGGAGTTCTAAGTCATAAAATAATGATGATTGATCATTACTTTCAAGTTCATCCTCAAGCTTTTCTTTTAACAAATCGATTGCTTTGCTTTTACGAACGAGATGCTCACTAAGCTTGTCTTCAGTAGGTATAGATCGTTTGGCACCCTTACCATAAACACTCTCATCAGTTTGAACAATTGTTAATCCTTTTGTTTTCGCAACTCCAGCTACATCGTCGAATGTTGCGGATGGGTTTAATAAGTAGGCTGCAATTAACACATCAAAGTTGACACCTTTTAAAGAAATCCCTTTCCACTTAAGAGCAACAATTGTCTTCTTACCATCATAAACAACCTTTTGCTTCGTTTCATCTTCTGCCCATTTTTTGAAAGATTCCGAAGCTATTGCTACCTCAACTGGGATATAATAATCACCATTTTCATTATGAATGGCAACCCCTATAATATCAGCATTATGATAGCTGTCCTCTAATACCTCAACATATAGGGCAGCCTGATTTGTTAAAAGATCAGACGTCACTTCTGAGACAAGCTCATAACTTATATCTTCAACAATAACTTCTTCTTCAATTACATCTACTCCAAGCTTTTCTAATAATGTGTTAAATCCTAGTTCTTTAAAGATATCCGTTACTTTCTTTACATCAAACCCATTATATTCAGCATCATTTATCGTTAGTTTTAGCGGTGCTTCACAGTCAATTGTTGCAAGCTTTTTACTCATAATTGCTTGTTCACGATGTTCTTCTAATCTTTCTTTAAGTTTTTTCCCACTTATTTTCTCGATCGAGTCTAGGACATTTTCTAATGTTGAAAACTCTTTTAAAAGCTTTATTGCTGTTTTTTCTCCAACACCTGGTACACCTGGAATGTTATCGGACGCATCACCCATTAATCCTTTCATATCTATTATTTGTTCAGGGGTTAGTCCATATTTTTCCGTTACAAATGTAGGTGTATACGAATCAACATCTGTAATTCCCTTTCTCGTTATATCGACAGTTACTTTGCCTGTTACCAGTTGGGTTAAATCTTTATCCCCAGATATTACTTTAACCTCGTAGCCATCCTGTTCAGCTTGTTTCGAAAGCGTACCGATAATATCATCCGCTTCATAATTTTCTAGCTCATAACGGGATACTTGATAGGCATCAAGTAGTTCTCTAATAAACGGGAACTGCTCGGATAGTTCTGGTGGCGTTTTTTGGCGTCCGCCTTTATATTCCTGAAACGTTTCATGTCTAAACGTTGTTTTCCCTGCATCAAATGCCACAAGTAAATGTGATGGTTTTTCATCCTCAAGTATTTTCATTAAAATCATTGTAAATCCATAAATTGCATTTGTATGTACACCTTTATCATTATTTAATAATGGTAGTGCAAAAAATGCTCGATAGGCTATACTATTTCCATCAATTAAAACAATTTTCTTTGTCAAAGTTTGTTCCTCCTATACAAGTTAAAATTCATCATAAAAGGCTAAATAATATTAGATTTTACTGTTTGGTTTTCATTTTATTTTGATAAACTTCTTTCACTTTTTTTAACGAAAAAAAACCGCCATTGCTCCTTCTATTCTAACATGTCTGTTAAAAGAAAGGAAAATGACGGTCACTTTTTACTATTTGCAAGTATACGAATTTCTATATTGCAAATATTCTATTGGTCTCCCTTTAGTAACCTAGCATATGGAGAATCAAACGGGATAATAATAACTGTTTCTTCATTTATTGTTTCTTTATATGATTGTAATGTTCTATATAATTCGTAAAATTCAGGATCCTTAGAATAGGCCGTATTATACTCTTTTGCTGCTCCTTTTTCACCTTCACTTCGAATAACTTCAGCGTCAGCACTGGCTTTAGCAAGCAGTTCTTTTACTTCTCGATCTGTGTTAGCTATGATTCTATTTTTATCAGCATCACCTTTAGATAGGTATCCTTGTGCTGTTGATTCACGTTCAGAAATCATCCTTGTGAAAACAGACTGTTCATTTTCAGCGGGTAGGTCTGTACGTTTCATTCGAACATCTGTTACAACAATCCCATAATTATCCTTTTCTAATAACTTATTAAC
The DNA here is from genome assembly GCF_059758525.1 of Metabacillus sp. GQ13. Taxonomy (NCBI): domain Bacteria; kingdom Bacillati; phylum Bacillota; class Bacilli; order Caryophanales; family Bacillaceae; genus Metabacillus; species Metabacillus sp. GQ13. The sequence goes on from NZ_JCAXET010000003.1 coordinate 230,488, forward strand.
AATTTCTGTGACCTTGTCATTTAAGCTACCTCTTGATGAATTTTCATCATTGATAATTTCATCGTAGTTTAATTGACCAAGTTCAGAACGAACTGTCGAAAAGACAAATTCAGCCATTTTTGTTTCCGCGTTAACAAGTGTCCTAGCACTTGATATCATTTTTTTCGGTTCTTCAATATGCCATACAGTATAATTATCAATAATTAAGCGTTTTTTATCTTTTGTGTTAATTTCAGCTTCTTGAACGTTATAGGTCATTTTATATTTCGGTAATGTTGTAACGGATTGAATAAACGGAATTTTATAGTTTAATCCTGGTTCTTCAATTATGCGCACGACTTCACCAAATTGACGAACAACTTTATATTCATTTTCCTTTACAATATACAAATTGGTTAATACAACAACAATTACTATCAGCGAAATCAACAGTATGATTCCTCCGCGTAAATAACCTTTAAATGAAAATGCCGACTTTTTTTCCTCCATATTTACCACGTTATCATTGTCCATTCGTTTCACTTCCTTCACTGCCTTCTTCTGCTGGTACAACAGGCTTAGTAGTTGTTGCACCTTTAATCGGTAAATACTTCATTGTATTACCGTTATCCTCCATAATATAAATCTCTGCATCTGGCAGAACTTGATCAATTGTCTCTAATACTAAACGTTTTTTAGTAATATCCTTTGCATTTACATATTCATTATAGATCGCGTTAAATTGAGCAACATCCCCACGAGCTTCCTGTAATCTAGCTGCTTTATCCCCTTCAGCTGCAGAGATGATGGCATCTTTTTCCCCTATCGCTTCCTCGGTACGTTTATTTTTATATTTGTCTGCTTCATTTTTTCTTGTGTTCATTGTTTCTCGCGCATCAGTTACATTTGTAAATGCTTTTCTAACCTCTTCGTTAGGAAGATCAACATCCTGCAATTTAACTGCTAGAACTGTGACTCCTATGTCATACTCCTCTATAAGAGTTGCTAATAATTCTTGGACCTGCTTTTCAATCTCAACCTTTCCAGAGGTTAATGCGTCATCAATGGTTGAACTTCCGATGATACTTCTCAAAGATGCTGAAGTTGCATCTTCTAACAATTCTTGGGGATTTTCTGCATTAAATAAGTATTTTCCTGGCTCTGTTATCTTCCATTGGACAACCATGTCAGCAAAGACAATATTTTCATCACCAGTAATCATTTTCGTTTCTTTTGGATATTCCTTTACATCACCGTCTTCAGATTCATCATATCCAAATTGTAAACTGAATGTTTCTTTAGAAAGAACCTCTACAGATTGAATTGGCCATGGATATTTAAAATGTAATCCAGGTTCACTGACCCCTTCCTCTACTTCACCAAGTGTAATCATTACAGCTTGTTCAGATTCATCTACTGTGTACCACGAAGTAAATGCAACAATAGCTAAAATAGCAATTAAAAGTGCAAAACCACTAATCGTAAAAATTCTCTTTATACTTATCATTTAATTCCCCTACCTTCTTATGATCCTCTACATATTCCATATGAATGGAATGCTAATTTTATGTATAGGTCATTTACGTCTACCTTTAATACGAATGTATTACAAAAAGGTTTCAAATTATTTCATTTTAATCACTTGATCAAAATTTCTGTTTTTGCCTTTACAATAATTTGTGTTGTTACTAAATATTATTAAGTTGGAAAGTCATCTATAATCTCATTAGAGTAACAGGTCTGATCTTTTTTCATATTGTAACTTGAGTATTCTTATAGGTCTCTTTACTAGCGATTTATCATCTATATGCTGAAAATTGACTCCTTCACAATATTCTATTGAACTGCTACCAAGTGAAAAATCGTCAATATTAAATGTTCTGTCATCGGAGGTTCGGATAAAGTGAGTAAAATATCTATTGGAACAAAGCAATACAAATCGATACTAAATTTAATGCATACAGAAATTGCAATTAACGAGGTAAAAGATTTTTTTGAGAATAAATTTTCAGAATCGCTTAACTTAATTAAGGTTTCAGCTCCTTTTTTACTTAAAGAAGGAAAGGGGATAAATGATAATTTAAATGGTATAGAGAGATTCGTTTCCTTTGATGCTTTAGATATTCAGAATACAAATATTGAAATCGTTCAATCACTAGCAAAATGGAAGAGAATCGCTTTAATGAGATATGGTTTTACCTTTGGTGAAGGTCTTTATACAAATATGAATGCGGTAAGAAGAGATGAGAAATTGGATCATATTCACTCGATCTATGTTGATCAATGGGATTGGGAGAAAGTAATTACAAAGGAAAGTCGTACAAAAGAGACACTACTCGCTGAAGTACAAAAAATTTATCATTCTATTAAATTAACTGAAAGTTACATGTATGAATTCCATCCGATGTTAAAACCTATACTCCCAGAAGCAATCTATTTTATTTCATCTCAAGAATTAGAAACGATGTTACCAAATTTAACACCAAAAGAGCGCGAAGATCAAATTACAAGAGAGCATGGTGCTGTATTCGTCATGCAAATTGGAAATAAATTATCATCTGGAGAAAAACACGATGACCGTTCTCCGGATTATGATGACTGGTCTCTAAATGGCGATATCTTACTTTGGAATCCACTATTGGAAAAGGCATTTGAAATTTCCTCTATGGGGATCAGAGTAGATGCTACATCACTTTCAAATCAACTATCGCTTGCAAGAAATGAGGATCGAAAAGGACTAGATTATCACCAATCTATACTTAATGGAGATCTTCCCTTTTCAATAGGTGGAGGAATAGGCCAATCTAGATTATGTATGTTTCTTTTAAAGAAAGCACATATAGGTGAGGTTCAAGTTTCGGTATGGAATGATCATATTAGAAATGAATGTCTAGAAAAAAATATACCTCTCCTGTAATATTAATAGTTAGGGCAGAATAAATGCGGAATCATCTCAAAAAGCACCCTAATATTTCAAAACTTACTAACAATCATCGTTTGCATATTCTGCCTTTTTTAACCCGATATTTTTCTTATATAAATTTAATAAAGACAAAAAAGGGACAAGAGCTTGATGCTCTTGTCCAAAAATTGGCTCCTTGGATGAAGGGGTTTTCACTTTGTATCATATCAACTTTATATTAAGATAGAATAAATTAGATGTAAATTGTTTGTAAAGGCAATCATTAAAGCTCTTTTTCTAAACGTTTATTACTAACAAAACTAAAAAATCGGTCATTGGCTTTTTCCGTTTAATTAGACACTAAAGAACAGTCTGATTCATTTATCGAAAAGAGCACGAAGACAAACTAAATACGAAAAACAACAACCTTTTGCGAAAACACCTTCTTTAATAATCAATCGGTTGTTTTATACATAACTTTACCGTAAAGGTTGTTCCTTCACCTATTTTACTCGATACACTTATTTGTCCCTTATGGGCTTCAATTAAATGCTTAACAATTGCCAACCCTAACCCAGTTCCACCAGAATTTCGGCTTCTTGCTCGATCAACTCGGTAAAACCGTTCAAAAATTCTCGGGATTTCTTCTTTTACTATGCCAATTCCATTGTCTGATACTTTTATCATTACATAATGCTCATGTTTTTCAACACTAATATGAACAGATCCTCCCTGAGGAGTATATGTTATTGCATTATTGATTAAATTTATAAAGATTTGCTTAAGTCGATATAAATCTCCTTCAATATGTAATAAACCTTCTGGAATCGATACCGATAAATCGATATCCTTCTCCTTTGATTTCCCCTGAAGAATAATCACAATCTCTTCTAAAATTTCTCTAAGATCAATTATCTCAGTAGATAACTGAAAACCCTGTTGTTCCACTTTAGATAAATCGAGCAAATCCTGGATTAAAGATTGTAATCGGTCGCTTTCCTTAAGGATAATCGATAAAAAATATTCAGCTGTTTGATGATCATTAAGCGCACCATCTAAAAGTGTTTCACTAAACCCTTTTATTGAGGTTATTGGGGTTTTTAATTCATGTGATACATTTGCTACAAAGTCTTTTCTCATTTGTTCTAGCTTTTTTAATTCAGTAATATCATGGAAAACCAGCACAATTCCCTTCCATTCATCATTGGCACCTATTATCGGTGCACCATATACTTCAAAATGTTTTAACTCAATATTTAATGGCAGATGGAGATGTTTGCGAACCTTCACCTCCGTCATAAAAATTTCTTCTACTACCTCGATGACCTCTTTATGAGAAAAAGCTTCATAGTACAAATGATATAAAAATTCTGCAGAATCAACCTCAAAAAGCTCTTTATATGCTCTATTTACAAGGTTAATGTAACCTCTGCCATCAATCAAAATTAAACCGCTTCCCATATTTTCAATTAATGTTTGAAGTCGGTCCTGTTGCATTTCTTGCGCTCTAGTCATATCTTGAAGATTCCTTGCAAGTATATTAATTGACTGACTCAGCTTTCCTGTCTCATCTAAATGATCCTCATATGTACGAGCTTTATAATTTCCTTTTGCAAGCTCCATTGCAACTTTAGTAGCTGATTCAATTGGTCTTGTATATTGTGAGGTAATGCGAACTCCTAATACAACTATAACGATACATGCAGCACCTAAACATGCAGCTAGAATTCCCCACATTTGTTGAATCACACGATTTAATTCACCAATAGAGGAATTTACAAGGACAAGTCCTTCATACGAATGACCATCCATAACCGGTAAACCAAAGTATGCTATTTTCCCTTTTTGATCGGTGAAATAATGTCCATCCTTTTTATTTTTCATTAGTGGAAGGACATTTTCATACAAATGTTGATGATTATGGCTAGCTTCTAATTTCCCTACATCGTGTACGATCTGATCGTCTTCATCTAATATCATAATATGCGATTTAAAGGATTTACTAATTTCTAAAACTGCATTGGCAGCTTCCTCTGTAGTCAATCCTTTTTCAAATATTAATGTTTTCGTTAATTGTGTTTCTCTTTTCATGGAATCCTTAAAGGAATTTGTATAATAGCTATTAAAAATTTGTCCTAGAAGCAAACCTAAACCCACTAGTACTGCAATAACTAAAGTAATTAAAGCAAAAAGGAGTCGTGAACGAAACCTACTCATCCACCTTCGGCTCCTCAAGCTTGTAGCCTAAACCTCTTATTGTTTTAATATAAAGAGGCTTCTTCGTGTTAGGTTCAATTTTTTCACGTAAGTGACTAATATGAACATCCACGATTCTTGTATCACCAGCAAAGTCATAATTCCAAACAGCACTAAGGAGCTGATCACGAGTAAGTACACGCCCTTTATGTTTAGCTAGATACAGGAGTAACTCGAATTCTTTAGGAGTTAAATCTAATCGTTCATTTCCATAGTACGCTTCATAATGCTCTGGCAAAACTTTCAGATTACCAATCATAACTTGATCCGATTCGGTTGGATCCTTTTCATCAGCTTCTACTTGTGATTGTGATCTTCTTAGGATTGCTTTTACTCTTGCTACTACCTCACGAGGACTGAATGGCTTAGTCATATAATCATCCGCACCTAGTTCAAGACCTAATACTTTATCGAATTCGTCATCCTTCGCAGTAAGCATTAAAATAGGCACCATAATTTTCCTTTGACGTAACTCTTTACACACTTCAATTCCATCCATTTTAGGCAACATAAGATCAAGAACTAGTAGATCTGGCTCTTCTTTGATACAGCTTTGCAACCCTTCTTCCCCATCAAATGCGGATGAAACACTAAAACCAGCTTGTTCTAAATTATATTGAAGCAATGTTGATATTGACTGCTCATCATCTACTACTAATATCTTCTTACTCATATAAGCCTCCAAATTTCTTTTTTTCCTCCACCAATGAGCCAATCTCTTTTTATTTTAGGCTTCCAAGCCCTATCTTTTTTACATAAGAAACCACTAACATCTTGTACTGTGAATAAGTGCTTCGACATCTAGCGCCAAAGCCCAACGCGTTATGAACTTCTTTCTCCTTCATAAGATAAGTCAAGATCAAATCGTTAAGCTCTTCTTGTTTCCCTATCTACAGAGTGCTCCATTTCATACGTCTTTATCTACCAACGCAATCCACTTAACTCTCACTAGTTATTCTGAAACAGATAAATAGTGAACCTCATTCTATTATATATTGAATTTTACTAGAAAGGGTATTTATTTACTAATTTTGAGAGTTGTCTCTTCTATTTGAATTTCACGAAAATAAATTAAGGTTGTATTCGCAAAGATTGTTGTTTTCCGTACAAAGTACTAATGTACACGTTTTAAAAATATCTTCGTGCTCTTTTCCCTAAACTCTGATATCCCTCTAGAGATAGCTTCAATTTACATCATAAAAATCCAAAAATCGATCTTTATTAGTACTAGAGCAACAACCTTTTAGAAAAGAGCCTAAATTAAAAACAACCGACTCAAGATAAAGTCAGTTGTTTTAATGAAATAGCATTTTGGGTAACCTCAAGCTACAATTGATTTAATCCGATCCGCCTTAACAGGTATGAATATTAAGCTAATAACTTCATTACATTTTTAACTGAATTGGCAGACTTTTGAAGTGCAGCTTTTTCATCATCTTTCAATTCGAGTTCAATAATCTGTTCTAAACCATTTCCACCTAGAACAGTTGGAACTCCTAAATAAATTCCATCAAAACCGTATTCGCCTTCAAGATAAACGATTGTTGGAATAACACGTCGTTGGTCCTTTAGAATTGCTTCAACCATCTCTACTAGAGAAGCAGCTGGTGCATAATAAGCACTACCATTTCCTAATAAGTTAACGATCTCTCCTCCGCCTTTACGCGTTCTCTCTACGATTGCATCTAAGCGATCCTTCGGTATTAGAGTTTCTAGTGGAATACCACCAGCATAAGAATAACGCACAAGAGGGACCATATCGTCACCGTGGCCTCCTAAAACAAATCCTGTAACATCCTTCACAGAGAAATTAAGTTCTTGTGCAACAAATGTACGGAAGCGAGCAGAATCTAAAACACCAGATTGACCAATAACACGATGTTTAGGGAAGCCTGACTCTTTGAATACTGTATATGTCATTGCATCCACAGGATTTGTTAATACGATGATTGTACATTCCGGAGAGTACTTAACAATTTCTTGTGTAACACTTTTCATAATACCAGCATTAGTTGATACAAGGTCATCACGGCTCATACCAGGTTTTCTTGCAATCCCAGCAGTTATTACAACAATATCAGAATCAGCTGTATCTTCATAATTTGATGTACCAACAATGTTAGCATCAAATCCTTGGATTGGACTTGCTTCTAACATATCTAAAGCTTTTCCTTTTGTTGGATTTTCCATTTGAGGAATATCAACTAAAACGACATCTGAAAGTTCTTTCTGAGCTAATAAAAATGCTGTAGTTGCACCAGTAAAGCCACTTCCAATAACGGATACCTTTTTGCGCTTAATCGCCATATTAAAACATCCCCTTAATAAGTATAGGTTGGTTAATCGGGTCAATTCAATAAGTAAACAACCTATACTTACAAGAAAAGACCCTCTCCTACCAACTTGTTAAAATAAGACTTTTAATATATTCGAATACCGTTACACCTATAAATTAACTTAAGTTTTTAATTAACTCATCTGCGAATTCAGAGCATTTTACTTCTGTTGCTCCATCCATTAAACGAGCAAAATCATAAGTTACTACTTTTGAAGCAATTGTTTTTTCAATTGAATTTGTTACTAAATCAGCTGCTTCATTCCATCCTAAATGTTCAAGCATTAAAACACCTGAAAGTAGAACTGAAGATGGATTTACTTTATCAAGACCAGCGTATTTTGGAGCTGTACCATGAGTAGCTTCAAAAATTGCATGACCTGTTTCGTAGTTGATGTTTGCTCCAGGGGCAATACCGATACCACCTACTTGTGCTGCTAATGCGTCAGAAATATAATCACCGTTCAAGTTCATCGTTGCAACAACGTCAAACTCACGAGGACGAGTTAGGATTTGTTGTAAGAAGATATCAGCAATTGAATCTTTTACTATAATCTTACCAGCAGCTTCTGCATCAGCTTGTGCTTTATTAGCAACATCCTTCCCTTCACTTTCAACTAAGCGGTCATATTCTGCCCAAGTGAACACTTTATCTCCAAATTCTCTTTCTGCAAGCTCATAACCCCAGTTTTTGAAAGCTCCTTCAGTAAATTTCATAATATTACCTTTATGAACAAGTGTTACTGATTTGCGACCATGTTCAACTGCATAATTAATCGCAGCTCTTACTAGACGGCTTGTTCCTTCTTCAGACACAGGTTTGATACCGATACCAGAAGTTTCTGGAAAACGAATTTTATTAACGCCTAGCTCATTTTGCAAGAAACTAATAAGTTTTCCTACTTCTTCAGAACCTTGAGCATATTCAATACCTGCATAAATATCTTCAGTATTTTCACGGAAAATAACCATGTCAGTATCTTCTGGACGTTTTACTGGTGAAGGTACCCCTTCGAAATAACGTACTGGACGTAAACAAGTAAATAGATCTAATTCCTGGCGCAAAGCAACATTTAATGAACGAAATCCTCCACCGATAGGAGTAGTTAAAGGTCCTTTAATAGCAATTAGGTACTCGCGAATAACATCCAATGTCTCAGTTGGTAGCCATTCACCCGTTTGATTGAATGCCTTTTCTCCAGCTAACACTTCTTTCCACACGATCTCTTTTTCACCATTGTATGCTTTTTTTACAGCAGCTTCTAAAACGCGAGATGCCGCAGCCCAAATATCTGCTCCAATTCCGTCTCCTTCTATAAAAGGAATAACCGGATTGTTTGGTACGTTTAATACTCCATTAGTAACTTGAATTTTTTCAGCTTGTGTCAAAAAAATTACCTCCCAGATTATGTAATATATTTTATTTATCGATAGGATAAATATTCATCATTAAGTATAGTTGTTTTTAAACCATTTTGCAGATAATTTTAAAAAAATATAACATTTTACCCAGTAATCCCCCTTTATGTCAGGGGGATTACTTACTTGACATCCATTCAAACTATTTTCATCTTCTACGTAATTAATTACGTTGTTCTAATGGAATATAAACTTGTTTGCCAGGTCCCACATATTCTGCACGAGGTCGAATCAAACGGTTATCTTCATATTGTTCTAAAATATGAGCTAACCAGCCCGATACACGGCTAACTGCAAAAATTGGTGTGAACAGATCATGATCTATTCCCAAGCTGTGATACATCGATGCAGAATAGAAATCAACATTTGGTGGCAACGGCTTTCTAGATGTTACTACCTCTTCTATTTTGATAGACATGTCATACCATTTGGGTTCACCAGTTAATTTACTTAGTTTCTCTGACATTTTCTTTAAATGTTTAGCTCTAGGATCACCTTGACGGTAGACACGATGACCAAAGCCCATTATTTTTTCTTTATTATCTAGCTTCTCATTTATATAGCTCTCGACATTTTCTACCTCACTGATTTCAGACAACATTTTCATTACGGCTTCGTTTGCTCCGCCATGTAGAGGACCTTTTAATGCACCTATTGCAGATGTTACACCTGAATATACGTCTGATAAAGTTGCAACACATACTCTTGCTGTAAATGTCGACGCATTTAATTCATGATCTGCGTGTAATACGAGTGCTTTATTAAATGCCTCAATCGCTACATTGTCTGGTTCTGTTCCTGATAATGTATAAAGGAAGTTAGCAGCCATTGATAGATCCGTTCTAGGTTCTACTGGCTCTAATCCTTTGCGGATTCGTGCAAAAGAAGTAACAAGAATCGGAAGCTGTGCTTGTAGACGGATTGCTTTTCTATAGTTAGCTTCTGTATTCATCACATCTGCTTCCTCATCAAATAAGCCTAGTAATGAGACAGCTGTGCGAAGAGCAGCCATTGGATGCACACTATTTATAGGATATGATTTGAAGTGGTCAATAACCTGTTGTGGAATACTTGCGTTTTCTGCTAGTTGTTTCTTTATTTCATTTAGCTGCTCTACATTTGGAAGTTTACGATGCCATAATAAATATACCACTTCTTCAAAGCTAGCATTTTCTGCTAGTTCATCAATGTTAAATCCTGCATAAGTTAATGTATCATCAATAATTGAACTAACTGATGAAGTAGTAGCAATAATTCCTTCCAGTCCGCGAGTTACTGTCATAAAAATCCTCTCCTTTGCCTTTTATTACAGATAAATCATGCTAAAAGTTTAAAAGTAGGCCACCATTTTCCCTCATCGATACAAGATGTAAGATAACTATTTAAAAATAGATCTAATTAATAGTTTGATCAAAGATGCTTGAAACAATTAATTTCCAAACAATAGCGAAATACCTTCAGATCTTCCTTTAAACTTTTAGACGATTGAGCGCTTGCAAATGTAAGCACAAAAAAGAAAATGCTTACATTATTAGCTTCATAAACAGTCATAATAAGTTTTCTTATATTATTGACTTTTTTACTATAAATTCCTAATTTAAATGCAAGAGAAATTTAGTTTTTGAAACAATATTCCTCTAAAAGCTAATTCCCCTTTATGTAGGCACAAATAATAAACCTATCACTATTATAAACAATTATCAGACTTTTGTGAACGAAAAGAGTTCAATCAATCTAAAATTTTTTAGAAAAGTGTTTTTTTAATGGTTTTGTTACTATATCCTGCCTAACTATTATTACTTTAACATAAAATTGTTATATTAGTGTATAGAAAAGGGCAAATTCCCACGTCAATAATCTGACAAACTCACGTCTATCAATCACTACTTGTTGTTCGTTTTTAGAACAATTTATTTTGCTCTTTTAGACATCAACACTATTATTATGTAGTGTTCCTACTTCAACAACTAAGATTGATTACAATTTATGGACTACTAACTTATGACACCCACTACCCAAGCAGAAAAGATAATTAAATAGCAGCTTAGTACCTTATAAATCATTTTATGAACTAAAAAACTTGACTACTTGCATGGCAATATATGCGATACCAGCACCAATTAAAGGTCCAACTGCCACCCCGTTAAATAGAGCCACAGCTAATATTGTCCCAAAAACAAGTGCTGTCGTAATATGTGGATCTTCAGATAAAAGGATTAGCCCACTTTTAGCAATTAGCGCTACCGCTATCCCTGCACCTAAGGCGATCCATGCATATGCAGATTTAACAGCTTCTAAGAGTTGTTTAAATCCTATATCACCTGTTGCAATAGGGACCAAAACAGCAATTGTAATAATTGTGACCCCCCAGTTAATTCCTTTCGAACCTATTGTCGGGAATAACTTTGAATCTAAGCCAACTAGTTTAATAAGGATTAAACTAGATACAGCGATGATTAATGATTGATTTCTGGCTAATATACCAATACCTAGTAATATTATTAAAAAAAACATTGGTTGACTGAACATGGTGTCACCCTCCAAATTTACCTTTATCTATATAATCGGAAGCACTTTTCCCTAAAGATAAAGACCTGTTATAGATATAGTACAATTTTACATATAAAAGGCAGACTTTTACATTCTATTTAGCATAGAATGTATAGATTATTACATAAACAAGCCTTCCCGATAATAAATTCTTTATAAGACATGAAATTCGGGAGGAAGACAAGTTGAACATTCAATATGTTTATAGCGTATTAAGATTACTTTTGATTGTCGGTTTATCAATCATTGGCATACTTTTGGTTTATTATTTATCTACACTAACATATCCATTTATTATTGCTATTTTTATTGCGTTTATCATTGATCCCATTGTTAATTTATTAGTGAAGAAGGCAAAAGTGCCGAGGGGCTTAGCAGTAATTATTTCAATCTTACTTCTAATTTGTATAATTGCCGGTGTTCTTATCCTATTAGTTGCAGAAATTGTAACGGGTACTACTTATTTAGCTAAAGTTGTTCCCAATCATTTGGACATTTTAGTTGTTTATATTGAAACATTTTTTGTTGAGAAACTAATGCCTCTCTATAATCAGTTAACATACCTTTTTAATAATCTAGAATCAACTCAACAAGAATCAATTATCACGAATGTTCAAAATGTCGGAGAACAGATTGCATCCAGTGTTGGAAATTTCATTAAAAGCTTTTTAGAAAATATCCCTGTTATGATTAGCTGGCTTCCAAATGCTGCAACGGTCATTATTTTTTCATTGCTAGCCACTTTTTTCATAAGCAAGGATTGGTATAAATTCAAAAAAACATTAAGACTAATTCTTCCGCAAAAGGCTAGAAAAAGTGGGAAAACAATTGTTGAAGAGTTGAAGAAGGCATTGGTTGGTTTTATCCGTGCACAAGCAACACTAATATCCCTTACCACAATAATTGTATTGTGTGGACTATTAATCCTTCGTATCGACTATGCCATCACAATCGCTTTATTAATTGGATTGGTTGATATTCTCCCTTATCTAGGAACTGGTTTGGTGTTTGTTCCTTGGATTATATACTTAGCTTTTAGCGGTAGTCTTCCACTTGCAATAGGACTAGGCATCCTTTATCTTATAGTATTAATTCAACGTCAAGTAATGGAGCCCAAAATCTTGTCTTCTAACATAGGGTTAGATCCATTAGCAACATTGATTTCTCTCTTTATCGGATATAAATTAATTGGATTTTTAGGATTAATAGTAGGACCAGTTGCTTTAGTCATAATTAATACTTTGAATCATGCAGGTGTATACGGGGATCTGTGGACATTTATAACCGGGAAGGAAAAATAGCATAATATTGAGACTAACTTAAAATGATTTACCTACCACAAACAACAATTATTCGCATGCTCTGACTGTTTCTCCAATATATTGAGTTTGTGGGGGATAAATCACTAGTAATAAATCAACCATGCACTATTAACGAATAATTGTTACTTTGTTTCTATCTATCATTTTCCGAATAATTTTTAATAAGAATGGCTTTATTTTATTTCGGCTAATAGGTAATAATAGAAAAATCCCAATTGCATCCGTTATAAATCCTGGGGTTAATAGTAATGTACCCCCAATTAGAATACAAAGTCCATCTAAGATAGCATCACTTGGAATTTGTGCATATTGCATTTGCTGCTGTGCTTTTCTGATTGTTTCAATTCCTTGTTTTTTTGCAAGCCAAGCCCCTAGTATGCCCGTTAGGATAATGAGTAAAACAGTTGGTATTGCCCCTATTGTTTTTCCAGATAGCAGAAGAATACCTATTTCTATTGCTGGGATGACAATTAAAAAAAATATGAAAACCCTCATTTTTTCCTCACCTTTCTAGAAGACCATCGTAACGAGTCATTATTATTTTGTTTCGATTATCTATCTCCATTCTATTCGATAAAAGGACAAAAGAGCAAGTTCACGGGTTAGCAAATATGTGATACATCTATATAATTGCTTCTAGCTTTTTAAATATGATCAAATATAATGCTCAAATTTTCTATACAAGTTTATTTACTCCATAAAAAAGAGAAGGGATTTCCCCCTTCTCCGATTTGGACCTTCATTCTTTATCAGATACGATTAAAGTACGCTTGCATGTCCACGATAGATTACACCACGGATTGCATCAACAGTAATATCTTGACCATCTGTAAATAAAGTTGTTGCCCCTTCAACTCCTACAATTACTGGTATACCTAGGCTTAATCCTACAACAGCTGCATGGCTTGTTAAACCACCCTCTTCAGTAATCAGCGCAGTTGCTTGTTCTAGAGCTCCCATCATATCACGGTCTGTACTTTGAGCAACGAGGATTGCCCCTTTAGTCATTTTCTCTTGTGCATCATTCGCTGTGCTTGCTACACAAACCTTACCAAAGGAAGATTTACGTCCAATTCCTTGCCCTTTTGCTAGAACATCACCAATCACATGAACTTTCATTAGGTTTGTTGTTCCAGATTCCCCAACAGGTACACCGGCTGTAATAACAATTAGGTCGCCGTGTGAAACTAATCCACTGTTCACTGCTTCGATAATAGAATGATCTAGCATCTCGTCAGTAGACGTTGAATGGTTACCACTTCTAGGATAAACACCCCATACTAGAGCTAATTTACGAGAAACTGAATCAGATATTGTAACAGCTACAATTGGCGCTTTAGGACGGTACTTAGAAATCATTCTCGGAGTATGTCCACTTTCTGTTGGTGTTACAATAGCAGACACACCTAAATTCAAAGCAGTATATGCTGTAGATTGACCGATAGCGTCAGTAATTGTTGTTCCTACTTGATCACTGCGCTTTGAGAGAATTTGTTTAAAATCTAAAGCTTGTTCAGCTCTTGAAGCAATATTGTGCATCGTTTTCACAGCTTCAACAGGATATGAACCAGCAGCAGTTTCTCCAGAAAGCATGATTGCATCTGTGCCATCAAAAATTGCATTTGCAACATCACTAGCTTCTGCACGTGTTGGTCTTGGATTGCGTTGCATACTATCTAACATTTGTGTTGCAGTTATTACAGGTTTACCTAATGCATTACATTTTCTAATTAACTCTTTTTGAACTAATGGAACTTCTTCTGCAGGAATTTCCACTCCTAGGTCACCACGCGCTACCATTAATCCATCTGAAACTTCAAGAATTTCATCAATATTATCTACGCCTTCTTGGTTTTCAATTTTAGGTATAATTTGAATATGACCAGCTTTATGTTCCTCTAGTAATTCTCTAATTTCAAGTACATCTGATGCACGTCGAACAAAAGAAGCAGCAATAAAATCAACATCTTGCTCAATACCAAAGATAATATCTTTTGCATCTTTTTCTGTAATACCTGGAAGTTTCACACTAACTCCTGGTACGTTAACACCTTTTTTATTTTTTAATGTACCATTGTTTTTTATGAGTGTTTTAATTTCACCGTTTGCTTGATCTAAACCAATTACTTCTAATTCAATCAGACCATCATCTAAAAGGATAGTTGAACCAATATGTACGTCGTCAATTAGGTCCTCATAGGTAACTGAGAATTTTTCTAAAGTTCCAACTACTTCTTTCATAGAAACATTAATTTCATTCCCAGCAACAAGCTCAATTGCCCCATTTTCCATTGTATTTGTACGAATTTCAGGACCCTTCGTATCCAATAGAATTGCAATATTTTTATTTAATTTAGCAGAAGCTTTTCTAATGTTTTTAATTCTAGCACCGTGTTCTTCAAAATCACCATGTGAAAAGTTTAAACGAGATACATTCATACCTGCTTCCATTAACTCAGATAATTTTTCAATTGATTCACTTGCTGGGCCTATTGTACAGACTATCTTAGTTTTACGCATTTACGTTCCTCCTACCATTGTGTGGACTAGAAAATCAATCTATAAGAAAAACTTGATTTCCTTCCTCTCCACATCCTTTATGGTTTTTTATATTAATCAAACGACATTACTTACTATCTGATTGCTTATATAAGTCATCAAGCCGTGTCTAACTATATTTCTCTCATAATTCAATGGAAACCTCTTTATGAAAACGATACCAGACCTTATATTGATAACTCTTTTGATAAACGGTACATATTATTATCAATTTTATGTGGTTGATCTAAGATCTCCAAAATATCATGATGAACAAGTTCATTTTTTTGAATACCTACACAACGGCCACCTTTACCTTCTAATAGTAATTCTACAGCAAAGGCTCCTAGTCGGCTTGCAAGTACACGGTCAGATGCTGTTGGTGAGCCACCGCGCTGAACATGCCCTAAAACAGATACACGTGTTTCATAAGAAGTAGCTTCCTCAATTTGCTTCGCAAAATCTACACCGCTTCCAACACCTTCAGCCACGATAATAATACTATGTTTCTTGCCTCGCTCATGCCCTCGCTTTAAGCGTGAAATAATATCATCCATGTCATATGCAGCTTCAGGAATCAAAATAGTTTCTGCTCCACCAGCTAATCCAGACCATAGTGCTATATCACCAGCATGTCTCCCCATAACTTCAATAACATATGTACGTTCATGTGATGTAGCCGTGTCTCTTATTTTATCAACTGCATCGATCACTGTATTAAGCGCTGTATCAAATCCAATTGTGAAATCTGTACCAGGTATATCATTGTCTATCGTACCAGGAACTCCTACACATGGAAATCCGTGCTCAGTTAATTTCTTCGCTCCCATATAGGAACCGTCTCCACCAATAACTACTAACCCTTCTATACCATGCTTGTTTAATTGTTCAATACCCTTTTTTTGACCTTCAAGAGTTTTAAATTCTGGGCATCTTGAAGAATATAGTTTTGTACCGCCACGGTGAATAATATCACCTACTGAACCTAATTCTAACTTTTCAATTCGACCTTCAATTAATCCCGTATAACCATGGAAAATACCATATACCTCAACATTATGAAAAATTGCTTTTCGAACGACTGCACGAACAGCAGCATTCATTCCTGGAGCGTCGCCACCACTTGTTAAGACACCAATTTTTTTCATCTTTCTTCACCCCACTATAAAAAAATAGCAATCATTATCTACTCTAAAAATAACATGAAAAAGCAAAACAACAAAGACCAAAGTCAACTTTTGTCGAATAACCTTTTTATGAGCCTTTTTTATTATACAATAAATTACCCTCTGTGTTTAATGAATTCTTTAATTTCACAAAAATTTATCAGGCTTTCAACCCATTTCATCAGTCCAAAACCAAGCATTATAGGTAAAACAACACGCTAAGTTCATGAGTGTGGTTTTCGAGATCTAATAAGCACACTACATTTATATGATATAGCCTTTTATACACAAAAGAAAACGTGGACCGATATGGTCTCACGCTCTTATTTTACCCCAATTAACTCATTTGTATAGGATACTTGACCAATTCTTTTAAATTTCTTGTAGCGATGCTTAATCAGATCTTCACCATTCATTTTTACTAATGTTTTTAGAGAGTTTTCTAATATTTCTTCAATATAAACAGCTTGCTTGGCGATATCTTTATGGGCCCCGCCTTTTACTTCAGGGATAATTTCATCTACAACCCCTAGTTCTTTTAAGTCTGGAGCCGTTATTTTCATCGTTTCTGCAGCTTTCTGAGCTAATCCTGCATCTTTCCATAACAATGCAGCAGCACCTTCTGGAGAAATAACAGAATAAGTAGAGTTCTCTAGCATATGAATATAATTGCCGACACCTAAAGCTAAAGCTCCACCACTCCCGCCTTCACCAATTACAATGCAAATAACCGGTACAGACAAACCTGCCATTTCAAATAAGTTCTTAGCAATCGCTTCACTTTGGCCGCGTTCCTCTGCTGCTTTTCCTGGGTAAGCGCCTTTTGTATCTATAAAGCAAATGATTGGACGACTAAATTTATCTGCTTGTTTCATTAGTCTTAATGCTTTACGATACCCTTCTGGATGCGGCATACCGAAATTTCTACGTATATTCTCCTTTGTATCTTTACCACGTTGATGCCCAATCACAGTAACAGGAAGGCCTTTAAACTTAGCAATTCCACTTACAATTGCATCATCATCACCATAATAACGGTCGCCGTGACACTCAAAGAAGTTTGTAAAAATATGGTCAATATAATCAAGCGTTGTTGGCCTACTAGGATGTCTTGCTATTTGAACTCTATCCCAAGGCTTAATTGCCGTGTAAATCTCATTTTCTAGCTTTTCTAATCGAATTTCAAGCTTTTCAATTTCAGATGATAAATCAACATCAGATTGACTAGTAAATTCTTTAAGCTCACTGATTTTTTCCCTTAGTTGTATAACAGGCTTTTCATATTCTAATTCTCCTACCATGTTATTTCACCTCCAGCCTGATGTATATCAAGTATATTGGCCAGCGTCTCTTTTAAATCCTGACGATTAATCACTGCATCCAATTGACCATGCTTCAATAAAAATTCAGCCGTTTGAAAGTCTTCCGGTAGATCTTCACGAATCGTTTGCTCAATGATTCGTCTACCAGCAAACCCAATAAGTGCACCTGGTTCAGCAAAATTATAATCACCTAAAGAAGCAAAGCTTGCTGATACTCCTCCAGTTGTCGGATGTGTCATCACAGATATGATCAAACCAGTGTTATCACTAAATAGTTTTAATGCTGAACTTGTTTTCGCCATTTGCATTAAGCTAAGAACCCCTTCTTGCATTCTAGCACCGCCAGAGGCTGTTAAAATAATAAAAGGCAAGCTTTGGTCATTCGCCTTTTCAATTGCACGGGTGATCTTTTCACCTACTACTGAACCCATACTCCCCATTCTGAAACTAGCATCCATAATCGCTACTGTCGTTTTAAAACCTTTAATGAAACCTTCACCAGTAACAACAGCCTCATTTTGTTTGGTTTTTTCACGATCCTTTGCTAACTTTTCATCATAACCCGGGAATCCCAATGGATTTTCTGAAATCATTTCTTTGTCGTATTCAATAAAGCTGTCCTCATCAAATAAGCTTTTAATACGTTCCTTAGCATTCATTTGGTTATGATATCCACAATTCATACATACTTTAAGATTTTTATTTAGTTCTTTTGTATACATGATTTTTTTACACTTTGGACATTTAAGAACGATTCCTTCAGGAACATCCTGTTTTGATTGATCTGAGGGAACCTCTGCATATTTTTTTTTCTTTGGTTTCTGTTTTGTAAATAAATCTTTTAACAAAACTGTACCTCCCCTTTTCTAAAGCTATTTCTCTACAAATCTTTTTAATTTCTACCTTTATTCTTGAAAATGTTCTAAATTTATCTTTACTTAATTTATGTCCCTTTCTACTTTAACCAATGAAGTGCAAGCATGTTGTTGAACTTTGTCAGTTACTATTCGACATTTTCCTTAATCGCAATATGTTGATATGCAGTAAATACCGCTTCTGGATTTTTGTTTAATAATGCCGTTACTAGCATGTCCAACTCTTCGTTCGAATATATTACCTCATGGTTACGTTTATCCACAAGAGTAACGTATTCACTTAATACCGACCAGATTCGATAGAGCAAATGATTGTTCGCTAATTGAACTAATTCCATCATTAGAGTATATCTAGATAGTGATTTCGTGTTAAGTTTCTTTGCAATTAAAATAAGCTCTTCTTTATGATTACTATCAAGTATTAATTGTAAAGCATTATATTCTAAAAGGGCATTCATTTGAATGATATCATCGATTGCCCTTGAGTCTTCTAATATAAAAGTACCAAGTAAATCTATTAGATTGTGTTCGCGAAAATCTTTGAGATATGTTCCTTCTCCTCTACGGGTTTCTATCATCCCTAATAACTCAAGGGCACGTAGAGCTTCCCTAACAGAAGATCTACCTACTTTCAGCTTTTCTGCAAACTCTCTTTCCGATGGGATTTTATCACCATATGAAAGATTTTCCTCTGTAATATAGGTTCTAATATGGTGAAGAATCTCAATATAAACTTTTGATTGTACATTGGACAAGAATCATTCACTCACTTCTACTCAATAATAGCCAGCTCTCTTGTTTTCTTTGCAATATCCTCTGGGTCTACCTTTATTCTCGCAACTCCAGTTTCCATTGCTGCTTTCGCTACAGCTTTCGCTACCTCTGGAGCTACACGAGGATCAAATGGACCTGGTATAACATAATCTGTCCTTAAATCATCCTCTGATACCAGTGATGCTATTGCTTCAACCGCAGCTATTTTCATTTTCTCATTTATATGTGTTGCTCTAACATCAAGTGCACCTCGAAAGATCCCTGGAAACGCAAGCACATTATTCACTTGGTTAGGAAAATCTGACCTTCCTGTACCTATTACCATTGCACCTGCTTTGATTGCATCCTCTGGCATAATTTCCGGTACTGGGTTGGCCATTGCAAAAATAATTGGATTTTCATTCATCGATTGAACCATTTCTATTGTTAATGCACCCTCAACAGACACACCAATAAATACATCAGCTTCTTTAATAACGTCAGCGAGTGTGCCTTCTTTTTGATCACGATTGGTGAATTTCGCCACACTTTCTTTAACTTTGTTCATACCATTTAGGCGACTTTCGAAAATAGCCCCTTTAGAGTCACACATAATAATATCTCTAACGCCATATGTATAAAGCAACTTTATGATTGCAATACCTGCTGCACCTGCTCCATTAGCTACAACTCGAATGTTAGACATACTCTTCCCAACTAATTTCAAAGCATTTACTAGACCAGCAACTGTAACAATTGCTGTTCCATGTTGATCATCATGAAAAATTGGAATATTCGTTTCCTTTTTCAATCGTTCTTCAATTTCAAAGCAGTTTGGCGCAGCAATGTCTTCTAAATTAACTCCACCAAAGTTTGGTTCCAGAAGTTTTACAGTATTTATTATTTGTTCTACATCTGTAGTTGCTAAACAAATCGGAAATGCATCAACACCTGCAAAACTTTTAAAAAGAACGGCTTTCCCTTCCATAACTGGTAATGCTGCCTCCGGTCCAATGTTTCCTAAACCTAAGACTGCCGTTCCATCTGAAACAACGGCTACCATATTTCCCTTCATCGTATAATCATATACTTTGTTTTTGTCATCATATATATCTTTACAAGGTTCAGCCACTCCAGGTGAATAAGCAAGACTTAGATCATGCGCATTTCGTACAGGTATTTTAGATTTGGATTCTAGCTTTCCTTTGTTAATACGGTGAATATGTAATGCTTCTTCTCGTAATGTCATAATATACATCCCCTTTGCACCTTGTAAAGTTGCCAAAAATGAGTGGTCAGACCACCGACAATCATGATTAAATGATACCATATTTCGATGGTTTATAAAATAGGTCTTGTGGTTTCACTTTTATCCCTTGATAGGATATTCGTAATAGTTAGGTTTGCATAAAGAGTTGCTTAATAAGAGTCTGACTCTTTTGTATTAAGTCAGACTCTTCTCAACACTACATTTTCTTTGCCAAGTAATTTTTCTAATTTGCCAATACATTCGTCAGTTGGAGAGATAAAATTCTCCCTTTGAAGTTTTACCGTCTTTTTATCGATTTCATAATAAAGAAAGACTGGAGTCTCTCCTGGAAAATCACTTAAATACGCCTTCACCTCTAAGAGTCTTTGCGGGTCCATCAACTGTTTACCTATTTTTATAAATAACTTTGTATGATTATCTGGTAATTCGCCAGGTTTTACAACTTTCTGTACGATAAATTGAATCTTGTCCTGGCGCATTTCTACCTTTCCCTCAAATAAAAAAATATTGCCCGACATCATCGTTTCAGTAAACTTTGCATAGGTTTGTGGAAACATTACTATATCTACTTCTCCTGTTTCATCACCAACTTCTATAAAAGCCATTACTTCGCCTTTTTTAGTTCGTATTGTTCGACTTTTTAAAATCATTGCACCTATAGTTGCCTTTTTATCAATGTTATTACCCAACTCCGAAATCGGACTCGCTGATGATAATTTCATTTGCTCACGATAAAGTTCGACAGGATGACTCGATAAATAAAAACCTAGTGCTTCTTTTTCAAATCTTAATTTCTCCTTGACTTTGAATGGTTCTATTTCAATATATTTAGGCATAAGTGTAAACTCTTCGTCTATAAATAAATCGTATTGATTATCATCTGTGGGCGATATTAAGTCAGCATGTTCAATGGCAACATCTAAACTAGCAAGCAATGTAGCACGATCTACACCAAATTCATCCATAGCTCCGGAGAAAATCAACTGTTCCATAACCCGTCGATTAATTACTTTCATTGATACTCTGATACAAAAATCAAATAAATCTGTATACCGTTTCTTCTTTCTGGCATGGAAGATTTCCTTTACTGCATTTACACCAACATTTTTAATTGATGCTAAACTAAAACGTATACTATTATCTTCTACTAAAAAGGGATAAGCACTATTGTTTACAGAAGGTGGCAGGACATTTATCCCTTTTTGTTTTGTTTCCCGTAAATACTGTGAAACCTTTTCGTCATTACCACTCACACTTGTTAACAGCGCAGTCATAAAGTATAAAGGATAATTTGCTTTTAGATATGCCAACTGATATGCGATCATACTATAAGCAACCGCATGGCTCCTATTAAAACCATAGTTGGAGAATTTAACTATTAAATCATAGATGTTGTTTGCGATCAGGTCATTATAACCCTTTACCTTACACCCACTGACAAAATGCTCTCGTTCTTCATCTAAAATTTCTTTCTTCTTTTTACTAACTGCTCTTCGTAACAAATCTGCTTCTCCTAAAGTAAATCCAGCTATAGTTGAAGCAATTTCCATTATTTGTTCTTGGTAAACGATAACTCCATAGGTCGAATGTAAGATCGGTTCCAGGTCTTGGTGAATATAGTCGATAGAACTCCGCTTATGCTTTCGATCTATATATAATGGGATATTTTCCATTGGACCAGGGCGATACAATGCATTCACTGCAACGATATCTTCCAGACTAGTCGGTTTAAGACGTTTTAATACACTTCTCATGCCCTCTGATTCCAATTGGAAAACTCCAGTAGTATCACCCTTAGCAAGAAGGTCAAATGTCTTCGCATTATCTAAAGGTATTCGTGCTAAATCAACAGAGTACCCTTCACCATGTTCAATTAATTTGATAATATTTTCTAGCAATGATAAATTTCGTAATCCAAGAAAGTCCATCTTTAAAAGTCCTAAGTCTTCTAAAAAGTCCATTGAAAATTGAGTTAAGTAAACATCCTGCTGACCTTTTTGGATTGGAATTATATTTGTTAATGGCTGATTACTTAAAACAACACCTGCAGCATGGGTTGATACGTGTCTTGGAAGCCCCTCTATTTTTAATGCAGTATCAATAATCTTTTTATATAATTCATTTTCTTCAATTGACTTTTGTAATACTTTTGATTCCTTTATTGCTTGTGTAAGCGTCGTCCCAGGTCGAGTTGAGATTTGTTTAGAAAGAATATCCGTTTCCTTAGGTGTTGCCCCCATTACTCTGCCAACATCACGAATAGCAGCTTTAGCAGCCAATGTACCAAAAGTAATAATTTGAGCTACATGTAGTTTTCCATATTTTTTTGCTACATAATCGATTACCGCTTCCCGTTTTACATCAGGTAAATCAATATCGATATCTGGCATCGAAATTCGTTCAGGATTTAAAAAACGTTCAAACAGAAGACGATGTTCAATAGGGTCTACATTTGTAATGTTTAACACATATGAGACAAGTGAACCTGCTGCAGATCCACGACCTGGACCAGTTAATATCCCCTGTATATGTGCATACCTCATAAAATCCCATACTATTAAAAAGTAATCACTGAAATTCATTCTTTTGATCACACTTAACTCATAACTGAGTCTATCTTTATAGATATTTCCGGGATTAGCAAATCGCTCTTGCAATCCATTTAAACAAAGCTGTTCTAAATAATCACTTGCACTCTCTTGGTTCGGAGTAGGAAACTTTGGTAAGTGAGTTACTCCTAATGCAAGATCAACATTACATCGATCTGCGATACGTAACGTATTTTCTAAGGCATCCGGATATAGCTCAAAAAGTGAAACCATTTCCTGTGGTGACTTTAAAAAATATTCATTTGGAGTATGTAAGTCCATGTTATCGTCTGAAAACTTTTCACCATTTTTTATAGCCACTAAACACTTTTGCGCAAAAAAATCATTTTTTTCTATATAGACGACATCGTTCGTTGCAACAACAGGGATATCCATTTCTTCACTTAGTGTAATGAAGTGATTAAGAAGGGAATTGTCCTCGGTTGAAAGGTGATTTTGAATTCCTAGAAAGAAAGAATCCACACCAAAAATTGATTGATATTTTCTAGTTAGCTCTCGTGCTTTATCCAATTTTTCCTCAAGGACATGTTTTTCGATAATTCCATCAGAGCCTGGAGTAATGGCAATAAGTCCCTGACTATAACTCCTTAACCATCTTTCCGGAAGACCTTCAGAGGATTTTGTTTGAACGGCACTACTAATCTTTAATAAATTTTGATAGCCATTATTATTTTCAGCTAAAAGTAAAAGTGGAGTAGCTTTTCCCTCAAATTGTTCATCAACGACATTTATAGTCATACCAATAATTGGCTTAATCCCATGTTGCTTGCAGAGCTTGTAAAAAGCAACCGTTCCATACAAGACCTGATCGTCAGTCAAAGCTAAGGCTTTGTATTTTAGAGATTTTGCTTTCATTACAAGCTTATCAAGCTTTGCAGCACTCGATAAAAGGCTGTATGCACTTTTTACCTGAAGATGAACGAAAGGCATTCGATGTACCTCCTTTCTTTTTTTGTGATCTAAATATCAGGCTGATTTTGCATCAGTTGTATCGCAGAGATTACCTATCCATTAATTGAAATCTCTCTTGTCCAAATCATTCCTTTTATAATTACTTTCATATAAGTTCTTTAATCATTTTTAAAACGGTGATCGTAATCTACTCATCTGTCCTTCTTTATTATATTCCTAGAATTTTCTCGATACAAATAGAAAAGCATTCTTATATAAGATTGCTTGAATATAGAGGCAGTTTTTGTTAATTTTTTTCATAGATGGAAACACTTAAGTTTCTAGATCATCGGGCTGTTTTCTTGTTACATACTTTTAGAAAACAGCCAATAAAAAAGTAGCTATCCTCCGAACTATTTGCTTTTCTCTTTCAAAAGAAAACATACTTAAAATAGGTCGTCCATATACTCAATAGTAGGAGAGTGATAGACATGGACAACGAAGCATTTATTCCTGCATTTATTCATAGCTTTTTTATAGCTTTAGGAGTCATTTTAGGTGGGACACTGATTGGCGCGATTGGAGCGTTTTTGGCAGGCGAACCTCCTTTAACTAAAATGTTTGAATTTGCCAACCGCTTAAAAATATGGGCACTTGTTGCTGCGATTGGTGGTACCTTTGATGCATTTTACAGCTTTGAACGTGGTATTTTTCAAGGTGAAACTCGAGATATAGTAAAACAAGTTCTATTAATTCTATCTGGGATGGGCGGAGCACAAACAGGTTGGATTCTTATACAGTGGCTAACACAGGAGCATACATCATGAGAGTTCCATCAAATCATCGGTTACCAACATGGCAACGTTTTTTCGCAGGAACTGCAATTGGAGCAATAATAAGCTGGGTTGTATTTTTATTTATTTTTGGTGTAATTCAAGAAAAACATCGAACAATTATTGATGAACAAAAACTAATCATTCAAGATTTAGAAAACAATATTAAAATTTATCAAGAAGAATATACAAAATTAAATAAGGAAGCCAAACATCAAATGACTGTACAAAGTATTGATGTTCATGTAACAAACGGTGAAAAATTTCTTTTTCAAAAGTTCAGGATTAAAAACATTGAAGAAGAAATAAAGGAAGAATTATCCGATTTACTTGCCAAGGATATGGAAAGTGTATATTCGAATTATAAATTGATCGAAAAAACGATCGAGAACAAAAGGTTCAAGTTTGAAGGGAAAGAATACCAACTAGAGATGACAAAGTTAATGTTATTTACAACAATTTCTATTGAATTAGAACTATCTCTTTCAAAATAATTTAAATTTATTTTGCAAACAAAATTAATCGCTATTTCAGTTATTATCAGGTAAAATATAATTAGAAATAAATGGGATTACCTTATGGATCAATTAATGTAATCCCCTAAGATTGTGCTTAAAAATGACCTTACCTCAAATTGATGTCGGACATCTTTCTTTTGTCTCTTTTCTAAATTTTTTGTTACTTTTAGACAGGAAGAATCAGCAGATGGTTTTTTCCATTTATTTAATGGGGTTCTATTTAGGTATTTTCATAAGAGTACATTATAAGAGCGACCACTCTCGGAAAATTGCCTAAGAGAAAAGAACTATGCCTTTAAATGAACCTACACCTAAAATGGAGGGGATTAAATTGTATATATTCAATTCAAGAAAACTTGCTCAAGAAAAAATAGAACATATAAAAAATGGTTTTTCTGCATATGTCGAATCTCCCGAGCTAGCGAATCTTATTAAGAAGGAAATTAAAGTATTGAATCTCGATGTATATGAGGATTCTACTGACATAGGATTCTGGTTTATTCCAAATCGCAGTTAAGTAAGCGCTATTAATACTTCCACCTAATAACGTCATTTAAATGACTCTACGATATGATCTAACTATTGGTAGTACACCTCATTCATTCATTCCAAATGTTCTTTTCTAAGAGTTTGTTTATTGCTTTTAAACTTATAAAAATCTGATTTTAGAATTTTATTGTTCAACTGATTCGAGAAAGGAAATTTTAGCGAAAACAGCCTTTCAAAAATAATGGTTCGGACATATCACAATGAATGCCGAACCAATTTATAATTAATTCACCAGAGGAAGTTCCTTAGTAACTCAAGAGTTAAACTGTGGAACCCTATTGCAATTAAAGCCTAGGCATGATTCATTCTATTGTTTCTTGCCTAATTATCTTGACAAAGCTCTTCAAGATCTTTTAGAACTTGTTCTGCTTCTTCCCAGCTATATACAGAAGCACCAGAGGCGAGTGGATGCCCACCTCCATTATACTTTTTGGCTAACCCATTTATAACTAACGATTTTGACCGTAATCTAACCCTAATCTGATTTTCTTCTTCAACAAAAAACACCCATGACTTAACGCCTTCAATGTCTCCAAGGATACTTATAAGTTGGGATGCTTCTGAAGGGGTAACTTCATACTCATCTAACATTTCTTTTGAAATTTCCATGCAAGCTGCACCTGATGAAGTTAAAGTGAAATTTTGCAATACGTATCCACTTAGCTTTGCTACATTTCGTTTCGTTTTGTATAATTCATCATACAATGGTGAAAACTCTATGCCCTCAGAAATTAAAGCACTAGCATAACGAAATGTTTTTTCTGTTGTACTAGGGAATAAAAATCTTCCAGTATCCCCGACAATACCTGCATATAATAATTGTGCTGCCTTTTTAGATAATACAAATCCTTGATCTTTGCCTGCTAAATATAGTTCATAAATCATTTCACTTGATGCACTAGCCGATGTATCTACCCAAAGAAGATCTCCGTATTTGTCATCGTTAGGATGATGATCTATTTTTATTAGCTTTTTACCTTTTTTATAACGTTGATCACTAACCCGAGCCTGATTCGCTGTATCACAAACAATGACTAATGCATCTTGATAAACTTCATCTTTTACTACATCCATTTTATATAAGAATTCCAATGATGTTTCACTTTCACCTACAACCAGAATTTTCTTTTTTGGGTAGGTTGCTTTTAAAATTTCTGCCAAGCCACATTGGGAACCATAAGCATCTGGGTCAGGACGAACGTGACGGTGGATAATAATGGTTTCACTTTGACGAATTTCGTCTATTATTTGTTGTTTCATAATAGTCTCCTTTTATGGTCTTTTAAATTATTAAATCATAAAAATGTTTAATTATGGTTCTTTTTTAAAAAAATAATGTGTATTTATGTAATTTTCTCCAGATTTCTTTCTGTTACACTTAATAACTTAGAAAAATCTGTCACAACAAACTTTTAGAAAAGAGCCACTTTAAAACATCTGATTTACATACAATTCACTTTAAGACATGTTAAAATAGTATGGATCAATTATTTTCGTTTTTAACTTTAATGATCTATTATTTGTAGTGGAGGGTTTATTCTTATGCCAGTATTGGTTGTAATCATTGTTATTTCTCTAGCCTTCTATATTTATTATAAGGCAAAAGCTTATAGATCGAAAAAACCAATTGTAAAACAATGGATCTCAGCAAAGTCTAGTATAACACTAGGAATATTTGTTGCTGCATTTGGACTAAATCAATTGTTTATTTATCGATCTAGCTTATCGATAATTGTAGGGGGTATTTTTCTCCTCATTGGCATTGGTAGTAGTTGGGCTGGTTACCGTGCGTACAAGCATTATTTACCCCAAGTAGTAAAAGAGGCTCAGAATTAAGCTTTTCGGCTAAATCTGGTTAACAAAAGAACAAACTTTTAGAATAGGGCCAACTAAAAAGAGGCAACTGTATGCCTCTTTTATCTTTCAATTAATTGGACCATCATCATTGCTTTACCAACAACAATCCCCTCGCTATATGCTTCAACTTCAACTTTCCCAAACTTTCTTCCAACCTCTAGTATTTTAGGTTGTAGTTCAAGCATCGTCTCCATTTGAACAGGCTTGATAAAGTATATAGTGATATTTTCTACAACAATATCACCCTTCTTTTGTGCTCTTAAATAACGATTAACGGCTTCAATGACAAGTGTTGTAAATACACCATACGAGATTGTTCCAAGATGATTAGTCATTTGTGGACTTACCTCACAACGGAATATACTACTCCGCTTTGATACATCGTCAATAGTAAGAAACTGATTTGTCACGATATCATCTAGCTTTTCACCTATTTGAGGCTGCCGTTGAATCATCTGCAGTGCTTTTAACACATCCTGGCGACTAATCATTCCTTGAAGGCGATTTTGTTGATCAGCTACTGGTAGTACTTCAATTCCTTCCCAAACCATCATTTGTGCTGCTGAGGCAACGGATGTTTTTCCAATTACAGTGATCGGGTTTTTCGTCATAACCTTTTCAATTATTGTTGAATGATCATATCCAATAATATCCTTTGATGTAATGATTCCCTGCACTTTAAGATTTTGGTCGACAACGGGAAAACGACTATGTCCGGTTTCATAGTTATGCTGGTACCAAGTAGCTATGTTATCACTGGTCTTTAAATAAATCGTACTAGCGATAGGCGTTAAAATATCCTCTACCTGAACAATTTCCTTTTTAATTAACTGATCATAAATCGCTCGATTTATCATTGTACCTACTGTGAAAGTATCATAGCTGGTTGAGATAATCGGTAATTCTAGCTCATCAGCAAGTTTTTTTACACTTTCATCTGTATCAAAGCCACCAGTAATTAAGACTGCTGCACCCGCCTCTAATGCGAATTGATGTGCATTTGTACGATTTCCGACGATTAGCAGGTTTCCAGCACCAGTATAGCGCATCATCGCATCTAGCTTCATAGCTCCAATTACAAATTTATTTAACGTTTTATGTAATCCTGTCCGTCCACCTAATACATGACCATCGACAATATTGACAACTTCGGCATACGTCAGCTTTTCGAAATTTTCCTTTTTCTTTGTTTCAATTCTAATTGTTCCTACCCGTTCAATTGTTGATACAAAACCTTTATTCTCTGCTTCCTTTATCGCTCGATAAGCGGTTCCTTCACTAACATTAATCTCTTTAGCAATTTGGCGAACAGATATTTTCTCTCCAACTGGAAGTAAGTTTATATATTGTAAAATTTGCTCATGCTTAGTCGCCAAGCTTCATCACCCTTTTTGAATTCCACGCTTTTTATACATATGTATATCTTCTTTATTATAAGGGTGCTACAAATTTATATCAACGCACCATTTCACGATGCATTATTTATAATTAAAGGCTATTTTCTCAAAGTTTGTTGTTTATCGTACAAAGTAAATGTTTCGCTAAATTACTCTGATACCCATATGGAGATTGCTTGAATTTACATCATAAAAATCCAAAAGTCGATTTTTATTAGTACCAGAACAATAAAATTTTAGAAGAGATCCTAATTAAAATATTTATAAAATAACTGAATACATAGCAGTTTACAGCTAACTCTTTATTCAATTTTCTGCATTCATCTAGCTGGACAACTCATGTATGAAAACAAGTCGCCCAGCTTTTGGAGTTTAAATTAAGTCAGAATAAGCTTGTATTATATTTCAAGTTTTTGAGAATACTTGAATAGACTTACTTTAGGGGACCACTTAGTTATCACGTGAGTATGTTTTCTTATTTTTGTATACATTTAATTTTTTAGTTTGTATTTGCCTTTTTGGACGATAAAGATACTGAGTGAAATTACCACCAATTACAAAAATCGCCAAACAAATCCAACTCATGACAAAAACAGTTTGCATTTGTTCACCAGAAAGTGAAATTTGCTGTAATCCGAAATAAAGCATCGTAAGTGCAAGGAGTGCGTAGAGTAAATTCTTCAAATGTCTTCATCCTTTCAACATGATTGTTACAGAATATGCTTGTACCTAACAAAAAAGAAGCGGATTTAAAAATCATCCACTTCTAAATTCCATATAAAGTTTCGCTATTTTGTAAAGATTCTCATCGTTTTCTAAGATAATACTAAGAAAGCAACATATATCTTGACCCAAATAACCAATTTTTCTCCCACTATCAATGGTATCCCTACCCCCGCCGATAGTTTATCTGTCAATTCTTGAGGATCTTGTTTAATTGTAGGTAATGTATCGGTACCACCCTCTAAGCTTTGAACATCTTGCTACATCTAAAGAGCATCCTCAATACTCATTGTTAAATTATCTCCAATTGGTAAGATGGCTAAATCGATACCAATTCTTTCTCCTATCATCTTCATATCAGAAAACAATCCTGTATCTCCCGAATGGTTAATTGTCAGTCCATCAGTTGTTAAAAGAACTCCAGATGGCATCCCAGTATACACAACATTCCCATTGTTTGCTTTATAGCTTGACCCATGAAAAGCTTGTGTTAACTTAACTTTCCCAAAATCAAATTAAAAAGCACTCCCTATGTTCATGGGATGAATATTGATATTATTTCTTCTTATGTAAACAGCTAACTCATGTGGTGCAATAACCATTACATTATTTTTCTTTGCTATTTCCTCTGTGGAGGATCTACTCTATTTTTTAGTTAGGTTAAAACAGCTGCCTTTTTATATACCAAGAAGTAATGTCCGTGCATCTGAATACGCAAGACCATGAGCATAAGCCACTGCCTCGTACGTAACAAAACCATTTAATGTATTAATTCCCTTTAGCAAAGCCTCATTTTCTAGGCATGCCTTTTTATAACCCTTTGAAGCTATTTGAACTGCATATGGAACCGTGACATTTGTTAGTGCAAACGTTGAAGTACGAGGTACAGCACCTGGCATGTTTGCGACAGCATAATGGAGGACGCCATGCTTTATATAAGTTGGATTATCATGGGTAGTCACTTTGTCAGTCGTTTCAAAAATCCCACCTTGGTCAATTGCAATATCAACAATTACTGATCCATTAGCCATTGACAGTACAACATCTTCAGTAACAAGCTTGGGTGCTCTTGCACCTGGAATTAATACAGCTCCTATAACTAAATCAGCTTCACGGACTGATTCTGAAATATTATAAGGATTAGACATAAGAGTTGATATATCTCTCTCAAATATGTCATCAAGCTGTCTTAAACGGTCAGGATTCACGTCCAGAATTGTTACCTCTGCACCAAGCCCAATCGCTATTTTCGCTGCATTTGTACCGGCAACTCCACCACCAATGATTGTCACTTTCCCCCGTTTAGTACCAGGTACTCCCGCTAACAGTATTCCTTTACCACCCTTTGGTTTCTCTAAAAATTGCGCTCCAATTTGTGAAGCCATTCGTCCTGCAACTTCACTCATAGGTGTTAGTAGTGGTAAAGAACCATTTGGAAGTTGAACTGTTTCATACGCTATAGCAATTACTTTGTGATCAATTAATGCAACTGTTAACTCTGGCTCTGGAGCAAGATGTAAATATGTAAATAAAATCAAGCCTTCCCGAAAAAAACAATATTCTTCTTTTATTGGCTCCTTAACCTTCATAACCATATCCATTGCCCAAGCCTGTTCGGCCGTATCGACCATTTTCCCACCTGCATCGATATACTGTTCATCTGAAAATCCTGAACCATTCCCTGCACCTTTTTGAATATAAACTTCATGCCCCGCCATCACTAGGTGATGAGTACCTGCGGGTGTCATGGCGATTCGATTCTCGTTGTTTTTAATTTCAGCAGGGACACCAATTTTCATAGTAATTCCTCCTCTTTATTAATCAACAGTGATAAGTTACTCATACTCAGTTTAGGTTTACCAAAGGATTCTATTCTATTACTCACTAAGATGATTTTGAAGGTAATTGTCACAATAATTTCTGGTCACATTAGCTAGTAAACCGATTGATCACATTGGCTCCTCCTGTAATATCAATAATAGAACCAGTAATCATATCTGAATTTTCCTCACATAGAAAGGCAATAGCTCTCGCAATATCTTCACCAGTACCTGAACGTCCAATAGGTGTTTGTTGATCATTCATTTTTCTGGAGTCATTTATCGTCGCTTCTTTCATTTCACCCACAATATTTCCCGGGCAAATCATATTTGCAGTGATACCATATTCTGCTTCTTCTATACTAATTGTTTTGGTTAATGATACTAACCCTACCTTTGCTGCACTAAAAGCTGAACGATGTAACCACCCTGGAGATGAATCAGCACCTTGAAAACCATATGTAATAATACGTCCATATCTTTGATTCCTCATAATAGGAACCACCTTTTTAAACAAATGGAACACAGAGCTTAAGTTTCCTTCAATCATTTGGTACCATTCTTCATCGGTATAATCTGCTAGTTTTTTTCTTTCAAATATGTATGGCCCTGCATTATTAATTAAGCAATCTATTCGCCCAAAACGGGAGAAAGAAAGATCGATCATATTGGACAAATCCTCTTTTTTTGTCACATCTCCTTTCACAAAAAAGAGACGGTCTAAAATATGTGAATACGTTTCTTTTAACTCTTCAATCGAGCTACTATCTGTTCGATAGTTGATCGTAACCGAGAAACCTTTTCTTAAAAATTCCTCCGTTACTTTTTTCCCCAATCCTTTAGATCCTGCCGTAATAAGAGCATGTCGCATCATACTGTCCCTCCCATCTTGTCCCTATCTTCATTAGAACAAATGGCTGCTACACATAACATCATCTCTTACTCTTAGAAAAAGAAAGAGCCTAGTATTATGTGCATCATATCCACTATATGATCTTGTACTTGAGGCCTTTTAAACTTCAGTTTGGTTGACTCTAATTCTATTGTGCTAATAATATAATCATTTTACAATAAACTTGTTTCGAAACTTGTAATTTCTTGTTACATTCTAATAAATTTTTAGTGAAAGGTTTTAGAATGTAAAAAAAGAGCTGACTTTTATGAAAGTCAGCTCTTTTTTTCATATTAATCTTCCTTCAATAACTCAATATGTTCTTGAAGGAAATTTTGTTCATACTGTTGCTCTACGACTCCACTTGAATAAGAATCAGTTATTTGTTTCATCGTCTCTTGTTCGCCTAGATGATCATAATAATAAGTTTGTCTTGTTACTCTCTTTTCTTTCACAACTGTCATCTCCTTTTATTCAGGTACACCGACTTAGTGTCTCTGAATAAAAGACGCTTATTCAGTTTATTGGGAGAATTATAATTTTTTAGCACACACAAAGGTACTTGTAGTGAATGCGTAAACCAACACACTTAATTGAGTGTATCTTTTGCCTTCTCAATTGCAGCTCTTACCATATCAAACCCAGTTCCTCCAGCACTCATACGTTTTCTCACTGCCTCAAAAGGATTAATAATTTCATATAAATCCTTTTCGAAAAGGTCGGAAGATTTTTTATAGTTTTCGAATGGTAAATCCTTCAAGTAGATACCAGCTTGAATACATTCATAAACTAAAGTCCCCACTACTTCATGAGCTTCTCTAAATGGCATTCCTTTTGTAGAAAGGTAATCCGCCAACTCAGTAGCATTAGAAAAGTCTTCTTTAGTCGCTTTTTCCATTTTTTCTTTGTTAACTTTTAATGTATCAACCATGCCGATAAAAATCTGAAGACTTCCTTCAATTGTTTTCACCGTATCAAACATACCTTCCTTATCTTCCTGAAGGTCTTTATTATAAGCCAATGGAAGTCCCTTTAAAATGGTCAACAAGGACATTAAATTACCGTATGTTCTCCCTGTTTTTCCCCTTATCAGTTCTGCCATATCTGGATTCTTTTTTTGTGGCATGATACTACTACCAGTTGCATACGTATCATCAAGTTCAATAAATTGAAACTCCTGTGAACACCAAAGAATAATCTCTTCACAGAAACGAGATAAATGCATCATTAGAAGTGAACTGTTGCTAAGAAATTCAATAATAAAGTCACGATCACTAACACCATCTAAACTATTTTCATAGATCCCATCAAATTCTAAAATTTCTGCTGTATATAAACGGTCGATTGGAAAAGTTGTCCCAGCAAGTGCTGCACTACCTAGTGGTGAGATATTGATCCGTTTTATAGATTCCGTAAATCTTTGTTTATCACGATCAAGCATCCAAAAGTAAGCCATCAAATGATGAGCAAATGAAATTGGTTGTGCTCGTTGTAGATGTGTATATCCAGGCAGAATCGTCTCTACATGCTTTTCAGCTTGTTCGATAAGAGACTTTTGAAGTCCTTCGATTAACTCAACAGCCATACCTACGTGCTTTCGTAAATATAAATGCATATCAGTAGCTACCTGGTCATTACGACTTCTTCCTGTATGTAGCTTTCCACCGACGGGTCCAATTTCATCTATTAACATTTTTTCAATGTTTAAGTGAATATCTTCATAGTTAACAGAAAAGTCTAACTCATTCTTCTTAGCCTTTTCTAAAAGCTTAGTTAATCCATTTGTGATTTGTTGTTCTTCATCTTTACTAATAATCCCACACTTACCCAACATAGCAACGTGGGCTAAACTACCAGTGATGTCTTCTTCAACTAGCTCCTGATCAAAATGGATGGATGCTCCGAACTCATCCACCCATTGCTCAGGGGTCTTTTGAAAGCGTCCACCCCAAAGTTTTTTCATACTTCCACCTTCTTGTTTTTCACCATGCTATTCACTTTCGTTGGCAGTCCCCAAAGTTCAATAAAGCCAATAGCTGCATTATGATCAAATGCATCTTCTTTTGTGTATGTTGCAAGCTTTTCATCGTATAAAGAATACTCTGATTTTCTTCCTTCTACAATTGCATGACCTTTGAATAATTTAACGCGAACTGTACCTGTTACGTATTTTTGCGTTTCTTGTAAGAATGCATGTAATGCATTCTTTAATGGAGAGAACCAAAGTCCGTTATAAATAAGTTCTGTTAATTTTTGTTCAATTACTGGTTTAAAATGAGCAACTTCTTTAACTAATGTTAAATCCTCAAGTTCTTTATGTGCTTTAATAAGCGTCATTGCGCCAGGACATTCATATACTTCACGTGATTTGATTCCAACTAAACGGTTTTCTACATGATCAATACGTCCAATACCATGTTTACCCGCTTTTTCATTAAGTTCAAGAATTAAATCATGGAGAGCATATGCCTTATCATTAATTTTAACTGGTACTCCTTGTTCGAAGTGAATTTCAATTGTTTCTGCTTCGTTAGGTGTTTTTTCTAATGGTGTTGTTAAATCGTACGCACCCTCTGGCGGTGATGCCCAAGGATCTTCTAAGACTCCACATTCGTTACTTCTTCCCCATAAATTCTGATCAATTGAATATGGGCTATCTAAATTTATTGGAATTGGAATGTCATGCTTTATCGCATATTCAATTTCCTCTTCACGTGACCAACCCCATTCTCTTACAGGAGCAAGTACTTCAAGATGTGGATTTAATGCTTTAATTGATACTTCGAAACGAACTTGGTCATTTCCCTTTCCAGTACAGCCATGTGCAATTGCTACAGCATTTTCTTGTTCAGCTATCTCAACAAGTTTCTTTGCAATCAAGGGTCTTGATAAAGCTGAAACGAGTGGATATTTCCCTTCATATAATGCATGTGCTTGCAAAGCAACTAATGCAAAGTCCTTTGCATACTCTTCCTTTGCATCAATCATATATGATTCAACTGCTCCTACTTTAAGCGCCTTTTGTTGAACGAATGCTGTATCTTTCCCTTCACCAACATCTAGACAGCATGCAACTACTGCATATCCTTGTTCTTGTAACCATTTAATTGCAACTGAAGTATCTAATCCTCCAGAATAAGCTAACACAACTTTTTTCATCTATTTTTTCCTCCTATTTTGTATAAAAATGAATAATAATTAATAAAAATACATTTTCTATGTAAGTAACACTTTACAACTGTATGGCGTTTTCGTCAATAGAAAAATGCATATTTCTTTAGAATTTTTGTATAAAAAGATTCACAATTTAGAAATTGTCTATTATTAATCATTAGAATAAAAACGAAATTATACCTATCAAAATATAAGGTATGACTTACTTTACGAATAAATTGATTTAAGGTAACGTTTGTAAATGTTTTTATGTATATGGCAATGAAATAGTGTAAATATGCACCTTAACGAATATTAATAGACATCAACTACTGTTATTTACATCATAAGTTAAGCTTGGTTGGCAACTGTAGCATCCTTTATATAAATAGCAATCGATAAATAAAAGGATGAAATCCTATTGATTTCATCCTTTCATTATTGAAAATATAGTTTCCTCCTACTAAATGGAGCACACTTGTTTTTACAGTTGTGATTATTTCACAAGTCCTTTTTAATCTCTTTAACTACATGTCCTAGTTCAGGAAGAATA
Source organism: Metabacillus sp. GQ13 (assembly GCF_059758525.1). NCBI lineage: Bacteria > Bacillati > Bacillota > Bacilli > Caryophanales > Bacillaceae > Metabacillus > Metabacillus sp. GQ13. The sequence continues at coordinate 266,970 of NZ_JCAXET010000003.1, forward strand.
AGCCGATCCATCGCTAATTTGACTGCTCTTGATGAACCTGGCATAGCAAAAACTGCGGTATCCATTGAAGCTCCGGCAATCGCTCGACTTAACATTGCTGCTGACCCTATGTCTTCTTGATAACTTATGATACGGAAAATTTCACCGAAACCTGTGATTTCTTTTTCAAATACAGATTGCACTGCTTCAATAGTAACATCTCTTTTCGCTATACCTGTACCACCATTTATAAGTACAACATCAATATTTCGTGCTTCACATCCTTTTAAAACAGATGTACGGATCAAGGTCTTTTCATCCCTTACAATTTCGTAATCAACGACAATGTGTCCATTCTCTTCTAATAGATGTTTAATAAGCTTTCCACTTTTATCTGATTCCTCATTTCTTGTATCGCTTACCGTAATTATTTTGCAATTTACTGAATAAGACGCTTCAAGCTTATGTTCAATAATACTCATATTTCCTCCTAAAATTCATGAATTTGATGATAATAATATCCGTTCTAATTCAGGTAAAACCCTTGATTAATCTGAATTGATAATATTTGTTGGCAAAGTCAGTTGTCCGCCTAGTAACCTGATAATTAATTCCAGCTCCTATAGCAATACTAATCAGGGGCAGTCCGGTTATAAGCTTCTTTTTAAAAAGAGTCAAGACTGAAAGCTTAGCCACTTGTTTTATTAGAAACTCAAGGCTATGTGATTGAGCAAGCTCTTCCTCTCCATCATAAAAGTAGTAGAAGCCTGCTTCTGAATCAACATCGTTTTTTAATTCCCTCCATTGGTTATACTGCAGATGTTTTGGCATTAGTGACGCATGATAGACTTTTAGAGATGTCATCATTTCATACGGATTATTAATTTCATATCCATAGCACATGGCAACCATTTGGATTGATCTAAGATGTAAAGTCGTAAGCGCTGGTATATCAAGTCCTGTTAATAAAATACCTCCTGTTCCTGATATCCCACCATGTAAAAAGGAGTATAGCCGATGCTTCGATGTTTGAAGATCAGCTAGATAGGACAATTGATCAATAGGAAGGCTTTGTAAATCACTAATTTGATGAATGTCTTTATTTAATGTACGTGCCGATGAAAGAATTTGTTGTGTTGCATCCTGCTGTATAACTGAACTTTGAACAAAAGATTGTAGATTGAAAAGACATGAATCTAGTTTTGAATAAAATAATTGTTGCATCGTGCTAGGAATGTTATTTATTTTCTGATTTAACCATCTATCAAAGTTACGTTGAAAATCTGTACGAACATCATGTCGCATTTCTGTTTCCCATATAAGAATCTCATCTAAAATAGCTTGCATTCGTACTTTGTCATTCATCCTATTATCTCCTTATTCCAACATAATAAGTAAGTTTATAATGGGTGAATCTAAGCTGTTTAAAGTAATCATAACACAAAAAGACAATCGATTTCTTAAACGACTGTCTTTTGTTAAGGGCTCATTTGCAAATGCTCTTTTATTTAGAAGATATGATCTCATTATGGTACTTTCTCTTACTTCCTAAATTTTCTCAATTTATTTATTTCCCTCGGAACAAAAGCGACTTAAATGCAAATTTTCAAAACAAAAAACAACCCACTCCTTTAGCAAATGAGTGGGTTGTTTTAAACTTAATTTGAAGAAATGCGCACTACATCACGTGCAATCATTACTTCTTCATTTGTTGGAATAACGATAACCTTTACAGGTGAGTGAGGATAACTAATAAATGTTTCTTCACCACGTACTTTATTTAACGTTTGATCCCAATAAACGCCCATAAACTCTAAACCATTTAACACACGTTCACGAATTTCTGAGCTGTTTTCACCAATCCCAGCAGTGAAAATAATTGCATCCACTCCTGACATTCTTGCTGCATAAGAACCAATATATTTATGGATTCGGCTAGCAAAAACATCAAGTGCGATTTGTGCTCTTTTGTTTCCATCTTTTGCTGCTTGGATATTATCACGAAGATCACTTGATATACCAGAAATCCCTAAAATACCGCTCTTTTTATTTAAAATATCTAATACATCATCAGCTGTCTTCCCTGTTTTCTCCATAATATAAGGTAATAGGGCTGGGTCTATATTTCCTGAACGAGTCCCCATTGCTACACCAGCAAGTGGTGTAAAGCCCATAGAGGTATCGATGGATTGTCCACCTTCAATTGCTGCAATACTTGCACCATTACCTAAATGACAAGATATCAAACGAAGCTGTTCAATTGGTCTACCTAAAAGTTCTGCTGCTCGCTCTGAAACATATTTGTGTGAAGTTCCGTGGAAGCCGTATTTACGTATACCAAACTCCTTATAATATTCATATGGTAAGCTATACAAGAATGATTGCTCAGGCATTGTTTGATGGAAGGCAGTATCAAATACAGCGATCGATACTACATTCGGTAACACTTCCTGAAATGCTTTTATCCCAACAATGTTTGCTGGATTATGAAGTGGAGCTAATTCAGAAAGGTTTTCAATTTGTTTTAAAGTTTCATCTGTAATTAGGGCTGAATCAGTGAATATTTCCCCGCCATGCACAACACGATGTCCGATACCTTCAATCTCGTCTAATGAATGAATAATGCCTAGGTCTGTTAACTTTGATAATAGAATTTTTACGGCTACAGAATGATCCGGTATATCTATAACTTCAGTTTGATTAACACCATTAACTGAAATGCTGAATGTTGAATCGCTTATCCCTATTCTTTCCACTAGTCCCTTTGTAAGAACTGTTTCGTTTGGCATTTCAAAGAGTTGAAATTTCAATGATGAACTTCCTGCATTAATTGCAATTATTTTAGCCATTTGTGATTCTCCTTTTTATAGCACCTAACCATTGTTAGAAATTGAACATGTTACAAGTTAGATCCGAATATTTATAAATTAATTTTCTTCGTTTTCACAAACATCTTAACATCCTTATTCTTTACAAAATGTTCCCGATTATTATCTGCCTTTTCCATTTAAACATTGGTAATACAACATTTCAAGGTTTTGATTCATTTGCAATCGTTTACAGTGAAAAGTCTTATAATTCCCATAATTATTCTGTATTTTTAACAGAAGGCTGTTTTCGCAATGATTGTTGTTTTCCGTACAAAGTACTAATGTACACGTTTTAAGTATATCATCGTGCTCTTTTCGCTAAATTACCCTGATATCTTTATGGACATAGCCTCAATGTAGAACATAAAAACCAAAGGTCGATTTTTATTCGTACTAGAACAACAAACTATTAGAAAAGTACCTAACAGAAAAAGGAGGCACATGTACGTGCCTCCTTTCCTATAAATTTTGCTATTTATTCTCTCTAAACCATTGATCAATTTGCTTCATTATTGCACTCATTGCTTCTTTATTAGAGAACTTTGGTAATTTAGCAAGCAATGCTTGCTTTGGTTGAATACTCTTATCACCTTTTTTTTGCAGAATTAAGATGCTTTTACCGTGTTTTTCATCTTTAAATAAAGAGAATGGTAATTGAATAAACCCTTGAATAATGGCGATCTCTCTTAAATACTGATTAAGTTTTGGTGCCTCTTTTGTTTCAAATAAAGAGTTCGGAACAATAAAAAACAAATAACCACTTTCTTTGGTATGCTTCATGCTTTGTTCAATAAAGAGATGATGAGAATATGAATGCCCTTCATCTGCTTTTAGCAGATAATTAGATGCTTCCATATCATTAGGATAATAGCCGATTGGTAAATCACAGACAACGATGTCTACTGGGTCAATAAATAAACTTTCTAGACTATCTTGATTAAAGAACTGGACAGGATGCTCTTGTAAATTAGCATTTATATAAGCTAATTTAATGAGCAGATCATCCACATCCACGCCAAAGCTATTCACACGCTCCGTTTTCAAATAATTCAATATTGCAGTGAGCAGATTTCCTGTCCCAACAGCAGGATCTAAAACAGTAAGATCTTTATGATTTCCAACAAATTTACTAACTAAATAACCTAAAAACAATCCGATCGTATCAGGTGTCATTTGATGATTAGGGTGTGCACCTTCTTTTAGCCCTTTTAAAATTGTTAATTGATATGCTTTGCGAATTTCTTCTTTATCAAAAGATTCGATATTTATTGATTCGTACTTACGTTGCAAACTCTTAATTGTAATTTCACTTAGACCATCCTGTAAAATAGATCCTTGAAATAAATTTTCACCCGTTTCAGCAACTGCTTCTATGTAAGTCAAATGACATTCTTTTGCAATAAGGTCTGCTGTTTCATTTATAACTGCAAACAAGTTCTCTATTTTAGAAACTGTTTTCATTCATTTTCCTCCTCGCCACTATACCTTATTATTCTAGACATAGTTTTAAGCCAAGTCAAAAAAATTAACTATCAAGATTTGATTTTTAACAACAAAACTATTTATTAGAGATTTTTATTAGGAGTTATTTTCCATCCGCATATTTACCTCTCTAGACCGATATGCTAGATTGCCTCTTATTTATTAAGTAAGAACAATCATGCATGTCCTTGATTTGCCCTAATGAGAGTAATATGCTGTGAATAGAAGAGTGCTCTGTCTTCAATTATGAGTAGCTTATACCCTAGGACTTGCTGAGACAGGATTCGAAGTACGTATCAACAGTACAAGAATTTTATACTACCTAAACTACAAAAAAGACTGTCGATGACAGTCTTTTTATCACGCTATGTAATTAAAGTGGAAGACGTGAGACTCCTGCGGGAGAAGCGGGTCAATGTGAGCCCCACAGACGCACTCGCCGAGGAGGCTCCCGGACCGCCCGCGGAAAGCGCATATCTAACGGAAATAACCTTCAATTTTAACAGAGTCAAAAAAAGTTATTTAGAATTATTTAGCAGCCTTTGCTGCCTCAATCGCTGCTTCATAGTCTGGATGATTTGTTGCTTCACTTACATATTCAACAAATGCCACTTTGTCATTTGCATCAATGACAAAGACTGCACGAGCTAATAAACGAAGTTCTTTAATATGTACACCATATGCTTCACCGAATGAAAGGTCACGGTGATCTGAAAGTGTTTGAACATTTTCCAAACCATTAGATGCACACCATCTTTTTTGAGCAAATGGTAAATCAACACTTATCGTTAGTACTTCGACATTCTCAACCTCGGATGCGTCTTCATTAAAACGACGTGTTTGTGCATCACATACCCCAGTATCAATTGATGGGACTACAGAAATCAAGCGAACCTTCCCTTTTGTATCGGCAAGAGTTACTGGAGATAAGTCGTTAGCTAAGACAGTAAAATCAGGTGCAAGATCACCAACTTTTACCTCATTTCCCAGTAATGTAACAGGACTATTTTTAAATGTAATAGAAGCCATACCAAATTCCTCCTTTATATTATGTTCCTTGTAAATATAGCCTAGGTATCATGATTTTTCAATTATAATGAACCAGATTATAGAATTTGCTGGTAATTTTATGTTAAGTCTCTTTTCTAAAAGTTTGTGGCTATCCTACTTTGTGAATAATTTTAGCGAAGAAAACACGAAGACAGGCCAAATACGTAAAGAAGTGCTTCTTAAGAAAAACAACACTCTTTACGAAAACTTCTATGTTTATATTGATTAATAATTTACATGCGATAATTTTCCACCTAGTATTATTAAGCCGGGCCGTTTAGGATTCTAAATTAAAAATCAGAAAAAAAATTAACTGCCTAATAGGCAGTTAAATGTTGAAATTTATATTGGTTTGATCTTTATTTGCTTGATCTTGATTTGTTTGATCTTGACTACTTGTACTTCCAGAATTTCCATCACTTTTACCTTTTTTGAATATGCCTTGGATTTTTTCAACTGTTGATGGTGCAGCCTCTAAAATTTTCTCATAGAGGTGTGTACTTTCATCTAGATGAAGCATTTTTACACCTGTATTTGAAACAATTAAAAATGCTATAGGAGTGATAGATACACCACCACCACTACCACCACCAAATGGGAGGTTTGATTTTGTTTGTTCACCGCCCCGCTCTACATTTGTTGAATTAAATTCACTTCCACCTGCTGCGAATCCAAAACCTACCTTTGACACCGTTAAAATAACACTTCCGTCAGGTGTCTCTACAGGATCACCAATGATAGTATTGACATCTATCATTTGTTTTAAGTTTTCCATTGCTGTTTTCATAAGACCTTGTATTGGATGATCACTCACAGTATGTAGCCTCCTTCAAATCTTAATTATTGTACCTATTAATCCAAATTTTTTTGCATCCCTGCTCATTTGGATATAGAACTTATTCTTGGCAGTTCAACTCATTTTTTGAAAATAATAAGGGTCCCTATTGTCCGTTCGAAAAAAAGGAAAATGGCTTATTTTTCAATTTTGGACGCCCACCTTTCCAATATTTAATGAATTGTATGCCTGCAAACATAGCTTGCCCGATCCTAAACTGAAAAATACATTGGAATTTAGTCCTTGAACAAAATTGATTAAATTCTGGAGTAATTGTGACAACAGGTACTTCCTTTAGTTTCATATATTGACTTAATAAACCGACGACTCCTCCTTTAATTGACCAAGCAGCTCCAGTGATTAAACCTGTATGTGCAGCGTCTCCTATTCCCAATTGTGAATGCCATTCAAGTTTTTTAATATGTATTTTCTTTAAAAATTTACGGATAATCTCATGCATCCCAATAATATGTTCAGCTATTTCTTTAACATCGCTAATGACATTAAGTACATCCTCCGGGGTCACCTTTTTATTCTTTTCATTTACATTATTCTGTTCATTAGCCATTTCTACTTTTTGCTCTTGCTTTACAATTAAATTCGGCTTGTCACCCTCGACTTTTACAAGAGGTATATTTATCGTATAGCGTAGAAGGCCATTCCATGCACGAACTACCACTCTATACTTATCATTATCACCAAGATGATTTAAATCAAGGGTTATCGTCAATCTTGTAAACAAAATAAGTAAGAAAAACAAAAATATAATGAATATAACGAGAATTACCCAGAACACGTGTAACACACCCTTTCAAATTCCCATTATCACCTCTCTTAAAATAAAATAAACCTACAGATTAGATCTGTAGGCATTAAAATGGTATTATACCGCTAAGCATTTTACGGGTTAATGTCTATCGATAGTATGACTAGTAGTTAGAACTATTTATAAAAGCCTACTATTCAGCAGGCTCTGTTTCTTTTTCTCTTATAAAGAGTTTCTCATGAATAACTTGTGTATCTGCAAAAAAATCATGAATACCTTGTTTCTTAGGAGTAAACGCGGCAATAAGGTAGCCAATCCAGATGGTTTTAGAAATATAGCGTCCGATTAATTCTCTAAATAGGATCGTCCCCCAATTCATGTTACCTTCTTTTACGGAAACAACCTTTAAACCGAAAATCATTTTGCCCAAAGTCTGTTTAAGGAACTTTGTCATTAACACAAAATATGCAAAAAAGATAACTGTTGTCGCTATTGAAACTGGTGAAAACATTGAGTTTTTATTAGTTAAACTGAAGAATTCAAAGAGCGGATATATTAAAATTCCGTTTAAACTGCTTATTACCAACAAATCAATCATGTAAGCCCAAAAGCGAATCCAAAATCCTGCTTGGAAATGAGTATAATCAATCGTCTTATTTTTTTCGATAGAATCATACATTAGATCCGTATTATTTGATCCTGATCCTTCAATAGTAGCATCCACGTTAATCCCCCCTTATTCTGAGTATAAGTACATTAATCTTGGAGAACTTGTGCTTGAAAGCAATTGATAAATATTAGATAGCTCTGCATCCTCTTTAAATACTTTACTAACACTCATTGATAGGAACGAATCTAACCCTACTGCGTTTCCATATTCAACTACTTGTGCATTTTTTAATTTTAAGTCCTTTTTCATAGCAGCAATTGAATCATCAAAGTAACCTAGTTCATCGACTAGCTTATTTTCCTTAGCTTGTCTACCATCATAAATTCGACCATCTGCAACTTTAAGTACCTCTTCCTCTGTTAATGATCTGCCTTCCTTTATGACATTTACAAAACCTGTATATGCATTGTCTACCATCGATTGCAGGATTTTTCTTTCATCTTCTGTCATTTCACGGGTCGGTGAAAATATGTCCTTATAAGGTCCACTTTTAATTGTTTCAAATTTCACACCATACTTTTCAGCTAATTCACCGTAATTTACTGATTGCATAATGACTCCCAAAGAACCTGTAAGCGTATCTGGCGCTGCAAAAATTTTATCTGCTGCTGTTGATATGTAATATCCTCCTGAGGCCGCTTGTGTCCCCATTGATACGTATAAAGGCTTTTTACTATCCTTTTTTAACTCGATTAGTTTCTTATGTATTTCAGCACTTTCAACGACACCACCACCAGGTGAGTTAACTCTTAGTAGGACACCTTTGACGGTTTTATCTTTGCCTGCTGCCTCGATCATATCCAAAAAGGTTTGATGTTTATAACCAGCTGAACTGAATATAGATGTAACATCCTCTCCAGTATCTTGAATGACTCCATTCACATGTAAGACGACAATTTTATCACCCGACGTACCATCTTCTATAATCTCCTCCGAAAAGTCAGAAGTTGATGCGAAGGTTTCCTTAAACATATCTGCCTGTTTAAAAATCATCATTGTTGAGCTTAAAATAATCGAAAACACAAACAAAGCACCAGCTATCGCAATTGCTCCCCAACGCTTACCATTCATTTAATATGTCTCCTCCTTATACAATAATTGTTATGAAATGATTGACATTGCTTTATTACATTTAGTTAAAAGTGGTAAACTAAACAACATAAGGTATTGTATCATCTCCAAGGAAAAATGTGGAGAATTAACAGTCACGAGGAGGAAGCAACATGTCAGACCGTAGAAAAGTTTATTTTTCGTTTAAAAAACAAGACAATCTATTAGAAAAAATTAATTCACTTATCGAATTTGCTAAAGACAATGGTTTTCAAGTTGTAAAGGATCATAAACAAGCCAATATTATAGTGAGTATCGGCGGAGATGGAGAGTTTTTACAGGCTGTTCGTAAAACAAATTTCAGACCTGACTGCCTGTATATAGGGATTGGAGTGGATGATACATTAAGCTTGTATTGTGATTTCCAACTTGATGATAGAGAAAAGATGATTCATGCATTTACAGAATCACAAATTGAGGTCAGACGTTATCCAGTACTGCAAGTAAAAGTAGATGAAGAAACGTCTTTTAAATGTTTAAATGATTGTTCAATACGGTCTAGCATCATAAAAACCATCGTTATTGATGTTTACATAGATGACCTACATTTTGAAACGTTTAGAGGTGACGGAATGCTCATTGCCACACCGACAGGCAGTACAGCATACAGCAAATCAGTTAATGGAGCAGTAGTTGACCCTATGCTCTCATGTATCCAGGTTAGTGAGTTAGCCTCATTAAATAATAATCTCTATCGAACACTTGGTTCATCATTTATTTTGAGTGAGAATAGACGCTTAATGTTAAAGATAGTTCAAGACGGAAATGATTATCCCATTATCGGGATGGATAATGAAGCATTAAGCATTAGCAATGTACAACAATTAGAATACAGTCTAAGTGAAACACCAATTAAAACAGTCAAATTAAAAGATAATTCCTATTGGGAAAAAGTAAAAAGGACATTTCTATAGGCATTATTCGTAAGGAAAGCTTATAGTGAAAACAGCGTTTTTATGCTAGATATAGAAGTGCTTATAAACAGTACTTATGAATTCCAAATAACAAAAACAGGAAGCATATAATTTTTCTTGTTTTTCTAATTGAAAAAAGAGTAGGGAATATATTCCCTACTCTTTGTAGCCATTATCTATAAAATTATTGTTGATTGAAAGAACCACCCATTTGTTGTTGGGCAAAAGAAACTAAACGCTTAGTGATTTCACCACCAACTGAACCGTTAGCGCGTGAAGTCGTTTCTGCTCCTAAGTTAACACCGAATTCAGAAGCAATTTCAAGTTTCATTTGATCAATAGCTTGTTGTGCACCTGCTACCAATAATTGATTTGAGCTGTTGTTTGCTGCCATGTGTATCACCTCCTTGTGAATATAGATTGTGTAAATACACATGGCTTCATACATTTTAATTATTGGTAATTGTTAGCAAGAAAAAACTTATAACAAACTTTTAAACTCTTCTTTCTCTTCTTTTGTTATTATCATCGTCTCAATATTATCTACAGCATTATTGATAAGTTCTTCAAAATCGACAAAACTCTCAAATCGAGTTACTTTATCTAGCTTCGGTTTCGTTTTGGGACTTGCTGGTGTAAAAATCGTGCAGCAATCCTCAAATGGTCGAATTGATATATCATGAGTTCCAATCCGTTTAGAAATATCAATAATTTCTGTTTTATCCATCGTAATAAGGGGTCTTAATATTGGTGTATTGGTTACATCATTTATCACCATCATACTTTCCAAAGTCTGACTAGCAACTTGGCCAAGGCTCTCTCCAGTAATAAGAGCAAGTCCTTCTTGTTTTGCTCTTACTTTATCGGCAATTGTTAGCATCATTCTTCTTGTCGATGTCATTGTATAATTTTCTGGTACCTGTGCTTGAATTTTTTCCTGAATCGTAGTGAAAGGTACAATGTGCAATCGGATTTTCCCACCAAAAGCTGCGAGTTCGCGTGTTAAATCAATAACCTTTTGCTTCGCTCGCTCACTTGTATACGGAGGACTAAAGAAGTGAACAACCTCTAATTCTACTCCTCTTTTTAATGACAATAATCCAGCAACAGGACTATCAATCCCTCCTGATAGCAATAACATCGCTTTACCACTTGAACCAACTGGTAAACCGCCTGCACCCTTGTAATCAAAGCATGTAAGGTAAGTTGCTTCGCTTCGAACCTCAACACGAAGGTTGATTAACGGATTTTTTACATCTACTGTTAAATCCTTTGTATTCATCAAAACATGACTTCCAATTTGATAGTTTAATTCATTCGTGTCTAGTGGAAACGTTTTGTCTGCTCGTTTTGCAGATACTTTAAACGTATCATTTGGTTGATATAGACTTTTCACTGCTTTTAATGCCATTTCTTTAATTTTCGTTATATCACTGTCACACTTAATCGCTAAACTAAACGATTGTATGCCAAAAACATGTTGTAGTCTTTCAATAATGACCTCATGTTCTCCGTTATTTAAATGAATATAAAGTCGATCACGTGTTGCTTCATAAACTAGGTTAGGATAGTCTGTTAAGACATTCTTAATATTATTTTTTAAACGATCGATGAATATTCTGCGATTTCTTCCCTTTGTAGATATTTCCCCAAAACGAATTAATATGTGATCAAATTTCATTTTATCTACCTCATTACCTTTGATAATTTTTCAATACCTTGCTTTAGAGCCTTTATAAAAGTTGAAACGATATCCTCTGTTTGTTCCAGAGACAAACTTACACGTATGGCACTTTTAGCAAGTTCTTGATCTTTATTCATTGCAAGTAACGTACTACTTACAGCTTTTCTTCTTGATGAGCATGCCGATGTAGTTGATACGTATATATCCTGATCCGCTAAGTAATGAACCAAGACTTCAGCTTTCACTGAGGGTACCGAAAAGTTAATAATATGTGGAGCTGAATCTTCTTTTGGCGTGTTAATAACGACACCCTCTACAGCTGCTAGCTCTTTCATCAATTTGTTGTGTAAGCTATTTAATGTTGGATGTTTTTTCTTAGCCTCTTCATTCGCCAATCTTAGCGCTTTTGCCAATGAGACATTCCCCGCAAGATTTTCTGTTCCGGATCTAAATTGTAGTTCCTGTGACCCTCCTGAAAAAAGTGGGAGAAGCTTAACTCCTCTTTTCACATACAGGGCACCAGTCCCATTTAATCCATGAAATTTATGACCTGAAATGGTACAGAGGTCAATGTAACTTTTCTGAAAATCAAGCGGTACTTTTGTTATTCCTTGTACGTGATCAACGTGAAACAATATGTTAGGATATTGTTTTAAAAATTCACCAATTTCCTTTATCGGCTGGATAGTACCTACCTCATTATTAACATGCATAATTGATACGAGGATAGTATCCTCGCGGATTTCCCTTTTCATGCGTTCGAGTGTTACAAATCCATCCTCATTAACCGGAAGATATGTAACATTAAAGTCATGAACATCCTCAAGTTGAGCAAACGATTCTAAAACGGAGGGATGTTCAACTATTGATGTGATAATATGTTTACCTTTGTGTCTATTTGCAAATGCTGCTCCTTTAATTGCTATGTTATTACCTTCAGTTCCACCTGAGGTGAAAATGACTTCCTCTTGATGAACACCTAAAAGATTAGCTACCTGACTTCTAGCTTGAATTAAAAGCGATTCTGCTTCACTTCCAAGTTTATGTAAGGATGATGGATTCGCAAAATATGCTTCAGTTACTTTCGTATAAGTAGATATAACCTCTTTATAAGGCATTGTTGTTGCACTATTGTCTAAATACAACATCCCATTTCCTCATTCCCTGTAAATAAGTAATAATTTTATAAAATCTATTTAATTTTGGCTCTGTTAAATTTGAAGGCTGATTTCCGTTCCTGACGTTCGCTTTCCGCGGGCTGACCGGAAACCTCCTCGGCGAGTGTACCTGAGTGAGGGGTCTTTCACTGGAGTCTCACGTCTTCTAATCCAACTAACATTGCGTGTTAAATCCACCATAAGCTATACCATTGCCTAAATTTCTAAAGAATTATCAAGCAGTAATAATACCATACCAAAATCTGAAATAAAAATATAATCAGCCTTAAAGTGAAAGGCGTTTTCGTTGTGTAGTTGTTTTTTGTATGATAGACTTCGATCTTTTTCTGATACTTACTTTGTCTTTTTCATTTTAAAGTAGCTTCAATTCCTTCTAGTTCATCAACCAATTAATAAGAAAAATGTCTAAATAAAAAACAGGTCTGACTAGGTGAAATGGTCATGAATAAATTCATCTTCATTCCAATTCGTCATCCCTGAATTTACAATGGTTTTTAAAGGAATTTTCCCATTGAATCGTGATCTATTTTTAGTAGTATGGCTTAAATTAAAGCTGTAAAAACGCTTTTTTAGAAAGATCCTTATTTATTTTGCTGATCATTAATGATTTTTTTTACTTTAGTCAATGCTCCTGGATCAATAACCTCAAGCGCAGCAGCTGCAGCTTCCAATGATTCTCCATACTCATATTGTCTGAACAATTCTTCTGCTTCTTGAAATTTTGAGGCGAGTTGAGGATTTCGACCACGATATCGATTACCATACTGGATAACCTGCTCAATTAAATATACTTGTTCTATTAATTCATTTGCCACATGATTCAAGGTTTCGACCGACTGAACTGCGTCTTCTAATAATTGTGTGACCACCATCATATTAAGTGGGGTTTCGTCTAATTTTAATTTGACCTTTTGAACATCACTTTTTGCTTTATCAATTAACTCTACAAAGTCAGCTGGAAGACCTGGTATATTACTTTGCTGAACCGATCTACTAGTTTCTAGGAACAATCCTTTGAGTTGATTTAATTTATCCCTTGATTGTAGTTCATCTTTTCTCAATGTTTGGAGCATATCTTGATACTGATTATGCTCATCAACAAGTTGGATAATTTGCTTTTCAATATCTTCTAGTTCTTCCTTAATAATGGAATGGGCTACATGATCATTTTTTAAATTCTGCTGTATATGTGTAAATCTCTTTTCAATTTGTGAGAGCTGCTTTTCAATTAGCTTTTGTTTATCAAGCTCTGTTTCAGATAGTTGATAGCTTTGTTTTACTAATTCTGTCTCCGCTAATGTTGATTCTTTCTGTTCAGTTAGTTTGATCAATTCACTATTAATTTTTTCTTTTGCATGCATGACAAATTGATTTGCTTCAACTTCATTTTCTAGAAGATCATAGATAGAGTCGATGAATTCCTGTGTTTCCTGTAAATTTTCTCCCATATCATTAACATTCGTTTCTTCAATTTGTAATCGGTAAGCATCTAGTTGTTTAGTGACCTTTTTAATTTCTGTTTCTACTTGTATGTGGTCTAAATAATAACCATTCTCTTTCATTTCTTTATAACCATCTTCTAATTCACTAACTAAATTCGGTAATGTTAAATTACATTCAGTCAGTAATTTAGGAATATTATTAATTTTTTCTTGTAGGATATTAAGCTGTGCCTGGGATCTTATCAGGGTTTCTCTAGCTACTAAATAATTACCATCATTTGTCTCTTTATCAAAGTCCTTAAGCATATCTGAGATTTCTGTTAAGTTCTCCTCTAATTTTGTATATGCTTTGCCAAATTGGTGACTATGAGCTAGTAATGTCTTTTTCACCTTTTTAAATTGTTGTTTTATCTCTTCACTTTCAACTTTGTTTTTTTCTTCACTAGAAACCAATTCATTTATTTCTTCGATTATTTTGTCAATATTTTCATCTACTGTTTTTAGTACTTTATCGATATGTTCTAATACACTTCTCGATTTCTTAAATCGATATTTATCAGAAAAATCCTCCGCATCAAAGAGAAGTCCCTCAACCTCTGGAAGCTGAGTTGTAATAATCTCATCCCATTCATTTCTCCATTGTTCAAAAAGTTCTTCCGCTTGTCCCACCATCTTTAACTCTTTCACTTTTGAAAGTTCATCAACGAGCGACCTATTCATTATTTCAATTTTCCAGGCCTCTAAGCGATCAACATCTTTATAAATCCTTTTTCTTAATATGTATCCAACACCAAATAGAATACAAATTAAAAGTATTAGTCCAACTATAACTTCCATAATGAGCCCCCTCGTTGTTTTACCAAAATCCTCATGACAGGAAAAAAACTCCCCACTGTGAAAGTTTCAATATCATGCTGATAAACGTTTTACCAAACTATCAATGTACTTTACTCTCTTTTATTTTAATCAATGACACTTGAATTTTAAGAACGCTAAGCCAAATTACTAAAACAATGTTAAAGGATAACCTCATTTTCTATATTTTAGTAGAACATATTTATATGTAAGATAGGGACAAAGAACTAGAAGCTACCTTAATAGTCCAATTAGTATTATATTATGATATAGCAAGCTTTACCAACATCATGCTGTTTTTAATTGAAGTAGGTTTGGAGGATCTCCATTTCCCTTCATTAATTACAGACTGTAAATTTCAGCTATAAAGAAACTGAATAAATAGAAACGATCATACCAATACCTCTTTTTAATGTTATTTCAATGTATTTATGATACCATGTAAACGACAATTTTTGACCAGAATTTTTTTTTTTTTTGCTTTATTAATCCTACGAGGGCAAGAAAAAAATAATACATAACATATTTTAGCGAATTTCGACAATTTTATGTTTCTGAGAGGAAGGTACTTATGAGTAAAATAGATGGACACGTACATACCCCTTATTGTCCACACGGGACAACCGATCAACTTGAAGCATATGTAGAGCATGCGATTAGCGAAGGCTTTCTAAGTTTAACCTTTACTGAACACGCACCCCTTCCAATAACATTTAAAGATCCTACACCTGATCAAGATAGTGCAATGAAATTAGAGGATATGGATGCTTATATCTCAGATATTCAGAGATTAAAAGAAAAATACAACAAAAAAATCGTGATCAATATCGGATTAGAAGTTGATTATATAAAGGAATATGAAAGTGAGACGACAGACTTCCTTAATCAATATGGAAAATTTTTAGATGATAGTATTCTATCTGTTCATTTTTTAAAGCTTGATAACACTTATTTTTGTATGGACTTTGATGAAAAGACGTTTGGTCAGATGATTCATGAAGCTGGATCTCTACAAAAACTACATGAAGTTTATTATCAGGAGCTAATACATTCAGTTAATAGTGACTTAGGGACATTCAAACCAAAACGAATCGGTCATATGACTCTTATTACTAAGTTTCAAAAGTGCTATCCACCCACATTTTCGTCAGAAGAGTATATTATAAATGTTCTTCAGGCTATAAAAGAACAAGACCTCGAAATTGATTACAATGTTGCTGGATTACGAAAGGAATATTGTGGTGAAACATATCCAGGATTTTCGATTGCGCAAATGGCTAAAAAACGAAAAATCCCTCTAGTCTATGGATCTGATGCCCACAGTTCAAGGGATGTAGGAAAGAATTACACACATTATGATCGATTAACGAACGATAGCCAATTTTCCTTCTAGAGCTTTATTCTGTACCAATAATGAATTCAGCCATATTTTTAATTCTTTATAATATTGGTGAACAAAATAAGGTTCGTTTGGTTGAATATGAAGGACCTCGCTCATATATTGAGGCTGCAAATAGGGCGTATGCAAAAGGCTTCTTAGCTGAATAATCATTAGTGGTACTAAACCTTTTCGAAAAGTTCCTTCCTCTATCCCTTGATCAATGATAGATTTGATGTAATATTTTTCTTTTGTTAAATAGGTAGTCATGACTTCGCGGATTAATACAGAGTCCAACGTTACTTCGCGATATACTAATCTTGAAAGTTGACGATTTGCATGCTGATAATTTAATATATCTAAAACCATCTTGCTTAAAACAGCGTGAGCATTTCCATACGTCAAAGGGGTATAATTCTCCTCAATTACTTGAATATATCCTTCATAATAATGAGATATAAGATATTCAAGTAATCCTCCCTTACCCTTAAAGTAATAGGATATATGGGCTATATTTACGTTTGCACGGCTAGCAATTTCTCTAACAGAGGTTCCTGTATATCCTTTAGAATTAAATAAATAAATAGCAGCATTCAGTACTTCTTGTTTTGTGTCACGTGTAGGACGTTGAGTCATATGATTCACCTCCTTCTCTTTAAAAACTATTCCATTATAAGTAGGTAAATTCCTTTATAAATCGCTCGACAAAGTTCTAAAGCTTTGTTAATACTTAGCAAAAGGTAGGTTAAAATGATGTTTGGTGTCGAAAAATACAAAGGTAGTGAAGAAGAACAAACACGGTTAGTCATTAATCAATTAAAGGCATTATTAGATGGCGAGGATGATCGAATCGCAAATTTATCTAATGCAACAGCTTTGCTAAATCAATTTCTCAACGATATTAATTGGGTTGGTTTCTATCTTTTGAAAGGCGAACAGCTTGTACTAGGTCCATTTCAAGGGTTGCCAGCCTGTGTACGAATCCCCCTAGGTAGAGGAGTGTGTGGAACTGCTGCCTCAAAAATGAAAACTGTAAGAGTTGCAGATGTCAATCAATTTCCTGGGCATATCGCATGTGATGCTGCCTCACGATCCGAAATTGTGATTCCAATAATTATTGATGATCAACTTGTTGGTGTATTAGATATAGATAGTCCTGATGAAGGTAGATTTAATGAGAAAGATCAAGAATTCTTAGAAGAATTTGTTGATGAGCTGATTAGATATATTTAGTATAAATGCAGATAAAAAAAGTGAGCTGAATTGTCAGCTCACTTTTTTACACCTGAATAATAACTTGGTCTTTCCCTTCATTTTTGGCGATGTATAACCCTTGATCAGCTCTGCTAAATAACTGATTAAAGTTTTTGTTGCTTTCAACGTTCCAATATGAAACCCCACATGATATTGTAATTCCTGGGTTTGTTTGCTCTCTAACTAATTTAACAATTCTTTCAGCAACTGCAATTCCAACTTCAAGGGATACTTGAGGTAAATATAAAGCAAGTTCCTCACCACCCCAACGTGCACCAATATCATTCCCCCGGATATTATTTTTAATGATATTAGCTACCTGAACAAGAACTTCGTCCCCTATTTGATGACCATACGTATCATTTACCTTCTTGAAATTATCAATATCTATTAGGATAAAGGTACCTTTTCTATCTTTTCGCATCGAATTATCTATTTGTTCGTTCATATAATTACGAGAGTATAATTGTGTTAAATGGTCTGTCTTAACCAATGTTTCAAGTTCTTCTCTTAACATTGAGTTAGTTAGCGCAAGTGTTGAATGATGAATTAATGATTGAAGTAGTTTATACATATCGAAGGTAAAATGGTACGCATCTTTATGTAATACTAGGGCACAACCTTTTAGACTATCACTTTGTACCATTGGTACAGCCATAACAGATGAGTAAGGAGCATCCTTCATATTTGCTGTTATATCCCCAATAAATAATCCTTCTAAATCCTTTTCAATCTTCTCCCGTACATACTGAATATACTCTTCAACCTCTTTTTTATAGAAAAAGTCTGTACTACCAGGAAGGATTTGGATAGAACTATCTTGATTTATATAGAAAAAGCCAACTTCTTCTGCATGAAAAGAGTCCATTATACGTGATGACATATATGTCATTGTATCAGTTAATCTTAGACTTTTATTTAATCGATGTGATGTCTCATTAATAAGCTGTAAATCGGTTATTAACCTTTTAGATTGCTCATATAATTGAGCATTTTCCAATGCTATTCCCGCTGCTATTGCAAGCATTGTAATAAAATCAATATTTTTTTCTTCGAGTTTGACACCATGATTTGCAATTACTTGGAGAACACCATACACTCCTTGTTTCCCCTTCAATGGCGTGTATAAAACCGTCTGTAAATTACCGTTATTGTTAGCCCTTTGCGTAGTTCCAGTAACATATGCTTCCATCGCCATCTCATTATCTTCTTGTTGATCAAAACCTAAGTCTTTAATTGGTAAGTCAAGTGATTTCTCACTGTCATGTGATAAAAACAAGTAGAAGATGTACTCTGCATATAACTCTTGTAATGCGTTAACTAATTCTGTAAGTACGTCATCCTTGTTCATATACGAATGGAATTTCTCAGTTAGTCGATATAAATTTTCATATCTTTGCTCATATTGAGAAGCTTGGACTATTTTTAAAAAATGAGTATAAAAAGAAGTACATGCCTCTACTATCTCATTTAAAATCTTACAAGAATATTGACTTATTTCTAATCCAGTTAACTCTATTAAACCGTGCATCGTGTTGTTTTGTTTAATGGGTATGATAGAAATGTCTTCTAACTGATAAAGTTTTCCGTTTTGAAGATCGTCAGGAACGGGTTTAAGCGGATGATCTATGGTGTAAGCATTCGATGTTGTGTCATTTAACCATTCATGATAAGAATAAAAAACTGCACGTTTAATATGCAGCTCCTTTTCTAATACATTAGTAAGCTTTTCTGTTACTTCATTTATAGAACTTAACTGGCGATAATCACTTACATATTCAAAGAATGTACTCTTAATCGCCTGTACTACTATCTGATCACCCATATCATTCACCCACAATATCAAGTTACAAATCGACTAAAGCAATTTACTTTCAATAAAAATAGTTTATACGAAAAAACAGCCTTTACTTAGGCTCCTTTTTTACAGCAATTATTTTTCATTTACTATCAACTGTTGCTATTAACTAAACCGGTTTCATTTTAACCACTACAACTAGTTATAAGTAGGAATAGGTTAGTACTTTCATTTCCATTATACAACTTGGGATATTAAAAACCTTGGTTAAATGTACCAACGTTTTGGACACTTACTTCATAAATATTCAAGTTAATTATAGTTGTATAGTACAGTTCTTTACGCTTCTTATAGATTCAGAATATTACCACTTTAAATTATACCATAAAACCAATCTAAAATACCTTTTGATGATAAAAGTTTTTCTACTGAAATTTTCAATAAGGATAAATCTGATTTGTTCATTCACATTTGAAATCATAGCTGTTTTAAATGGAAAGAACACAAGAACATTTAAACATTATCAAACGTGTTTAGCAGGTAACAATCGCCATCTCTAATGAAGAGTCACTAAAAATAATTAGAATTGTTCTGTAAAGATTCTTGACTTTATAGTTACAAGATCATATAATACTCGTTGTGTATAAAATATGCAGTCTATTGATGTAGCAGTTTTGACTTCATTTTGTTCCCCTTATGTAAGGAGGTGTATCGAGTAACTCTATGCTGCTGGAGCGAGGATACATAAAAACAAAATGTGCATAATTGTCCAATCAGTCTGGTTTTTATTACATGCCAAAATAAAAACATAAAGGAGGAGTTAGCATGGCTCGTTATACAGGCTCAAGCTGGAAACTCTCTCGTAGATTAGGTATTTCATTAAGTGGTTCAGGTAAGGAATTAGAAAAGCGTCCATACGCTCCAGGTCAACACGGTCCAACTCAACGTAAAAAGATCTCTGAGTATGGTTTACAATTACAAGAGAAGCAAAAGCTTCGTCATATGTATGGAGTAAATGAACGTCAATTCCGTAATCTATTTGTAAGAGCTGGAAAAATGAATGGTGTTCATGGTGAGAACTTCATGATTCTTCTTGATTCTCGTCTTGATAACGTTGTTTACCGTTTAGGTTTAGCACGTACTCGTCGTCAAGCTCGTCAAGTAGTAAACCATGGTCACATTCTTGTAGACGGCGCACGTGTAGATATTCCATCTTACCAAGTTAAACCAGGTCAAACAATTACTTTACGTGAAAAATCACGTAATCTTGACATTGTTAAAGAATCAATCGAAGTGAGTAACTTCGTACCTGATTACCTAACTTTCGACGCTGATAAATTAGAAGGTACATTCACTCGTTTACCTGAACGTTCTGAGTTACCTGCTGAAATTAACGAATCTCTAATCGTTGAATTCTACTCTCGTTAATTTTTTAAAAAAACCTGGACATTTGGTCCAGGTTTTTTATTTTTATATAATTTTTAACTCCTTACAGTAAAAAAATAGCTATTTAGAAAGGTTCTAAGTAAATACCTTTCTAAATAGCTATAGTTCTTATGCTAGTTAATCAATAGCTTCTCTATAACGATTAAGCAAAGCGAATTAAGAAGTACTTCTTCTTTCCTCTTCTAATAACAATAAACTTCCCATCAATTTTATCCTCATCAGAAATAACTTTCTCTAAATCCTGATTACGTTCTCCATTAATATAAATTGCTCCATTTGTAATATCTTCACGAGCCTGTCTTTTTGAAGGCGAGATCTTTGCTTCTATCAGTAAATTGACTAATCCAATACGACTATCAGTTATTTTCGTAGAAGGAACATCTTTAAATCCTTCTAAAATTTCATTACCAGTTAACTTTTTAATATCTCCACTAAAAAGCGCAGCAGAAATATTAATCGCTTGTCGTAAAGATTCTTCTCCATGTACAAGCTTTGTTACTTCTTCTGCTAAAGCCTTTTGGGCAAGACGTTTTTCAGGAGCATTTTTTATTTCCTCTTCAAATTGCTGAATTTCCTGTTTGGAAAGGAATGTAAAGTACTTCAAGTATTTCATAACATCACGGTCATCGGTGTTAATCCAAAACTGGTAGAACTCATAAGGGGAAGTTTTCTCAGCATCTAACCAAATGGCTCCTCCTTCTGTTTTTCCAAACTTTGTACCATCCGCTTTTGTAACGAGTGGAATCGTTAGTCCGAATGCCTTTGAGTTTTCTTCAGATTTACGAATTAATTCTAATCCTGAAGTAATATTTCCCCATTGATCACTACCACCAATTTGTAATTTGCAATTATTGTTTTGGTATAGTTTTAAGAAATCAAAGGACTGTAAAATCATGTAACTGAACTCTGTAAAAGAAATTCCAGACTCAATACGAGCCTTAACTGAATCTTTCGCTAGCATATAATTAATACCGAAATTTTTCCCAACATCACGTAGGAAGGTTATCACATCAATGTTCCCAATCCAATTATAGTTATTTTCAATAATTGCTGGGTTGACTTCAGATTCAAAATTTAAGAATTTTGATAATTGACCTTTTATTCGATCAGACCAATCTTGCACGATATCCGCTGTATTTAAGGTACGTTCGTCCTTTTTACCACTTGGATCTCCAATCAAGCCAGTCGCTCCTCCAACAAGAGCAATTGGATGGTGACCATGTAGTTGAAAACGTTTAAGTGTTAAAATAGGTAGTAAATGACCAATATGTAAGCTGTCTGCTGTTGGATCAAATCCTGCATAAAGTTTAATTTTATCTTCTACTAATAGCTTAGATAAACCCTCCTCATCTGTTATTTGATTTATTAAATCTCTAAATTGTAATTCGTTAAGTAATTCACTCATAATCTTTCTCCTTTAAAATGATATTAGATGATATATCTTTTGTTCATTGTTTGTTGTTCCTATATTCTTATTCCTTCTCTACCTATTGACATAGTATTTACCTAAAAATCAAAGACAAAGAATCTCAAGAAAAAGACTAAAAAACAACAAAAAGCCCCTTCATCTCTGAAGGGGCGAAATATTCGCGGTACCACCCTACTTAGGATTATACATAATTAATCCTCACTCGGTTATATAACGGTTAAACCGTCCTCCTCTACACAGATCCCTTAAAAAATCCTTTCAAAGAAGATGCTCATAGACGTAATTCATGAAGGATCTATATACTGATTTTCACCAATCATCAGCTCTCTAAAACAGGGAGACCTCCACTACTAAATCCAATCTTAGCAATTTCAAATATAATATTGTTATATGAATTTTAACCATACAATTGAATAGAAGTCAATAGTATAGAGATTGAATTGCAAAATCATACAAAAATTGCAGATCGCTGTGGTATAATATATTAGATTCGGGGGGATTGAGTATGAAGAAAAAGGACCAAAAACCGAGGCGCTTCTCACCTTTTAACAAAGATATGGTAAGAGGTTTTCATATTTCTTATAACGTTATTGGAAATCTGCTATTATTATTCTTCGTCATTGGCCTCTTTGGTGTATGCTTTGCTGGAGGACTAGGTGCTGGATACTTCGCTTCATTAGTTAAGGACGAACCAATTCGTTCATATGAAGTAATGAAAAGTGATATATATAATTACGAAGAATCATCTGAGGTTTACTTTTCGAAAAATGTGTATTTAGGCAAATTAAATGCCGATATTGATCGTGAAGAAATTAAATTAGCAGATGTTTCAAAGCACTTAGTAAATGCTGTGATCGCAACAGAGGATGAATTATTCTACGAGCATGAAGGTGTTGTTCCGAAGGCAATTATGCGTGCTATTTTCCAAGAGTTCACGAATGCTGCCGTTCAAACAGGTGGTAGTACTCTTACACAGCAATTGATCAAAAATCAAATATTAACAAATGAGGTGTCATTTGACCGAAAGGCAAAAGAAATCCTTCTCGCATTACGCTTAGAAAGGTTCTTTGAAAAGGATGAAATTATTGAGGCCTATTTAAATGCGACTGATTTTGGTCGTAATTCAAATGGACGAAATATTGCTGGTGTCCAATCTGCTGCTAAGGGTATATTTGGAGTTGAAGCAAAAGACTTAAATATTCCACAATCTGCCTTTATTGCTGGTTTGCCACAGAGCCCATTTGGTTACACTCCATTCTCTAACGACGGTGGAGCTATTAAGGAAAACCTTAATCCAGGAATTAACAGGATGAAAACAGTATTAAATCGTATGCATACTGGTGGCTATATTACAGAGAGCGAGTATAAGGATGCCTTAGCGTACGATATTCGAGCAAACCTTACATCAAAAAAACCGACTCCAGTCGATCAATACCCATATTTGACATACGAGGTTGAACATCGTGCTAAGGAGATCGTTATGGTTCATCTCGCTAAAAATGATGGGTATACAGAAGATGACCTTAAGAAAGACAATGAACTTTATAATCAGTACTACAATATAGCTGATAATGATATTAGACATAATGGCTATAGAATCCATACAACCATTAATAAAGGCATTTATGACAAAATGCGGGATGTCGTTGCCGATTATCAATATTATGGAAGTGATAAAAACGAAGAGGACACAGATCCTGAAACAGGTGAAAAGAAAATAGTTAAAGAACCTGTTGAAGTCGGTGGGGTTTTAATCGAAAATAGCACAGGGAAAATTATTAGTTTTGTAGGTGGACGCGACTTTGATCGTGAAAGCACTAATCATGCAACTAATGCTGAACGACCGAATGGTTCTACTATGAAGCCATTAGTTGTATATGCTGCTGCTATGGAACTTGGTAAAATACAGCCTGGTTCTGTTATTGCAGACGTCCCATATTCAATTCCTGGTTGGAGTCCTAAAAATTATGGTGGGGCCTATCACGGTTTGACAAGTGCTAGAAACGCATTAAAACATTCTTATAATATTCCCGCGGTCAAAACATATATGAGTATTATTGATCAAAGACCGGCTTCCTATCTAGACAAAATGGGTTTTACAACTCTTCATGAAAAAGACTTTGTGATTGAATCCTTAAGCTTAGGTGCAATGACAAAAGGTGTAACAGTCGAAGAAAATGTAAATGCATATACAACATTTGCAAATAACGGGAAATTCATTGATGGATACATGATTGAAAAAATTGAGACAAGTAACGGAGAAACCATTTTCCAGCATGAGAAGACAGAAACAGATGTATTTTCAGCGCAAACTGCTTATTTAACAATTGATATGATGCGTGATGTTATTAGAAGCGGTACTGCTGGCTCCTTAAATGGTTATCTCTCCTTTCATGCAGATTGGGCTGGGAAAACTGGTACAGGCCAAGACTATAATGATGCATGGTTTGTCGCAACCAATCCAAATGTGACCTTTGGTACATGGATTGGCTATGACACACCAAAATCATTAGAAATTAATTACAAAGGTATGTCCTATAGCAAGCGAAATATTTTACTATGGGCTAAATTAATGAATGCTGCACATGATGTTGAACCAGAGTTACTTGCACCGAAGACTCGTTTTCAAATGCCAGATGGGATCGTATCAAGATCATATTGTGCCTTAACAGGTGAGCTTCCATCTAAACTTTGTCAGAGTGCTGGTTTAGTCGCATCAGATCTTTTCAATGTGAAATATGTACCGACGAAAGTTGATGATAGTCTTACACAAGGAAAATATATAGTCGTTAAAGATCAAGCATATCAAGTTCCATCTTCAGCTCCTTCTGAGTTTGTTCAACAAGGAGTTATGTTAAAGAAGAGTATACTTGATAAACATGGTATTAGCAGTGTTTCGGACTTAAAACGATTATTACCAAACACTTCGAAGTTCGGAAATCTTGTCGTAACAGAAGGTAAAGAAATTGCTGATAACGGTTCGAATCCTAGACAGGTAGGTGGAGTGTCAGCAAGCGGTTCAAGAATAAGTTGGAGTGGTAATTCAGATAATGATGTCATTGGTTATCGGGTATATGCAGCTGCAAATCATTCTACTAACTTTAAAAAGGTAGCAAGTGTTCATTCATCCAGTACTCTAGCTGTAAACGTTGGTACTACGCCTGCTGCTTATTATATTGTTGCAGTTGATGTTGCAGGGAAAGAATCACCAGCATCTTCAATTATCAAAGTGGGAGAATACGCGGATACTAAACCTGTTGCAACTGATGTAGAAGCGAAAAAAGCACCAGAGCAAAGTCAGGAAAAAATTCCAACACCGAATGATGATAATAAGCCTGCTACACCTGCTACACCTACAACACCAGCTACAGGATCTAAGCCTCCAACAGAAGCAACATAACATAGAGGTTCATAAAAATAGACTTTATTTTAGGAATCGGAATTTACCGATTCCTTTTTTTATTACCCTTCATATAAGGAAATTAATAGTAGATGTAGTTTTTCTAGGATAGTTTCCCACTCGAATTTACTATGACAATAAAAACCCAAGTACCATAAGCTCAAGCACCAATTTTTTAGAAAAACCTCATAAAAGACCAGAGATCTCCTTTTACCTAAGAAAGTCTCTGGTCTTTTTTATTATCTATAGGAAGAAAACGCTGTTAATCCTCCATTGTTGACAGATCACCCGTTGGTAAGTCTAGTTCCCAGGCTTTAAGCACACGTCTCATGATTTTACCACTACGTGTTTTCGGTAGCTTATCGCGGAATTCTATTTCTCGTGGTGCAGCATGGGCCGCTAATCCCTTCTTAACGAATGTCCTAATTTCCTCCTTCAATTCATCAGTCGCTTCAAACCCTTCACGAAGGGCAACAAACGCTTTAATGATTTCCCCTCTTACAGGGTCGGGTTTACCAATAACGCCTGCTTCTGTGATTGCTGGATGCTCTAATAGTTTACTTTCCACTTCAAAGGGACCTACGCGCTCACCTGATGTCATAATTACATCATCAATTCTACCTTGAAACCAAAAATAGCCCTCTTCATCCATATAAGCTGAATCTCCTGATACATACCAATCTCCAGGCATAAAGTACGATTCATACTTTTCCTTGTTGTTCCAGATTGTATGCATCATCGACGGCCAACCCTTTTTAATTGCTAAGTTCCCCATTCGGTAAGGAGGTAATTCATTTCCTTGATCATCGACAATCGCTGCTTCTACTCCAGGAATCGGCTTCCCCATCGATCCAGGTTTAATTTCCATACATGGATAATTACAGATTAATTGGGCACCTGTTTCTGTCATCCACCACGTGTCATGAATACGATTATTAAATACCTTTGCACCCCAGCGGACAACTTCTGGATTTAATGGTTCTCCAACACTTAATACATGTCTAAGTGAACTAGTATCATATTGTTTAACAAGCTCATCCCCAGCTCCCATTAACATCCTAAATGCCGTTGGGGCACTATACCAAACAGTAACACCGTAATCTTCAATTGTTTGGTACCAAGTATCAGGACTAAAACGGCCTCCAACAATAACATTTGTAGCACCAGATAGCCAAGGTCCAAAGATACCATAAACTGTCCCTGTTACCCATCCAGGATCAGCTGTACACCAATAGACATCTTCTTCTTTTAAATCTAATACCCATTGTGCAGTTTGATAGTGTTGCACCATTGCCTGATGAACATGAAGAACACCCTTTGGTTTTCCAGTTGACCCAGAAGTATAATGGAGTAGTAGTCCATCAGTTTTCTCAACCCATTCAATATCAACATTCTTACTAGCTGTTTTCATTTCAGATAAAAAGTCTATATTTTCATTAGAATCAACAGTATCTCCAACAACGACAATATGCTTCAATAAAGGCAATTCATTTACAGGAATTCGATTTAATAATTCAGGAGTTGTTACAATCACTTTTGCCTCACTATCAGCTAAACGATCTTTTACTGCACCTTCCATAAATGCTTCGAACAAAGGTCCCACTATCGCTCCTAGTTTTATAGCTCCTAAAATGACAAAATACAATTCTGGTGTTCTAGGCATAAAAACAAATAAACGGTCTCCTTTTTTAACATCTGCAGACCCCTTTAACACATTTGCAGCTTGATTTGATCGTTCCTTCATATCTTTATAAGTATACTTCTCTTCACGTTCAGGATCTCGATAATGTAAGGCAATTTTATTCTTACGGAAGGTATCTGCATGTTTATCAATTGCTTCATAAGCAGCGTTCACACGACCTGTTACAGACCAAGTAAAATTCTTTTCAACCTCAGTCCAATTAAAAGTTCCATAGGCAGTATCATAGTCTTGTAAATTAAAATCCCCTTCAATTGATGGCAACGCTTCCAATTTCATCTTAAAATCCCCCTTATGTAAGATTTTTCAATTCTATTATATTACAATACTTCATTTTTCACAATTTTTGAAATATAATACTAGTTAATCATAATGTAAACGCTTGATTTTGTAAATATTCTTGTATAATAGAATATAGACTATCAAATATGCATTGAATTCTATCAGTATAAGCGACTCATACCGATAGTAACACATTTTAATTCTTTTACAACGAGAAAGAATGTACGTTACTTTATTTACTGTAACCTAATTTTCTTTCTACAATATAATAGGCGGTGACATGATTGAAACACGCTAAGACATACCACGCAAAAGAAATTCATACACCTAGTGGTTGCATCCTAATCGAAGGACCTATTTCCCCAGAAGAGCTTGAAAGCTATGATTTCCATGATGGATTAGTGGCATTTCGACAGCCTGATAAGCAACAAAAGGCATTAATTGAAATTGCAGGCTTACCTGAAGGAAGAATTATCATTGCAAGAGTGCATGATATGATTGTTGGTTATGTTACCTATCTCTATCCAGATCCATTAGAAAGATGGTCTGAGGGAAATATGGAAGAATTAATTGAACTAGGCGCTATTGAAGTAGCACATGAATTCCGCGGTTGTTCAGTTGGTAAAAATTTATTAAAAGTATCAATGATGGATGATGCGATGGAAGATTACATAATCATTACAACCGAATATTATTGGCACTGGGATCTTAAAGGTTCTGGACTAAATGTATGGGATTATAGAAAAATAATGGAGAAGATGATGAATATTGGTGGATTAGAATGGTATGCAACCGATGAACCTGAGATAAGTTCCCATCCAGCTAACTGCCTTATGGCTAGAATAGGCAAACGGATTAACCCTCCATCGATCGAAAAATTTGACCAACTACGTTTTAAAAATCGATTTATGTATTAGGTTCTTTTCTAAAAATTTATTGCTATCAAACTTGCTAATATGTAAAGAAGTAGTTATTACGAAAAACAACTATCTTTGCGAAAACAACTTTTATCTAAAACTCTATTACTACATAATAATTAGGTTAAAAAATATACATTCACTTAGGAAATATCCAATGACCATTAGTTGTCTCACTTACATATTGGAATAATCTTATCTAGTAAATTAGCAATATATGGCCTATCTACGAAGAAATAGAATATGTTAGAAACATCCGTTAAGAATGATCCTACTTATAAAAGTTTCATTAATTAAGGAGGCAACAAGATGATCGTTAGACAAATGATGAAAAATGACGTGATCACTTTAGGATCTGAAGATACTATCAGAAATGCTTTAGAAACAATGAAAAAGAATAGAATCCGCCATATTCCAATTGTAGAAGAAAATCATATAGTAGTAGGGATCATTACAGAACGTGATGTAAAGGACGCAAGCCCCTCTCTTTTCCAGCTTGATTTAAACGAAGACCTTTTAGCAAAGCCAATTAAAAGTATTATGTCTACTAATGTGATAACTGGTCACCCTCTCGATTTTGTAGAGGAATTAGCGGCTACTATGATTGAAAATCAAATAGGATGTTTGCCTATTCTACAGGGAAAAAAACTGGTAGGGTTGATTACAGAGACAGATCTATTACACACATTCGTACAGCTTACTGGTGCTGATCAACCTGCCTCACATATTGAGGTTAAAGTGCCCAATATTGCTGGTCAATTAGCTGAGGTATCATCAATTTTTCATAAACGAAAGGTAAATATATCGAGTGTGTTGGTTTATCCCCATTCTGACGTTCAATCAAAAATCCTTGTATTTCGAGTACAAACAATGAATCTCACCATTATTATTCATGATTTACAAGCTGAGGGATACGATGTCCTCTGGCCAAGTGCATTGGGGAATGACAGATGACGGCATTAGACAGTGTTTTTATCTATACACCTGATTTCCAACAATATAAATTCCATAATGAACATCCTTTTAACCAATTACGAGTTGAACTGACTTACGATTTGTTAAAAGAGATGAAAGCGATTAACCAAACTAATGTAGTCACACCACGATTTGCCACTGAAGATGAACTTGCACTTGTCCATGATAAAAAGTATATTCAGGCTGTTCAATTAGCTGGTCAAGGAAAGTTAGATACTATTGAAGCACAAAACTTTGGAATTGGTACTGAAGATACTCCGATTTTTGCTAATATGCATGAAGCAAGTTCACTTCTAGTTGGTGCGACCTTAACAGCCGTCGATCATGTAATGGAAGGTAAAGCACTACATGCCGCTAATTTAGGAGGAGGTCTTCATCATGGATTTCGTGGAAAGGCATCAGGTTTTTGTATTTATAACGATAGCTCTGTTGCTATTAAATATATACAAGAAAAGTATGGTGCAAAAGTATTATATATTGATACGGACGCCCATCACGGTGATGGTGTCCAGTGGACCTTCTATGATGATCCAAATGTTTGTACTCTTTCTATTCACGAAACCGGTAGATACCTATTTCCAGGCACTGGAAGTGTTACAGAGCGCGGGATTGATAAAGGGTATGGTTATTCCTTTAATATACCATTAGACGCTTTTACAGAGGACGAATCTTGGCTCAATGCTTACGGTACTTCTATTGAAGAAGTAGCCGCATTTTTTAAGCCAGATATAATCTTAACCCAAAATGGAACTGATGCACACTATCTTGATCCATTAACTCATTTATCGACAACGATGGAAATTTATCATCAAATTCCAAAATTAGCCCATGAAATTGCACATAAGTATTGTGAAGGACGTTGGATTGCTGTTGGAGGCGGAGGTTATGATATATGGCGTGTAGTGCCTAGAGCATGGAGCTTAATATGGCTTGAGATGAATCAGCTAAATACGCCTACTACAATTCCAAAAACATGGATTAATAAGTGGCAAAATCAAGCACCATTTAAACTTCCTGATTCCTGGTTTGATACCGAAGATTTATATAAACCTATTCCTCGAAAGTCAGAAATTGAGGAAAAAAATGCATTAACTGTCACAAAAGCTCTTTATTCAATTCGTCAATAGTTTCCAAAACAACAAAAAAACGAGCTAACACTTATTAGCTCGTTTTACTTTTTTATAATTCTTTCGTTGATTGTCTGTATTCAATTCGGTGAGGAAGTTCAACATTATGATCATCGACTTCTTCTTTATTCATATATTTCGTTAATAAGCGCATTGCTACAGCACCAATATCGTATGTTGGCTGAACCACTGTAGTTAATTGTGGACGCACCATAGTTGCGAGTCGTGTATTATCAAAGCCAACAATTTCAAAATCATCAGGAATTGTATAGTTACGATCTTGAGCACCATGAATAACTCCTAATGCCATTTCATCTGTACCGACAAAAATAGCTGTTGGTTTTTCAGAAAGTTCATCAATCTTTTCAAATGCTTCAATACCTGAATCATACGTATAATCCCCTTCAACAACTAATGTTTCATCAAAGGCAATCCCAGCATCTTCTAATGCACGTCTATATCCAACAGATTTTTTCA
Organism: Metabacillus sp. GQ13; assembly: GCF_059758525.1. Taxonomy (NCBI): domain Bacteria; kingdom Bacillati; phylum Bacillota; class Bacilli; order Caryophanales; family Bacillaceae; genus Metabacillus; species Metabacillus sp. GQ13. The sequence continues at coordinate 297,987 of NZ_JCAXET010000003.1, forward strand.
AGCGATTCACAGGCTCTTCAGCAGGCCCTTCAACATATGCTATTCTTTTGTGTCCCTTCTCTATCAATGAGGCAATAACATCATAGGCTGCTTGCTCATAATTGATATTTACAGAAGGTGTTGTATTTGTTAAATCTATAGATGCAGCTAAGACAATTGGCACTGGTGAACGTTTAAATTGTTCAACAAGTTCCTCTGTTACATTTCCACTCATAAAGACAATACCATCTACTTGTTTACCAAGCATTGTATTTAACAAGTGCAATTCTTTATCCTTATTTTGATCTGAGTTACTTAAAATAATGTTGTATTTATACATCGTTGCGATGTCTTCAATTCCACGAGCAAGTTCCGAATAAAAGATACTAGAAATATCGGGAATAATCACTCCAACAGTAGTTGTTTTTTTACTTGCAAGACCTCTAGCTACTGCATTAGGTCGATAACCTAATCTCTCAATTGCTTCTAAAACCTTTTTTCTAGTAGTAGGTTTAACATTGGGATTACCATTAACTACCCTAGAGACAGTTGCCATTGAAACATTCGCCTCACGAGCAACATCATAAATTGTTACACTTGTCATTTTGAAACACTCCTTCATTACTTTCGAAACACTTATTTAAATACGTTCAACTCTTTTTATTACATATCCGTTTGTAGAATTTTGTTTATACTTGTCGAATAATCACATTTAAACACGTTCTATGTAAATAATCATACGATACTCTGAAAACGTCTGCAATCTATTTAAGCTGTTTTTTTAAGGTATGGACACAATTTGTTCTTTTATTCACATAAAACGAATGTTACCAACTTTATTTTGGTCCACTTTTACATACTCTTATTCAAAACTAAATTTAATAAGAGCCTTTTAAAATTACTTATAGATATTTTTACCTTAAAATATAACATTTATGAATAAAAAAAGAAACTAAATAAGAGATTGGCTCCTTCAGCAATATACGATACGAACTATATAAAAGAATTCCAACTAAAAATCCCTTTATATAGCCGTAGATATTGCTAGAGTCAATCTCTACTTATTTAAGTAATATTATTTTATCTTATGCATTCACTTTAAGTAAAGGTTTTAATTCTGTCATGAATTGATCAAATTGATCAAAATCCATTTGTTGAGCAGAATCAGAAAGTGCTACTGCTGGATCTGGGTGAACTTCTGCCATTACACCATCAGAACCAATTGCTAAAGCTGCCTTAGCTGTTGGAATTAATAAATCTCTTCTACCAGTTGAATGAGTTACATCAACAAATACCGGTAGGTGTGTTTCTTGTTTTAAAATTGGCACAGCAGAAATATCTAATGTATTTCTAGTCGCACGCTCATACGTACGAATACCACGTTCACAAAGAATAATTTGATCATTACCTTGTGAAATAATGTATTCAGCCGCATTAATGAATTCATCAATGGTAGCAGCTATTCCACGTTTAAGTAGAACAGGTTTACGAACAGCGCCAGCTGCTTTTAATAATTCAAAGTTTTGCATGTTACGAGCACCGATTTGAATAACATCGACATAATCTAATGCAAGTTCTATATCAGCTGGATTAACGATTTCACTTATGATTGCTAAGCCGTATTCATCTCCAACTCTTCTCAAAATTTTCAAACCTTCTAGTCCAAGACCTTGGAAATCATATGGACTTGTACGTGGTTTGAATGCACCGCCACGAAGAATTTTAATACCCTTTTTAACTGCCTGTTCAGCAACCGCAGCAACTTGCTCATAGCTTTCAACTGCACATGGACCAACGATAAACGTTTGATTTCCATCACCAATTTTCACACCATTTACTTCTACAATTGTATTTTCTGCCTTTTTCTTACGTGATACAAGTAACGCTTTGCTATGGTCATCTTCTTGCAATTCTAAACCAGCTTTGAAGATTTCTTTAAAAATATGCTGCAAAGTTGAATTCTCAAACGGCCCATCGTTATATTCTAAAATGCTATTTAACATTTTGCGCTCGCGTACAGGATCATAACGGTTAACACCTTGTGATTCTTTCGCTTTACCAATCTCCTGAACTACACTTCCTCGCTCATTAATTAGCTTTAGGATTTGTAAGTTAATCTCGTCTGCTCTTTCTCTTAATGCTTCTAGTTCTGCATTACTCATCTCTCTCATCCTTTCGAAATACATAGTGTACTCTTAACACACCTGACCTTGAATATTATTTATTATAAATTCAGAATACTATGATCGTGAATATATAATGTTCTCTTTATCATTCAAAGGAAGTATGGTACATTTTCTTTAATTAGTTGTTATTATAAACGATAAAATTGATATTGTCACCAAAAACTTTAACATTTAAACGCTTTTAAGTGATAAAGCATATTATGAAGAATTCTTGTTCATCCCTTGAGATATCAGAACTTTAGCCTACTAAATAAGAGTTTTTTAAATTTAAATTTTTTGTCAAATCTTATGAATATTCGAACACAATAGGTCTGAATGGAAATTAACATCGTAAAAGTAGGTGTACACTAATGGAAAAAAATGAGTTAACTTTCGCCTTAGATATTGGGACTCGTTCGGTTGTTGGGTTAATTTTAAAAGAAGAAAATGACTTCTATCACATTGTTGATACTGTCATTAAAGAACATGATAAACGTTCAATGCTAGATGGTCAAATTCACGATGTATTATCTGTTGCTACTGTTATTGCTTCTATAAAGCAAGAGCTGGAAGTCATACACGGCCCTCTTCGAAAGGTATGTGTGGCTGCTGCTGGCCGTGCATTAAAAACAGAAAGGGCATTGGTTTCGATCGATATAACAGGGAAACCAATGATACAAAAAGAAGATATCCTTCACTTAGAATTAATGGCGGTACAGTCTGCACAAAAACAAATTGCCAAAAAAGATGACGGTGAACGTGCTCATCATTACGATTGTGTTGGTTATTCTATCCTTCGATATCAGCTAGATGGCGAAGATATGGGGAATCTTATAGATCAACAAGGCGATGAAGCATCTGTAGAAATTATTGCTACCTTCCTCCCTAAAGTTGTAGTGGAATCGTTACTAGCAGCATTAAGTCGAGCAGATCTTGAAATGGAGGCACTCACCTTAGAGCCGATTGCAGCAATTAATGTGTTAATCCCGCAATCTATGAGACGGTTAAATGTTGTTCTAGTCGATATTGGTGCTGGGACATCTGATATTGCGATTACCGATATGGGAACAATTATTTCATATGGAATGGTACCAATTGCTGGAGATGAGATAACTGAGGCTGTCTCTGATGCTTTTCTATTGGATTTCCCTCAAGCAGAAGAAGCAAAAAGGACAATCACAACTAGTTCTTCTATCACAGTCACAGATATATTAGGCTTTGAAACAGAAGTTACCAAAGAAGAAGCGACAACCCAAATATCACATGCAATTGATAAATTAGCTGAAGCAATTAAGAATGAGATTCTTCAATTAAATAACGGAAAGTCTCCTAAAGCTGTCATGCTTGTTGGAGGTGGAAGCCTTACACCAGAGCTCCCACAACGACTTGCCACGATTCTAGGGTTACCTGATAATCGTGTAGCAATTCGGGGGATTGATGCAATTGCTCAGCTCAAACTTGCTGACCATATTCATAGAGGGCCTGAGCTTGTTACACCGATTGGTATTGCTGTTGCTTCAAAGCTTAACCCAATTCAATATATAAGCGTTAAAGTAAACGAGCGTACGGTAAGACTTTTTCATATGAAATCACTCACAGTTGGTGATAGTCTTTTAGCATCTGGGCTTCAACTAAATAAACTTTTTGGTAAACCTGGTATGGCATTAATGATTGAAGTAAATGGCCAATCTCTTACGATTCCAGGTGAACATGGAACCCCTCCAACTATTAAGAAAAATGATCAAATTTGTTCTTTAGAGGAAGGAATTAATCACGATGACATTATTGTTGTTGAAAAAGGGGAAGATGGAAAGACTGCAACAATTCCTATTTCAGCAATTTTAGATGTAGTCCCCCCTATTACAGCTCTAATAAATGGAGAAACTTATACTGTCCAACCTTCCGTCTATATAAATGGAGGAAGTGAAGCAAATTTTGAAAGAATCCTTACTGACCGCGATAAAGTTACCTATGATATACCTTCTACGATTAGTGAATTTCTAGCAAAAGTTAATATGTCTCATTTATTAGCAGGGGTTAAACCTTTCTCAGTTGAATTAAATAACCAAGTACTACCTCTCAGCGAATTTTCAGGTAAACTCTTTAAAAATGGTTTATTAACGACTCCTGAAGCAAAGGTAGAAAATGGAGACATTCTCGTACTTCAATTAACAAAAGAGCCATCACTATACGAACTTGTAAAAGAGGCAAACTTAAGCCTATCACAAACCTTACCTATAACATTTAATGGGAAATCAATCTTACTTGAAAAGTCGATTACTGATTTTTATCGTAATGGTATCATTCTCTCTTCAGAAAAAATACTACATAATGGTGATAAATTAATATCTAAAAAGAAACCAATTGATCCATTTATTTTTCAAGATATTTTCACTGTTATCGATATCAATTTACCTGCATCTGGTAGTAAACAATTTATATTGCTTAATAATGGTCAAGAAACAACTTTCCAAGATCCATTATCCCCCGGAGACGAACTTTCGATAAATTGGTTATAAAATCAAAAGCGCAAGAGCCCGTTTAGCAACGTATGAACTGGAGCACTCCGCAATAAGATACAGGAAACACGAAGAGCGATAGCGATTCGATGTTGACTTATTTTATGGAGGAGGGTGAAGTTCACTAGTCGCTGGGCTCTGGAGCTGGATGCATCAAAAGCGCCAGAGCCCGTTTAGCGACGTATGAACTGGAGCACTCCGCAATAAGATAAAGGAAACACGAAGAGCGATAGCGATTCGATGTTGACTTATTTTATGGAGGAGGGTGAAGTTCACTAGTCGCTGGGCTCTGGAGCTGGATGCATCAAAAGCGCCAGAGCCCCGTTTAGCGACGTATGAACTGGAGCACTCCGCAATAAGATAAAGGAAACACGAAGAGCGATAGCGATTCGATGTTGACTTATTTTATGGCGGAGGGTGAAGTTCATACGTCGCTGGGCTCTGGAGCTGGATGCATCAAAAGCGCCAGAGCCCCGTTTAGCGACGTATGAACTGGAGCACTCCGCAATAAGATAAAGGAAACACGAAGAGCTAGAATAGTATTCCTTAAACAGGGTCTGACTTCCTTTATATAGGATTCAGGCTCTTTAAGTTGTGTGGAACATAGAAATATTTGTCGAACGATAGATTTCAGTATAAAGTAGATAGATTAATAGCTTCAACCAAGTCTTATTTATAGCATACCGCTTCTAGGATTACTATATTTGATAAAACAGCAAAAAAATAGCTGATCTACTATTCGTAGTCAGCCATCAGAGTTATCCTATTATTTGTTTACTTAGTGCGTCGACGGTTATTTTCCAATGTGAAGCATTCCAGACAATCTCTTTCCCTTTAAATAAAAGAGCTTGTGGTGTTTCATGTTTAATTGAAAATGTTTCTGCGATATAATTTGATAGCGGTCGTGCTTCTTGTACATGTAGATGGTATGTTGGGAAATCATGATGTTTCTCAGCGAATTTTTGATATTCCTCAAACCCAGCCTGACTAATTGGACACGTTAAGCTATTTTTCACTAGTAAAAATTCATCATGCTTAGTAAGTAGTTCCTCAAAATCTTCTACAGACTCAATTTTCAGCTTGCTCATTTTTTTTTCACCCTTCTGTCAAAAAAACAGGGATTTCATATCACAAGACATCAATCCCTGCTAAAATTATTAGTTTGTTTTCACTTCTTCTTTAACACTTGATTTATCTTCAGATTGTGTTTCCTCATCCTTGATTGCTTCAACTGCTATGGCATCAGATTCAGAAACCACTTGATCTTGATTTTGTGAAGAAGATTCATTGGAAACCTCAGCCATTGCTTCTGCGACTTCATTTTCTGCTACATCTGTTTGTTCCTTAGCACCACTCGTAATATCTCGTACTTTACTCATGATTTGAGAAGATTGCTCGGTAACAACCTGTGATAATGTAGCTGTTTTCTCTTTTGCTACGTTTGCAATACCTGAACCTTTTTCTAGAGTCTCACTCGTTAATTTCCCTGTACGCTCCTTCATTACATTTGCTTGCTGGCTTAGATCCTCACGTATTTCTTTTCCCGATTTTGGAGCTAAGAATAAAGCAGCAGCAGCACCTACAAGACCACCTATTAGTGAACCCATCAAAAATCCTTTGTTATTACTCATTATTACTACCTCCTCTATGACTAGTCATAATATTGTTTTTTTGATTCTTTTGCTTCCATTTTGTCCAAATCTCCATCGCAGCATTACTCCATTGTACTACTTGGTTTACTTTATCTTGATTTTGTTCAAGATTCGTTGTAGCAGTCGTTGTTACCCTCTTAACTGATTGATTAAGGTGTTGAATCGTTGTACCAACATCCTTAACTGATTCAACCACTGTATTTAGCTTATCCGATTTATGTTGAATATCCTCAGCAAGTTCGTTAGTTTTATGTAATAATGTTGTTGTTTCTAATGTAATTCCTTCCAATTGATTCTCGAGTCCAGATAATGTCCCTGCTACATTTGTTAACGTTTCTTGTAATGCCTTTAGCGTTTTTGACACGTAAACAACTAGAATTGTAAATGCTATCGCAATTAGCGCAACACTCAAATATAAAATAATGATCATGTCTTATTACACCTCCTATGTAGTTACTATTCTTATACCCACCAATTCCTATCATAAACATTAATACTACATTATATCTTAATTCTCCACAAATTGGTCAATCCCTTTGTCAGTATTTGTAGATATTAAAATAATCTCTTTTTAAAGAGGCATTTTTTACGATCAAACCATCTAATGAGGATTCTTAAATGTGTTGGGGTACAATAGATAGTAAAACTATTTTATCTTCAAGGAGGATTTCATTTTGAAAGATCCACGCATCGAGATATTGGCAAAAAACATTATAAATTACTCAATCCGATTACAAAAGGGCGAAAAGGTTTTAATTGAGAATTTCGGCATACAACGTGAGCTTGTTGTAGCATTGGTAAAAGAGACATATGCTGCAGGAGGTTATCCTTTTGTTTCACTAAAGGACCATCATGTAGACCGAACACTTATGATCGGCGGTCAAGATGAACAATACCAAATGATCGCTGATTTTGAGGCAGATGTTATGAAGAAAATGGATGCTTACATAGGATTAAGATCAGGGGATAATATTAATGAGTTTGCAGATGTACCTGATGAAAAAGTAAAACTACAAGCTGAAACGGTTGGTAAAAAAGTTCATCGTGAAATTCGAGTACCTAATACGAGATGGGTTGTACTGCGCTATCCAACAGCATCAATGGCTCAGCTAGCTAAAATGAGTACAGATCAATTTGAAGATTTCTATTTTGATGTATGTAACCTAGACTATAGCAAGATGGATACAGCAATGAACCCTTTAGTTAAGTTCATGAATAAAACAGATAAAGTGCGTTTAACTGGTATTGATACTGATTTAACATTCTCAATTAAAGACATCCCAGCCATTAAATGTTCTGGTCAAATGAATATACCAGACGGTGAAGTTTACACAGCGCCTGTTCGGGATTCTGTAAATGGTCACATTACCTATAATACACCTTCCCCTTACAATGGTTTTACCTTTGAACAAGTTAAGTTAACATTTAAAGACGGAAAAATAATTGATGCCCAAGCCAATGATACAAAGAGAATTAATAACATTTTTGATACAGATGAAGGAGCACGTTATATTGGAGAATTTGCCATTGGGGTTAATCCTTTTATTTCCCACCCTATGCAAGACATTCTCTTTGATGAAAAAATTGATGGAAGCTTCCACTTCACACCTGGCCAAGCCTATGATGATGCATACAATGGTAACAAATCAAACATTCATTGGGATATGGTAATGATTCAACGTCCTGAATATGGTGGCGGTGAAATCTATTTTGATGATGTATTAATACGTAAAGATGGTCGGTTTGTGATTCCAGAATTAGAGGAATTAAACCCTGAGAAATTAAAATAGAAAAATTGTTGACACCAGTTTGATAAATATGAACTGAAGCGAATGAAATGAAGGTAGTCCTAATTCTACCTCCATTTCACCTATCTGCTTTGTAAATTGATTGACTCCTTAACTTAAACGTGCACATCCCTCTTTGAAAACGTAAGAGTGGAAACTAGTAAAAGGATCACCATATGAATGACAATATTACTTATCGAAAATGTTAATGTCATCCCTTCAAATAACGGATCCCCCCAAAAATACGGCATCAAATTTGTGTTGGCAAATAATAAGTACTTTCCTGCCTGATAATGATAATGGTCTAAAATTGTTATGATCGCACTTGAGGTAAACAGCAAAAAGATTGGCACTGCAATTGAAAAAACACTACTTCTCGTTATTGCTGAAAAACTAAATGCGATCGTAGCCATCACAACGATTTCAATCAAGTTAAAAAGATACCCACCTAAACCTGTTAAGACTGTTTGATTTAGACTGAATACCGTACTAGAATAAAATACAATTCCTAATATTGTGGACATTAATAAGTGAAGTCCTGCCAATAAAAGAGTTATGTATAAGACCATTATGTATTTTGAAGCTAATATTTTCACTCTTTTCACTGGACGGGTAAACAGAAATTTAACTGTACCCTTTTCAAACTCACTTGATACAATATCACCGGCTATGATTATACACATGATTTGAATGACAACTAATAGATAAGAACTAACAGAAATATAATCCCAGAAGGTAAAAACAATTCCGTTAAATAAGAACTTAAAAAATAGGCTTACTATAAGATTCATGACAACCATGATGCCCATTAATATCCATATTCTTGGGCGATTAAATAGCTTCATGTGTTCATTCTTAATTAGATGAAGATATGACATCATCATCATCACCTCGCATTTTTTCCAAAAATAATTCCTCTAACGGACTGCCTATTCGTTCAATTCCGATTACATCAACATCCGCTTCTACTAATAACTTATTTAACTCTGCAACGTCTTGAATCTCTAATTCAATAGTGAAGCCATTTGTATGGTATTGAATATGATTTTCTTGATACTTATTTTGTACGATCGTTTTTACATTTCCTGTATTCAGCACTTTAAAGGAATAGGTATGTTTTTGACCTGCACCACTTTCCAATTCACTTAAAAGACCTCTTTCTATACAGACTCCATCATTCATAACCAAGACACTATCGCATATCAACTCTATCTCAGCTAATATATGACTAGAAATAATGATTGAAACATTTTCTTCATTTGCTAAATTTCTTAAGGTTTCTCTTAAACTTTTTATTCCTTCAGGGTCCAATCCGTTAGTTGGCTCATCTAAAAGGAGAATTGAAGGTCTGTGGAGAATTGCTTGTGCTAAACCTAGCCTTTGTCTCATACCTAAAGAATAGGTAAATACTTTATCAGCTACATAATCCTGCATTTTCAACAATCTAATAACCTCATCAATTCTTTCATAGGAAAAGCGATCCGTCATCCGAAAAAAATGAATCAGATTATCATACCCTGATAAAAAGTCGTACATGACAGGGTTTTCAATCATTGCACCAACATGTTTAATAGCTTTTTCAAAATCCTTCATAATGCTAAAATCTTCTATAAAAATAGTACCTTTGGTCGGTTTTATTAAGCCGACTAACATTTTTAAGATCGTTGTTTTTCCTGATCCATTAGGACCAAGTAATCCTAGAATTTCTCCTCTATTCAGTTCAAAACTAACATCCTTTATAATTGGTGATTTCTTTATTGTTTTGGATAAATTACTCACCGCTAAAACTACTTCATCTACATTCATTTAGAACACCTTCATTTCAGAAACTTTAATTTTCCATTTTGTTCATAAATTTCCCTGACCATCTTTAAAGGATTGGTGCATTTTTTCTAGAATAAGTAATTCTGTATTTTCACAGACTCTTACAACATAACCTGTCCAACCTATTAGAAATAGGGAATATAGCAGCTAAAAAGCGTTGAGGATACTCTGGAAGCTAAGGAAGGACCTTAGTAAGCCTGTTTTTCAATACGTTGATGTTAAAGACGTTTAAAACCTAAAAGTGAAGGCATAAGTCCGATTCCCTTATTACATTACGAGTTGTTTTTCCCATTATCGTATGTATTTCCCTATCCAATGTCAACTTTTTATATGAAAGATATAAATTTGTCATTGAATCTCTTGGAAGTGAGTAATTAGTTCCTTTTAGTACTCGAAAAGAGCAGGAACGCAACTGGTAAGGTGTTCATTTCTCTTAAAAACAGATTCTTTTCTAATCTTAAGAAGAAAATCACTAAATAATAAAAAGCTGACATAATAAGAACATGACACTGGGCAATGTTCTTATTATAGTCAGCTTTCCTTCTTCTATTAAATCCCACTTGACACTTTAGATACAAATTAGTAATACCTATATTACTAAAATAACTTTACGTGAAAGAATTGAATTTAAGCTAAAACCTTTTCATAAGCTTCTTGATACTTCTGAATATCTCCTGCGCCCATGAATACTAACACAGCGTTATCATGTTTTTTTAGTACAGAAGTTCCTGCCTCATCAATAAGGTTAGAGTTGTCAATTTTCTCAAGTAAATTATCGATAGACAACTTACCAACATTCTCTCTGGCTGAACCAAAGATATCACATAGGTAAATATGGTCAGCCCTTTGGAGACTTTCTGCAAACTCATCTAAAAAAGATTGTGTTCTAGTAAATGTATGCGGTTGGAACACCGCTACGATATCTCTATCTGGATATTTTTGTTTGGCTGCATCGATTGTTGCATTGATTTCAGTTGGGTGGTGAGCATAATCATCAATTAAAACTTGATCTCCAACCCTTTTTTCATTGAAGCGTCTTTTAACTCCCTCAAACGTTTGAAGTCTTTGTTGAATGACCTCAACTGCAACTCCCTCATAATGACATAATGCTATCACAGAAAGAGCATTTAATATGCTGTGGTCACCATACGTCGTGATCTTAAATGATGCATAAAGTGTATTTCGAACATAGACATCAAATACAGTGCCATCAGTGGATTTCACTACATTTCTAGCTTGGAAGTCATTCTCTTCACCAAATCCATAATAAACAACTGGAACCTTCGCCTGAATTTGCTGTAGCTGTTCATCATCACCACATGCAATAATTCCCTTTTTAACTAGAACAGCCATTTCCTGAAATGCACTAAGTACATCCTCAATGTTTGTAAAATAGTCAGGGTGGTCAAAGTCAATGTTTGTCATGATTGCATAATCAGGCTTATAGGATAAGAAATGTCTCCGGTATTCACAAGCTTCAAAAACAAAATATTTGCTGTTTGGAACACCACTACCAGTACCATCACCAATTAAAAATGATGTTGGCTCTGCTCCCTGAATCACATGTGATAACAAGCCAGTTGTTGATGTTTTACCATGGACGCCAGTTATCGCTACACTCGTATACATTTGCATAAATTCACCAAGGAAACGATGATAACGAATAATTGGTAAACCAAGGTTTTTTGCTTCTTCAATTTCTGGGTGTGTATCAGGAAAAGCATTACCTGCGATAATTGTTAATCCTTCTTTAATATTTTCCTTAGCAAAGGGCAATATTTTAATATTACGTGCTTCTAGGGCTTTTTGCGTAAACACTTTCTTCTCTATATCTGAACCCTGAATTTCATAATTCATATCGTGTAAAATCTGGGCAAGGGCACTCATTCCAGTCCCTTTAATTCCAACAAAATGATAAACAGTCATAAATAGAACCTCCAACAAACGTCTATCTGATTGATAGTATATGACGCTCATCTAGATTTGCAACTCATCATATTTACAAAACTCAGAAAGTCCCTTTGAATAGTTTAAGTTATTCAACTTATTCGATTATTGGGATTTTTGAACTGAACTAGTTGCCAATGCGCTTCGTAATACTAGATTTTTCAAATCAGCTAGTAATTACGACAGAGTAGTCGCCTAGATTTGCATAAGGAAACATACAAGTGAACCACTTCGGAGTGATACTCCATCACCTTACCTGAATCAAGTTTATTTAGAGTTAGTACTCATGATAAACAAGCTTCTTAAATAAGCTGTACGAAATCAGTCCTATTACTTATACTTCCTTAATTTTCAATAACCTATGTAATCAGCTTACGGATGTATATTATATCACTAGCAAAACATAAAGACCATGTAAATAGTTGATACTAAGTATCAGTTGTTACTAATTACTCCAACAATATTTTATGGCGAATTTCTTTAAAAATGTACGCCATCCTTCAGTACTGTTTTCAAAATGTGTTAGTAAATTCAAAATTGGCTCTTTTTCCAGTTGAATAAACATATCACTGATACATATTAACTGATTAAAAACTGGGATGGTGCGTAAAAAGAGAACTTGATTTTGATAAGGTGCAATCTTATTAGGATTTAACTTAATTCTACATTGTTCCCCTGAAAGTAATTTCTCTGCATATATATGTGTTTCTGCTGTTTTTATTACTTTAAATGGCTCAAGTACACTCGCCATAAAAAGAGCATTTACAACAGGATCTAACGGATGTCTGTTATTACTTTTTTGCGTTACAAATGATTGGTAAATGGTCATACCTCTGATTGTTAAGTAATCATACGTAAACCAATCAATGAAAAGTTGCTCTTGCAGATATAAAAATACTGGAATTGTTTCACTTCCAATTTTCTCACTAAAAATATGTTTAGCCTTTACCTTCTCTCTAATGTTAACATGCCTATTAACATAGTCTTCAATTAAGTTAACATGTTGATTAATAAAAGAGATGAGTTGGTTTTCCTTTTCTTTACGAAGGCTATCTAACTGAACGATATTATCCATATTAACAAAAACAACCTCTTCTTTTTATCGTATCATACCATTTTCCTTCTAAATGCTCTACTGTCCCTGAATAATATCTAGTTCTTCTTCAGAGATAAGAATGTCTCTCGGTTTACTACCACGATTTTCAGAAATAATCCCTTGTAGCTCCATCATATCTATGAGCCTTGCCGCACGATTATAGCCAATTCGAAAACGTCGCTGTAGAAGTGATGTAGATGCACCACCCTGACTAACGACAAATTCGCATACTTCAGAAAACAATTCATCTTCCTCTGATTGAATTGTAGCCTTCTTCACTAACTCATCTTGGTGAAATAAATAATCTGGCTTTGATTGAAGCCTTACATGTTTTACTACTCGTTCAATCTCTTCGTCTGATACAAATGTACCTTGTAGTCTAACTGCCTTCGATGAACCATTTTCTAAAAATAACATGTCACCTTTTCCTAGCAGCTTTTCAGCACCTGCTACGTCTATTATCGTTCTGGAATCTACCTGAGAAGAAACAGAAAAGGCAATTCTTGTTGGGATATTCGCTTTAATTAAACCAGTAATAACATCAACAGATGGACGCTGGGTAGCAACAATTAAGTGGATACCACATGCACGAGCCTTTTGAGCAATTCGACAAATCGCTTCTTCGACATCATTAGGTGCAACCATCATTAGATCCGCTAATTCATCAATAATAATGACGAGGAAAGGAAGATGTTCACCTTGATTATGCTCTTTTACAAGCTGATTATATCTAGTAATTTCTCTTGTGCCTGAATGAGCGAATAACTCATAGCGTCTTTCCATTTCTTCTACTGCCCATTTGAGAGCCGCTGTTGCTGCCTTGACATCTGTAATTACAGGACTAACTAGGTGTGGTATTTCATTATATGGTGCTAATTCAACCATTTTTGGATCTATTAGCATTAACTTAACCTCATGTGGTGATGCTTTGTATAACAAGCTGACAAGAATGGTATTAATACAAACACTTTTACCTGATCCTGTTGCACCTGCAATGAGTCCATGTGGCATTTTCTTTAAATCAGTAACGGCTGGCTGTCCTGAGATATCCAAGCCTAAGACTGCTGTCAGAGGTGATGGATTTGAACGAAATTCCGGACTCCGTAAGATTTCTCGCAAGTAAACCATTTTACTAACTTTGTTTGGCACTTCAATTCCAATTGTGTTTTTCCCAGGAATTGGAGCTTCGATTCGAATATCCTTTGCCGATAAGCTCAATTTAATATCATCACTTAGATTTGTGATTTTATTAACCTTAACACCTGGTTCTGGATGAACTTCAAATCTAGTAACAGCTGGTCCCTGTGTCACATTTACAACACTTGCACGAACATTAAAGTTTTTTAAGGTAAGATCTAAAAGTTCCTTTTGTTCATCTAGCCATGAATGATCCTCAATTACTTCTCTTTCAGGTACATTTAAATAAGCCACAGAAGGGAACTGATAGCTATTCTCTGTTTTTTTCATACGATGCTTATCTCGACCAAGCATCATCACATTAAATGGAAGCCCCTTGTTTGTTTCTGTTCTTGTTTTATTTGGTTGTTTTTCCTTATCAGATAATCCTAGTTTTGATTCATGTGCATGAGGTTGTTCGTCATCTATACTATGTTCCTCATGGCTTGTAGGAAAGGATTGTGATAATTCCTCTGTATTTATGCTTGAATGAAATTCTGCTTCATCGTCTTTCTCAAATACCTCATCTTCTTTAATAGGAGGTAATTCTTCATCCAGTTCATACAATATATCTTGAGACTGCTCGTCAAGCTTTTGATTAAAAATATGCTCGCTATCTTGAGGAGATGCTTCCCCACGGTTTATTCTATTTTCGTTCATTCTTTCATGTTCACTTGTTGAAATAATATTAACAGGGTCAACATCAGAGTTAGGTGTTTCACTTACTTCACTTTCAAGGGAAGTAGATTGTATGATATCGAAATCCTTAGACTGATCATCACCTAACACACTCTCTCTTCCTACGACCTCTTCGGTAGCTGCTATTTCATCATTATTTAGAAATATTTCTTCTACCGGATTGTGTGCCTTGTCGTAATTAGGAGGAAATGAAATAGACTGATTCGTTTGATCTACTTCTTCAAGAATAATTTCTTTATCTTCATTATCAAATATTGATATATCTTCATTATGATTTTCAATACTAATTGATAAGCTACTATTCGCTATTTTAGTATTAGTTTGATTAGAAATAGAGTGATTATTCTTTACTTCTTCCCTTTGTTTCAGTATAAGATCCTCGGCAATATCATCCTCAGTAATTTTCTGGATTGGCATTATTGAGATTCCATCATGATTATCTACTTTTGGCTTTCTACTTTGTTTTCTCTCTGCACTTGTTTGATAGCCATAAACAGGGGAAGGTATATCAGTCGGATGGAAAGCACGTTTAGATTTTGCTACTTCAACTGGCTTCTTCGTTATTTTGGGTTTAGTAGGTCTCTTCAGAACCGGTGCAACATTTTCCTTTTGTTTAGGCACTTCATATGGACGAGATTTGCGTTTTGGACGTTCGTCTCGATTAGATCGTTTCTCATCTGGTATGATTGGGAATCTAAAGTTACCCTTTGGATACTGAAAAGAAACCTTTGCTTCAGCTTTATAGTTTGAACGGTATCCCTCTTCAATGCTAGCATCAGTATTACTTAGTACATTTCGTACGTTTTGATCTTCCTGGGCTAACACTTTGTTTTTTTCGTATTCCTTTTCTTCTTCTCCAGAAAAGTAGGACACTAGTTTTGATAACCAACTCATCTTTATCACTCTTTCAACATTTCAAAATATCTTATACCCTATTGTATCAATAAATATCTAGATTTGTGGATAAAAGTCATAGAATATGCACGAATTAATGTAGATATTATTTAGTAATAGTGTTCAACTAAGCTTGATAAAAGAAGCTAGAACCTTTTATCATTGTTTCATTATATCGTTTCTAACCGATTTTTAAATTTTAATAGTTCAATTGATTTACACTATTACTTTTTTCTCTATCATCTACTTAACGTTGTACGATGAACAACTTTCAAATAGTTAAATAGCAACAATTTTTTAAAAAAGGCGCCTAAGTAAAAGAAAAAGAGGTTAACCAATTGAACTCCCCCAAACGGAGTTTTATCGGTAGCCTCTTTCATTTCAATCATTTTCCTATTACATGGTACGCTTAAAAAATTTATTTATGGGTGTCCAATTCCGTTTAACTTATTTTCTCGGTTTGTTTTTCCCTAAAATAAAAATAGGCTCTAGCTGTTTATTTTCATATAAAAACGACAACGCTGTAATTGGAATAGTACCACTAGCAAAAAAGCTCATTGTTAATTGGGCTAATATATCGTAACCCGCATTATTCCGAACATCAACAATAATAAGTACATCCTGATGCGGGACAGCTACTGCCATTTCACCCTCGATTTTCTCCTTAAAAGATAGTAATAAGCTCTCATCTAATATTCGACTGGCATCATAACCATCATTGGCATTAAAGAAATAAAATACGTTTCCTGCCACATGATCTTCTTTTACTTTTATCTCTAATGAACGAACATTAAAGGATGAAACCTCTTTTAATTGATCCTTCGTCCATTTCTCTTTTTCCATCATTTTTTCATCAATTAGACGATACGTATTTCCGAGATCTAATGCATAATAAATTCTAGTTTCTGCTGTATGCTCAGAATAGCAAAGTGGGATTCCTTCATTACTCTCAGTCGGAAACGAAGTGGCGCGAATAACTGGGTAAATTGATTTCTCTTTCCCTGATAATTCTTGTTTCTCATTCATGACAGTTAACGCTTCTTCAACATAATAGACAACTTCATCAACTGCCTTTTCTTTCGATGTTTCCCACTTTGCAATAATTCCCGGTAATGAAAGTGTTACCCCTTTAGTTGATGTTGAATCCTCGACTCTTAGAGTATCCTTCTCGCGGTTAAAATCAAAGTTCCATTGTGTATGTGTTAACTTCTCCAGTATGATGTCTACCATTTTTCTAGAAGTCATCCTCATTTGCGGTCCTCCTCTCTATCTATAACTTCCAATTAATTTGAAAGACCATCGATGAAATTTTGTATTTGCTCCTGCGTCTTACGTTCTTTGTTTACATATCTACCAATTTCTTCGCCCTTATTAAATGCAACAAAACTAGGAATTCCAAATACATTCAATTCAACACATAAATCAATATACTCATCGCGGTCGACAGAATAAAAAGAATATGAATTATTTTCTTTTTCTATTTCAGGTAATATCGGTTCAATTACACGACAATCGGGACACCAATCTGCTGTAAACAGAAAAATAACATTTTCTCCTTGGATAAGCTGTTTATATTCATCGATTGAATTTAGGTTTTTCATACCATTACCTCCAAAGTTTTTCGTTTATTTAGTAATCCTCCTGCTTCAAGGGACGATTAGTTGAGGATTAAGCAGCTCATGCTATTTTCACTTTATATGATTCCATGAAACTTTTCCACTAAACCAACTTGTTATCCATTTAATTAACGGATGCTACGATCTCCATCATATTCTTCGCATCTTCTGCAACATTACTAGTTTTGGTTTCTGTTGTTAATTTAGTTCCACCAATACCAACTGTTACTTCATACTGTTTTTCACCGAGTTTATTAACAAATAGATAACCAAAACGCTCATTATCCTCAAATGTTTGAGAAATAAACGGTTTTTTGTATTGGTCTGTTAATGTTTCAAATTGGACTCTACTTTTGCTACCCTCATTTTCATTTACGAAAAGTATATAATTTTGGTTACCTTTATTAAGAATACTATTAAATTCCTTCGTTTCACTTACTGAAAAATCCTCAGGTAAATAGTATGAATATACATCTGTTTTTTCATTATCTTTCTTAGGAGAATCTTCAAAGGCCTTTTTTGTATCGTCTATTGTCATTTGTGTTAGTTCTGTTTCTGATAAAGTACAACCTACTAAAAGTACGGTTAAGATAAGACTTAATAATAAAGGTTTCTTCATTTCATCAACCCCCTTCTTACTTACTAGGTAAATAGAACCTATTTCATCATAACTCTTTTGATAAAACATTGACAAGTCAAAAAGAGTTTCGTACATTTCAAATCAGAATACTGTTCATAAATAGAGGGATAATATTGAATTTATTATTTGCAAACCATAGAATATACATACTATACGTGCAAGAAATTAAAATTGTGTATCTGCTAGTCCTATTAGCAAACTTGTAGTACATTAATGAGTATTTGGTGGGAACTGTACGGAGATTATTTTTTAGTCTAGATCCTTAGATATAAAAAAAAGAGCTTGAATGACATTCTCATGTCCAAGCCCTTTCCTCTTTTTTTAGCTTACAAAACATTTGTATCAAATTGATTAGCTACTACTTTATATCTATTTATTTAGTTTATATAAATATTGTCCTACTAAAAGCTTCGATACATGTGTAAACATTTCTGTTCTGTTAACACAACCATTTGTAAAGATTCCGATCGCACCTTCATTTTGACTGACATTGTTTTTTTCAACAAAGCGATCCATAACAATGCCCAATTCCTTACCACTGAACACTTCTATGCCTATTTCATCCGGAATGACAATTCTAGATCCGCTGGCTACTATCGGTTGAATATTCCTATCAATGATTGCTCCCCAATTGCATAAAAAGTAACCATGGTCTGTCTTCACAACACCACCCTCTAACCCAACACCAATATCGCCATTTTCAACTTCAATGGCATTTCTAGCTCGGTTTATGGCACCCCTCATTGTTTCATCATCTGTTAAAGGCTGTTCAGAAACATTTGATTTTACATTTGTAGAAATAAACTCACCTGCAAAATGATTAAAAAAAGCGTTCTGTACTGCATGGACTTTTGTAGGATTTTTCGTCCCAATTGCGATAATCACGTCGATTCTCCTTTATCAATCCTCTTACTACAAGGTTGTTTTCGCAAAGATTGTTGTTTTTCGTACAAAGTACTACTATACGTTTTTAGCCAGTCTTCGTGCTCTTTTCGCTTAATTATTTTTTCATTTTTCAGCTTCAATGAATACAGTAATAACTCCAGAGTAGATTTTCACTTGCCAGGAGCTACAAACTTTTGAAAAGAGCTTACTATTAAGAATGTTGCTTAATTGTCTGCACTGTCGTAGCATCACAGGACTTAACCAAACGTACAAGTAATTCCTTTGCAGCTGCATAGTCATCCACATGCATAATTGATCCAGATGTATGAATATATCGTGAACAAAGACCAATTACCGCTGACGGCACGCCTTGATTTGAAGTATGGACACGTCCTGCATCTGTACCACCTTGAGAGACAAAATATTGATATGGAATATCATGAGTTTCAGCTGTATCAAGAATAAATTCTCTTATTCCACGGTGTGTAACCATAGAACGATCGTATAGCCTTAATACCGCCCCTTTTCCTAGCTGACCAAACTCTTTTTTATCTCCACTCATATCATTTGCTGGACCAGCATCTAACGCAAAAAACAGATCTGGTTTGATCATTGTCGCTGCCGTTTGAGCACCACGTAATCCTACTTCCTCTTGAACAGTTGCCCCAGAATATAAAGTATGTGGTAGTGTTTCACCTTTTAATTCCTTTAATAACTCGATTGCAAGACCACATCCATAGCGATTATCCCATGCTTTAGCTAGAATTTTCTTAGGATTGGCCATTGGAGTAAATGGGCAGATCGGAACAATTTGTTGTCCTGGTTTAATTCCAATCTGTTTTGCATCTTCTCGATCGTCAGCACCAATATCAATTAACATGTTTTTTATTTCCATTGGTTTTGAGCGTTGAGATTCACTTAATAAATGCGGTGGTATTGAACCAATTACCCCTATAATTGGACCTTTGTCAGTAATAATTTGCACTCGTTGAGCAAGTAATACTTGACTCCACCAGCCCCCAAGTGGTTGAAATCTGAGCATTCCGTTATCAGTTATTGCCGTTACCATAAAACCAACCTCATCCATATGTCCAGCAACCATAATGGTAGGTTCATCATCTTTACCGCGTCGCACACCAAAAATACTACCTAATTTATCCTGTACCACATCATCAGACAATTGTTCTATTTCTCTTTTCATAAATGCTCTTACTTGATGTTCATTTCCTGCTGCACCTGGTAACTCTGTTAAAGTTTTAAATAACTCTAATGTTTCTTGATTCACTATTTCACCCTCATTCCAGCGCAAATTACGCCTGTATTTGTTACGAAAAGGAGATCTAGTTAACAGTTCGCTATTCTCATTTTCAAAAAAACTCTAAGGTAAACATAAAAAAACAAAACACTTCTCCTCGTACCTATCTAATTATAGAAAAAAGCCAATGACTGATTTTTTTGATTGCAACAACCTTTTTAGAAAGGAGCCATATCAAAATTCGGATTGGTAACATGCTATAATGGTTTTAGTATAAGTCATGTACTTGATTACGTTTGAAATACATTTTAGGGGTGACTATGGTGAAGACTAAATATTTTTTACTTGGCTTAGGAGTCGGTATCACTACATCTTTCCTTTTGAAAGACAAGATACATTCCATGCCGATTTCTTCAAATGCCGCATTAGAAATTGTGAAAAGAGCTTTTAAGGAAAAGGGGAAAATTGACGGTTCATGGATCTACACAATTCCTGAAGTCTTTTCAACTGAACATTTGACTTATAACGTTTTTAAAGCTGGTGTATCTCGTACTGTGAACCAACAACTTGAACAATACGAAGTCTTTGTTGATACAAAAACAGGTGCAATTGTCCATGTAGAAAAAATTGGATAGGTTCTAAAAGGGGCACGATTCTTTATGTGCCCCTATCGATTCTTTAGCATAGATCAGTTTTTCTTGCGTTCAACCTTTTCCACAATATCACCTTGATCATTCCATTTTATTCCACGATAATACGCATCATGGTAAAAAGTAAACCATGCCTGATGTTTCTCACCAAATTTGAGCCACTTCTGCTTTTCATCAATTGATGACATTGGATAATCATCATATGCTAAAACCCATAATGGATTTTTATGTGCATGTGTTGGCATTAAATCAGCCATATGAACGACAGTTTCTCCGCCGTCCTGTAACACAACGATACTATGCCCATCACTATGACCTCCTGTGTGGTGCATCTCTAAACCATCAACAATCTTTAACGAGGTATCAAAGGTTGATACCTGTTGTTCAATCGCTTCCCAATTACTTTTCCAATATGTATTTTTAGAGCGAATATTTGGGTTTTTCATTTCTTCCCATTCAGTTAATGCTGTGATGATTTGAGCGTTAGGGAAAACAGAGATGAACTGTTGATTCACCTTTTTGGTTAAACCACATGCATGATCAAAATGCATATGTGTCATTAACACAATGTGAATATCGGATGGTGTTAAACCAAGACGACCTAATGAATTTTCAACCATTGATTCTTCTGTTACACCATAATTTCTTATTTGCTTCTCATTTAGTTTGCCCGAACCAATTCCAGACTCAATCAATATATTTAGACCATTTTTTTGTATAAGTATAGGATCTGTTCGTAATTCAATTTGATTTAGATCATTAACTGGATATTTTTTTGTCCATAACAATCTCGGAACCACACCAAACATCGCTCCACCATCTAAATGAGTCACACCACCATTTAACCAAGTAAGCTTCGTTTGACCAATTTGCATTGTTTCCAAAATCATCCCTCCCCAATTTTTATCTTATCATATTTATGAAAGTCGAATCACTTCTTAATCCTTTTTTTAAAATAGAACCTCCTATCAGACACAAGAATTTAATCATGTCTTAAAAACTACAAAAAAAAAAGAAAATGACAGATTCATCATTTTCTTTCAGTGAATTTATTTATTTTATTTCATTCAAATATTTTGCTTCAACGCGATAGATCCTTTGACCCTGACCGGAAAACTTTTCTTCATATTCTGTCATAATATTTCCTTCAAAATCACTATTGTGAAGGTCTAAACTAAGAAACTTTAGTTGTAAGCGATATTCGGAAAAACTTATTAATGAATATTCGAAAAGACCTTGATTATCTGTTTTAAAATGGATTTCTCCACCCTTTACGAGAATTTTTTCATATAGAGCTAAGAAGCTTTTATATGTTAGTCGTCTTTTGCTATGACGATTTTTTGGCCACGGATCAGAAAAATTCAAGTACACGCGATCTATCTCTTGATCATCGAAGTAGTCCGCTAAATCTTTAGCATCAACATTAAGTAGCTTCATATTAGGTAGTTTGAGGTCAACTATTTTTTGAAGTGCTGCAACAATAATACTATCAAAAAGTTCGATTCCGATGTAATTGATATCAGCGTTTTGTTGTGACATCCCTGCTAAAAACTGTCCTTTACCTGTACCAACTTCTATATGAATCGGATTATTATTACCGAATACTTCCTTCCATTTTCCTTTATATTGTTCTGGATTAGCGATTGCATATTGTGAATGTTCTGCAATAAACTCACTTGCCCAAGGTTTATGTCGTAATCGCATGAAGACACCTCTATCGTATTAATTTCGTTTTAAAAGATAACATGAAATGACCTTGTTAGCAAGGGTTATATCAAGTGATCTTATATAAAAAGGACTGACTATTTACTAAGTCAATCCCTTTGTGATCTTTTGTATTTTTTATAGATAGGCTCTTTTCTAAAAGTTTATTGCTCTAGTACGAATAAAAATCGGCTTTTGGATTTTTATGATCTAAATTGAAGCTATGTCCAAAGGGTTATCAGAGTAATTTAGCGAAAAGAGCACGAAGATATACTTAAAACGTGAACATTAGTACTTTGTACGGAAAACAACAATCTTTGCGAAAACAGCCTATAGATAATAACAACTTTCAATTACCACAATGCTAACTCTGGCCCTACTAACTAAGGAAGTTTGTAATTCAAGATGTTCTGTATAATTCATCTGTAAGAAAGACAAGTTATAGGTAATCAGTTCTTGAAAGGGTGTGTATCTTTTGCCAATACAATATAGTGACCAAGTTAGTTTATTAAAAGATATTTTATCAGAGCATCAAAGTGAGTGCTGTGGAACTGTAGCAGAATGTGAACAACTAGAAAGAGTGATTAAATCATTAATGGTAAACTCGAATACAGACGGACAAATAAAAGAAGTCCTCGAGGAAGTCTATTTCTATAGTCAATCAGGGAGAAATTCAACTTCTCTTGATCAACATATAGAGTCACATCAGAATCAATTATCACAGTGGATTCAAGATATTGATTCTTACACTTAATGAGCTAACATTTCCGCTAAGATAATCTTAATATGTTCAATCCAATTCTGCTTTTCCTTAGCATTATTTTTTGCCTGATACCATAAGTAAGAAGTTAAAGCCTGCAATAGCACATACCAATAAATTCTTGATTTTAAGTTCTCATTCAGTTCCAAGCCATAAGATGAGAGCCAACTTTTCCATTCTGCTTCATCTATGTACCAATATAAAAGGATACCAACATCAATTGCTGGGTCAGCAATCATTGCCCCATCCCAATCAATTAAATATAACTGATTGGTTTCTGATAAAAGCCAGTTGTTATGATTAACATCACAATGACAAACAACCTGTTCATCACATTGTACATCTGGAAGCATCTTGATTAATAATTCAATAGCCTCACTAATTTCCGGTTGCTCTAGATTCTCAAAAGCAACTGCTTGCTGTATATCCTCGATTATGGAGTTAGGAGTGAGCGGTTGCTTTCCTAATCGTTTTAACATATCTAATAATTCTTTCGAGCGATGGATCTTATGAAGAAGTTCCCCAACATTTGAACCATTCATATCGACTGGTTTTAACTCACGGCCAACCAAACGGTGTTGCGCTGTAACAACATCTCCATTTTCCATTCGCTTTGTCCAAACTAGCTTTGGAACGATCCCTTCTGCAGAGAGCACAGCTAAAAAGGGAGAACTATTTCGCTTTAGAAAAAGCTCCTGTTCTCCACTTTTTGCAAAATAAGCATCACCTGTTGCTCCTCCAGCGGGTGTAATTGTCCACTCACTACCTAATACATGTTCCAACCAGTTCACCTTCAATTTCAACCCAACATTTCATATAAGTATTTATAAAAAAGCGCAAGCCCCAAAGTTAATCGTACCTGCTTCCTTTGACCAAAGTGTATCATATTTTTCTCTTTCATTTTCGGGCGGATAGGATAGAAAAAGGATAGCTATTGGTGATTAGAGAAAATTGCACAATAGCCATCCCTTTTAAATTTTATCTCCTATTGATAAGCCTAGTCAAGAAAAACTAATATTCGTTGCTTTTACAGAGAATATACGTTCCTACTTTGGTTATTTCAAACCGGTCTTTTAATATTGCTGAACCCTCTAAGTTAACTTCATCAGGATTGACTACCATTTTCCAATTTCCATCTGGTAGGGTTAACGTTCTTTGTTGTTCATATTGAGTATTATGCACGACATAAATCGTCTCCCAAGGTCCAAAATGCCTTACATTCTGTAATTGATACGAAAGAAGCTCAGAATGCTCACTCGTAAAAACAAGATGTTTTTTTATTAGCTCTGTTGAAGGTAATCGAAATGCTCGATGCAACTTCCTTAGTTTAATTAATCCTTTTAAATAGTCAATATTTTCTTTATAGATTGAACGACGATCCCAATCTAAACAATTTATTTCATCAGGAGAATTATAACTGTTCTCCACACTATTTTTTGTTCTGAAAAACTCTTGACCCGCGTGTATAAAGGGAACACCTTGTGAAAGAATGACCATACTAGTTGCCAATCGATGTCTAGCTCTTCGATTTTCTTCTAGCTCTTTTGGAGAAAAAGATAGAAATCGATCCCACAACGTATGATTATCATGTGATTCTACGTAATTGATTGATTGCTGCGGCTCTAAAAACATATTGGGTGAACCACTTATTAATTGTTTAATTTGATCCAATTTCTCTAAATTATTATACACAAATCCACGTTCATGAACACTAAAAGTACTCCCTTTTACTTCATCTCGAAACTTATCATTAAAAAAACTAATGGATGGAAGTTTTGCTGCATTTTGGGTAATTGCCTTTTTCTCTAATGGAAGCGGTGTGAATAAATCCCATCCTTCTCCTAGCAAAACGGCATCTGACTTTAGTATCTCGACTTTTCTTTGTAATTCGTTCATCGTATCTATATCCAATATTCCCATCAAATCAAAGCGAAAGCCATCAACATCAAACTCAGTTATCCAATAGGTTGCACAATCTATTATAAATTTCCTCGCCATCTTGCGTTCAGATGCAAGATCATTTCCAACACCTGTACCATTTGAGGCAATTCCGTTTGCATCATATCTGAAATAGTAACCTGGTACCAGTTTTTCAAAAGACGAATCTTCCTTAGAGTACACATGATTATAAACGACATCTAAAATAACTCTTAGACCATTTTGGTGAAGAGCCTGAACAAGTGATTTTACTTCGTTTATGCGTTTATAAGGATCAGTAGGCACCTTAGAGTAACTACCTTCTGGAGCGAAGAAGTGAAGTGGATTATACCCCCAGTTATAAGATCTAAGAGGATCTTGTTCGTCCACTTCCTCAAAGTCATTTATAGGTAAAAGCTCCACATGTGTAACACCCAGCTCATTTAAATATGCTAGCCCCGTTGAGTCACCAGATTCATTCTTCGTATTTTTTTCTAACCATGCATCATATTTCCCTTTATTAACCATTCCGCTATTTTCGTGAATTGAAAAGTCACGAATATGTGCTTCGTATATTATTATATCGGTTTTATTTTGTATCGGGATCGTTTTTACAGGTGAAACTGCTATTTTCTCCTTGGCAATTATGACTCCAAATTCTCCATTTAGAGAGACTCCAATAGCATAAGGATCTACTGCTTCACGCCAAACAAGATTAACACACGCAAGGAAAGTGTAATAATATCCTTCATAATCACCGACCATTTGTATTGACCAAGTTCCTTTCTCACATCTGACCATATCGTACGTAGCATGAACTGTTTTATCTGGTTTGTATAATCTTATTTTTGCAGAAGTTGCAGTCGGTGCCCAAATTTTGCACATTGTTTTATCCTTATGATAACTTGCACCAAGATCATCACCATCGTAGGCAAATAGCTGATCAAAATCAGGAGAACGGATAACAGAGCCAATTTGAAGATCTGTTTTATTCCCAATCTCATCAATAATCATATATGTTAGACCAAAATGTATTTCTTTTGACAATTGACAAACATATTTCATTTGATTTCCTAAATTGATTTTTTCCTTTAATTTTAATAATTCGTTCTTATTATCTATATCTATATAAAATAATTTATTATCATGTTCCAAGACTATCGGCACAAGAATTGTTATTACATTAAGTTCATCAAGAAATGCTTCAAATTGTCTATTTATAGTCAGCAAATTAGCCACCCCCATATGAGAGTCATTTTAAAAAGATTTCTACACCGTCAATAAGCTTAGCTACGATTATAGGTTTCAAAGAAAAGTGACAGTTAATAATCTTTTGAAGACCGTATAATACCTATACCAACTTATCAATTGTGATTTACGTTATGAACTCAACTGTAGATTTTTTCACATAAACAGACACAGGTGTCTCTCCCACAATATCTCCATCTGCTTGAATGGATAAAGTGCTTTCTGAACACACAGTGAGTGAATCACTAACAATTGAGGTCTCACTTCTCAAATGCTTTCCTGTTAAATTTAGAAGATATAATAAAAGAAACTGATAGCGCTTCATATTCTTAACAACTGTTATGTTAAGAACTCCATCTATAGGTCCATCAGATTGAGCTAATTTATCGCTCCCTTGATTTTGATGTAAGTTAATAGTGGATAAAAACCAAACCTGTTGATATGAGAGATTCTCCCCATTTACAATAACATTTAATGAAACAGGTTTATATGTGAATAATACCTTTAAAAACCCAATTATAAAAGTCAGAAATTCCAAGTGCAACATAGAGATATATTTATTTTCATAAGCCTTTTCTACTGCTTTTACTACCTCCGCGTGAAACCCAATCTCCAGTGAATGAATAAAAAATAGACCACTCTGATTTCCTTTTGGGGAAAATCCGCCTAAGTCGAATCGTTTTCCAGGTTGATCCATTGATTGAATGATATGACTAATTGCTTTTACAGGCTGACGAGAACGTTTAAACCTTCTTGCAAAGTCATTCCCAATTCCAGCACTAATAAACCCAATTTTTATATTATTAAATGAACGTAAGCCATTTACTAACTCATGTATTGTCCCATCCCCACCAATACAGATAATCGTTTTTAAATGATAATTTTGGATGGTTGCAACTTGTCTAGCAAGTACTTCTGCATGACCTGGATATTCCGTTTGGAAAGATCGATAAGAAACTCTCTTTCTATCAAGCTCTCGTTTTACCCTTTTCCAAACGCGTTTTGCCTTTCCTTGTCCTGCAACAGGATTGATGATAATAAATAAACCATTCATAGTCTAAAACTCCATTATCTATACTAGTTTATGTAGGTATTTTCATTATGTTCATTACAAATACGTTAGAGTACGTTTAGCTACAATGAACTTGGGCACTCAGCAACTAGATAAAGGAATCACGAAGAGCGCAAGCGATTCGATATTGGACTTATCTTGGAGGAGAGTAAAGTTCACTAGGCGTTGGGCTATGGAGCTAATGTCGAAGCTCTTATCCCATTACCAAAATTTCATTATTTCCTAAACTAAAAAAGGACAGATAAACGTCCCTCTAAGATGAGTAACTAATCATTAGTTGGTTCATCGTCCCATTCTTTACGGTAATACGAATTTGTTAAACAATGTGACAGTAGCACTTGTGCAGCCTTTAGTTGGATATGCTTTAAGGGTGCAGATGAATGCCTCAAGTATTGAAACCACTCTTCATATGTTCGTTTATCTAAAATCTTAATATCATAAGGTACAAAAGGATAATCTATATAACCGTTTCGACTAATGACTAATTTTTTTACAGGTATATCAACCTGTGCATCTTTTAATAGTTTTTGTATAACCGTACCTGTTCGATTGAGACTGATTAGCGGACTAAGCAGTTTCTTTTCGTCCTCACCTTTTCTAGCATTCCAGAACTTTTCCTTTGTGCCTGTAAAAATTGTTTCATCTAATAGTTCGACGAGTGTTATGCAATAAATTTCTGTCGTTCCTATTATAGTAAGGTCAAGTTCAACAGGTGCATTCTTCAACCGGAATACGGGTCGATAAAGGACTAAATAATGATCCGGTAGTCGCTGTATAAAATAACTTAAGATTCGATCACGATAAACAGCTTTATCAACTACTGATTTTTCACGAAGGGTTGAACTTGCCCATCTAACTTGAAACCTAAAAATATAATCCATAAATAACTGCTTTAGATCATCAACCGTATTAGGTATCGTTGTGAATTGAAATTGTAGCTCTTCATCCTGTAGTATAGCTTCGCTGACTAGCGGTTTAATAATAGGTACTTCCCCTTCTTCTTTAGAAAATTTATCTTTAAACCTCTTAATGAGGGATTGTTTCTCACTTGTTTCTTCATGCAATGAATGTTGTTCTTGACTTACCTTCATTACTGAATGGAATTCATTATTTTCCCAGGCTTGTGATACTTTATCCCATTGTTGCCTCTTTAATCGTATAAATTGACTAGGGTAACGATAAGCATCTTGTTCATAACGAGAAATATAATCATAAAGTTTAATTAATTGTGCCAACCGTTATTCAACTCCCTCTGCAAAATTACTTCTCAGCTAAGTGTACTCTTGTTTACCAGAATCCTCACTATTTTGTTTAATTTCTCAAATATATAGGTAAGGCGTTGCTTATTCCCTTTGCGAAAAAACCTTATTTAAGAATGAAATAAGTATTATGTATTTTTAACTATGCTCATTGTATACTCCTATATGATATATCGTATTGAGACAGAAATTATGTAGTACTATTTGATATTTTATTTTCAACTACCTTTTAGTGAAAATACTTCTATTGATTCATATTTAGGTATTTGATCAAGATGTGTCTGATATAGATGAATATTTTCAATTAAAAAGGTAAGATTCTCGTTTTCAAAAACATGTTGAAGTTTTGTTGTTTGAACATATGGTTTCTCAGATATCCATTTTCTTGCAAGCGTGATATGAGGGTGGAATTGTTTAGAATCAAGTTTAAATCCCACATCATTACAGGCATGAAACACTTGTTTTTGTAAATAATGAAGAGGTGAAGAATTTTCGATCGCTGCCCAAAATATACGAGGGCTATCTTGTCGTCCAAAAACATCTAGTCCCTTTAATGAAAGAACAAATGAAGGAATAGAGGCTACAATCTCCTTTACCCGTTCTGATAAAAGTCTTAACTGTCCATTTACTTCAACATGACCTAAAAAAGCCAACGTTATATGGTAATCTTCCTGATGGACCCATGTTTTGAAAAGTAAGTCACTCTTATTCGCTTCTATCCAATGATGAATGAACACCTTAGTCGCTTCGCTAATTGGGACTGCAATAAAAAAATGAGGGTGATTCATATAAATTACCTCCTAATATTCGAAAGATACACTTCATTAATTTATTCTATCCTACTTTAATTGCTTGTAATACAAATCTAGGATATACCTGATACTGCTTCTACCTAATACTTTGGTATCTAAACCAAGTGGTCCAATAGGTTTTTTAAATTTGATATGGTATGATTTTAAATGAATAGCAATTTAAAGGGAAGTGACATAATGAAAGTAGTTAACAACATTGCGGAACTAATTGGGAATACTCCATTAGTCAAATTAAATCGCATTAATCCTGCAGGTGGCGCAGCTGTATACTTGAAGCTTGAATATTTTAATCCAAGTGGAAGTGTGAAGGATCGTGCTGCATTTAATATGATCCTTGAGGCTGAAAAGCAAGGACTATTAAAACCAAACTCAACCATAATTGAACCTACAAGTGGAAACACTGGTATAGGTCTTGCTATGAATGCTGCAGCAAGAGGTTACAAAGCCATCTTAGTAATGCCAGATACAATGACTCAAGAACGTATAAATATATTAAAGGCATATGGTGCTGAAGTTGTACTCACACCTGGAGATGAAAAAATGTCAGGCGCTATTAAAAAGGCTGAGCAGCTAACAAAACAATTACCAAACGCATTTATGCCGATGCAGTTCGATAATCATGCGAATCCAGATGCCCATCGACATACAACGGCAAAGGAAATAATTGAAGCAATGGATGAAATCGGCAAGTCTCTTTCTGCCTTTGTAGCATCTGCAGGTACAGGGGGAACCATTACCGGTACTGGAGAAGCTTTAAAGGAACATTATAAAAACTTAAAAGTTCACGTAGTTGAGCCTGCAGGTTCACCTGTACTTTCTGGCGGAAAGCCCGGTAAACATAAATTAGTTGGTACAAGTCCAGGCTTTATCCCATCCGTTTTAAACCAAGATGTATATGATGAGATTCTCAATATTGAAGATGAACAAGCATATGATATTACAAGAAGATTAGCCTCCGAGGAAGGCATATTAGTGGGCCCCTCATCAGGAGCAGCCTGCTTTGCATCAATAGAAGTAGCAAAACGACTAACACCAGAGGATGTTGTTGTTTGTATAATCGCTGACACTGGAGAACGTTATTTATCAACTGATGTATTTGCTTTTGATTAATAGATCTTTAAAGGAGAGGAATGATTTGTTCCTCTCTTCTAAATGATAACAATTCCTCTCATCATCCAGTTCTAACTTCCGATAACTTAAACCCTACCAATACAAGGAAACCTATCGATGTCATAGCGCCAAAAAATAAATAAACGTGATTAACAGTAAATCCCTCTAAGATTAATCCACCGATAATTGTACAAAACCAGTTCCCTAATCCATTCCCAATTGCTGAATACAAAGAAATGGCTGTAGCTCCTACTTTTTTAGGTGCTAAATCTCTGACATATTGTAAGGATGCAGGCATAAACAATCCAAATGATAACCCTTGAGCAATAGTCGTTAAATAAATAATACTTAACGGCGGTTCAATAAAATATAGATACCAACGAATTGCAGAAATAGCCGTAGCAAAAAGCAAAAGATTGAACATTCCTAATCTTGAGATCAAATGGCTTGCAAACCTCATAACTGGAGCTTCACTCCCCGCAGATAATAAAAAGGCAATCCCAATCCCAGTAAGACCTCCACCCAGTTCGGCTATTAAAATCCCAAAATATATATTATTGGCTAATAGCGGACCTAAAACTAAAAATGCAATAAATAAAAATACAAAGTATCTCGGAACATTCAGTAACTCTTTAAATCCTTCCCTTATACTTATTTTCATTGGGTTACTCTCTTTTGGTAGTTTCCAAGCAAATAGGCATGAGAGTAATAGGGTAATTGAAAAAACATAGAATATAACGGATAAACCGACTTGATCAGAGAGCCAACCTACAATTAATACAGCTACAGCAAAACCAATGGCTCCCCAAAGTCGTAATGATCCGTACTGCCCCCTTGTTTTTTGTACATAATTCACTGCCATACTGTCAGATAAGGGAATGATTGCACTTTGTACAATAGCAAGGAGGGTAGCGGTTATCATGATCCATATATAACTGTCTAAAAATGAATAAATCATTCCAAAAATAGAGGTAACAAATATGGCCAAAGTTAATAAAAAAGTAGGCTTTTGTGTTAGATCACTAAGGATACCCCATATAGGTTGTACAATAATCATCACAACGGGGCTGATGGACATAATTGTACCGATTTGACTTCCTGACAAGCCTATCTCATCTTTTAAATAGAGACATAATAAGGGGAAAAGTGAACCTATTCCGAAAAAGACAAAGAAATAGAACCTAGAAAAATTTCTTGTCTTTGCACTTTGGTCCTGTTGCAGGGTTGTTATTTCTTCCATATCGTTCCTTCTTTCTGATCACAGTCCTTGTAATAAAAAAAGAGGCAGTCACATAATATGAGCAGCGGGAAGAAGCTGCACTATTCAGAAAACGACTTAAAAAAGGAATGACTTCAATATTATTGAAGTCATCCTTTTTCATATTTACATTACCATATTTTCTAAGAAAAGATTTATTTTATTTGGCTAGTTCATAAATCGCTTGAGCATAAATTGCTGTTGCTTTTAAAAGATCGTCTATTATTATATATTCATCCTTTTGATGAGCTATATCAGGTCGACCAGGAAAAAGTGGTCCAAAAGCAACACCTGCATCTAATGATCTTGCATAGGTACCACCACCAATGGCAATTAGTTCAGCATGTTCTCCTGTTTGCTCTTCATATACACTTTTCAATGTTTGAATCAGTGGATGACCCTCATCAACATGATGTGGCTGTGAATCTTCAAAAGATTGGAGATCAAAACCAGATACTTTCGAAAAAACTTGTTTAATATTTTCTGAATCACCTGTTACAGGATAGCGAATATTAACACCAATTTGACCATTTGATTCTACAGAATAATTCATAACTCCTAGATTAACTGTTAATTCCCCACTAATCTCATCTTGAAAATCAATCTTAAGCTTTACACCACGTGTATCTGCTTCAAAGAGATCGACAATCGTTTTGATGTAATGGTTCCCTTTTTGGTCGAGTTCAAGCTTATTTAAGAATACTGCAAGTAAGAGCCCTGCATTTATCCCATTATTTGGTTCCATTGCATGGGCAGATATTCCTTCAAGCGATAATGTCAACGTATCCCCATCGATGTTCAGATATCCTTTTAAAGTCGCTTCCTTTGTAAACTCCATAAATAATTGTTCAATAATTGTTGAATCACCATTTACCTGTAGTATGGCTTCAGCATAATCTGGGACCATATTATACCGTCTACCCGATTGAAAGCTTTTAAGTACTAATTCACCTACAGCATCATTAAAATCAACATTTTGGATTATCGTTGTATCAATTATCCCTTTTTCAGCAAAAATAATCGGGAAGTCTGCATCAGGAGCAAACCCAAGAACAGGCATTTTCTCATGTTTAAAATAATGATCCACACAGCGCCATTCACTTTCCTCATCTGTTCCTATAATCATTCGGACAGTTTTTGTCAAAGGTAACCCAAGTTCCTTCACTATTTTCATTGCATAAAAGGCGGCAATCGTTGGACCTTTATCATCTAATGCACCTCTGGCAAAAACTTTTCCGTCTCTTATTTCAGCAAGATAAGGATCACTTGTCCAACCATCACCTTCTGGAACGACATCAACATGACAAAGTACACCCATCACATCATCGCTACTACCTGCTAATTCTATATGTCCCGCATATCCATCAAGGTTCTTTGTTGTAAAATCTGCTGACTCACCTAACTGCAAAAGATGAAGGAAAGCCTGATTAATTCCTTCGCCAAAAGGAGCATTCTCAGTTATTGTGTCTTCATCTAGAACACTTTTTATTTGGAGGTAAGCTTGTGTTTCTCTAATAATTTCATCTTTTCGTTTTTCAACTTCTTGCTTCCAATCCATTGTAGACCTCCTACTATCTTTTTACATTTGCTTTCTAGTATTACCATAACAAACACTATTGTAATATAAAAGAGAACAATACTTTGTAAAATTGTTCTTTTCTATATTATTTTAAATTTTGTATATAATAAGAAGGCAATATTCACAAGGTTAGATAAAATTCCTTTTAAATGCCCTTAGTTACAGGATAATAAATTAAGAAAAAACTATTGCAATAAATTCAAAAAACGAATATTATTATAAATGTTTTGAAAAACGTTCGTAAAACAACTGGGGGTACATATGTTTAAATTAGCTGAAAACAATACGAATGTAAGAACGGAAGTAATAGCTGGTATTACTACATTCTTAACTATGGTTTATATTGTCGTCGTAAACCCGATTATTTTATCTGATGCGGGTGTTCCATTTAATCAAGTTTTTACAGCAACAATTATTGCAACTATTGTTGGTACACTTTGGATGGCACTTGCTGCCAACTACCCAATTGCAATAGCGCCTGGTATGGGATTGAATGCGTATTTCGCTTATTCAGTTGTCGGTGCAAATGAAAATATATCCTATACAACAGCTTTTTCTGCTGTTTTCGTAGCAGGAATACTTTTTATTATTTTATCCTTAACACCTTTCCGCAAAAAATTAATTGAAGCCATACCAGATAATTTAAAACATGGGATTACAGCGGGAATAGGCCTATTTATAGCATTTATAGGTCTTCGCCTAACAGGTATTATCACTGCCGATCCAAACAACCTAGTAGCATTAGGTGATCTTCATTCACCTTCAGTTATGTTAGCCTTACTAGGACTTGCAGTTACATTAGTATTAATGAGTTTAAACGTTCATGGTGCTTTATTTATTGGCATGATTATTACTGGATTAATTGCTTATTTCACAGGACAACTTGAGTTTACCCAAGGAGTTGTTTCTCTACCTAGTTTACCTGAAGGACTCATCATATCAAATCCACTGGATGCTTTTGGTGATGTATTTTCACATGGATTATATGCTGTTGTCTTCTCGTTTTTATTAGTGACAATCTTTGATACGACAGGAACAATGATTGGTGTTGCTCAACAAGCTGGCTTAATGAAAGGGAATGAACTTCCTAAAGCACGTACAGCTCTACTAGCAGATTCAGCTGGTACAACTGTAGGAGCAATGTTTGGAACAAGCCCTACAAGTGCATATATAGAATCTTCGGCGGGAGTCGCTGCTGGTGGAAGAACTGGTTTAACAACTTTAACAGTCTCTATTCTATTTGGACTAACGCTGCTTTTCAGCCCATTAATTGGTGCAGTATCTGATATCTCAGCAATAACTGCCCCCGCACTCATCATTGTAGGTAGCTTAATGATGGGATCCATCGCGGAAATTAAATGGAAAGAACTTGATGAAGCATTTCCAGCTTTTCTAGTCGTGTTAAGTATGCCACTAACGTCTAGTATTGCGACGGGAATTGCCCTTGGATTTATTTCTTATCCACTAGTAAAAGTAGCTAAAGGAAAATGGAGAGAAGTTCATCTCTTTGTTTACATCTTTGCTATTTTATTCTTTATACAACTTGCATTTGTTGGCGGACATTAAAGAGTCTTTCGTTTAGAAAAGCTAGTGAACTGTAACGGAATTCCAAAATAATTAAAATGAAATAGGGCTGAACGACTTTTACGTCCTTTTAGCCCTATTTCTATTTATAGATATATCGATGTATTATAGTACGCATTCACCATTCTGTAACCAGCAAAGTTGTAGAAGTATTCTTTTCACTTTAATTTTTGAACTCCTTTTTCATAATAAAGCTGAAAAATTATGTCTTGATTATAATTGCCAAACTCACTTCCAAAAAGTGTAACGCCTCCTACATGCTCACTATCTTCGCGAACAGCAATACGAAATGTCCATTGTTTATTTCTGATTTCTACTTCCTCAATAGTCACGTCGGATAGTCTATTACCATCTATATATGTTCCATCAGCAGCCACTCTAATTTTCTTTAGTAGACCATACTGATTAACCACGCTTGGCCACCATAATGGTGTATATTTCCCGCGGTTATCACCAAAATCACCAGGACTTGTCCATGTTCCTAAATGGACCTCATTCATATAAAAATCAATATCAGATGGCCAATTAGAATTGGTGAAAGGTGCCTCAGAGGAAAGTTCAAGTGAAATCTCAAGTTCATTAGGATGTTGACTAGCTAATAAATAATTAGGTATTTTATATTCAATATACCCCTTATAAAACCAAAGTATTTTTGCATTTACACGATCCGAATCAAAGAAATAACGTGGGTCATCAAATTCACCAATGATCTTCTCAGAAGTTGCTAACCCACAGGTAGGCTCCACGAGTATATCTGTATAATGACCTACAGAAATTTCAGTTTGATGAAATTCTTTTTTCCTTTCCTCTTTTTTAGGAAAGACAATTTCCATCTTATCGACATAAAGGACACATAGTTTCTGTACCCCGCCTTTACCAGGAACACGATCAGTTCGGATAATCCCTGCTTTTTCTAATTTTTTAATATGCATGCTCATAATTGCACTACTTAGTCCCAGTGCCTCGGCTATCTCTTTCATATTTCTCGGCTTTTCTGCCAGTAATTGGATAATATTAAGTCGAACATTGCTTGCAAGTGCTTCGAATACAGGCAAGGAATGTTTAGAGATATCCAGATCCATAAGTGCCTCCAAAATTAATATTTTTATTAATTATGATACACCTGTGTTTATCTTTCGACAAGTTACTACTACAATATATAAGTAAATAATCCTGCATTCAGACACAGCAAATGTTCACATCAAATCCTACTGTAGGAAGTATCTCCAATCAAAGTTTTGTTCTCTAGTCATTTAATTATTCTACATATAAATACCAAAAGGGCTTGAAGTTGTTAAATCGAATGTTCCTTTTGTTTACCCCTTTAAGTAGAATTAGTTTAAATTCGATAGGGGGGCATCCCTTCGGATCATATAATAACCAAAGAGAAACGCATTGGAGCTTAACCAATGCGTTTTATCTTGTGTTTTATAGCTTAACCACCCTATTAATAGGTTAATTAGATTGATTACAATTACAATTACAAGTTCAGTGAAACCAGTTAGCGATTGAATCCCAGTGTGTTTTTCCCTGATATATCAGCTTAAAAAACGGTTAGGTAAATCTCATCTAGCATTACTGTTTTGTTAAGATAATTGGGCCATCTTTCGTAATCGCTATTGTATGCTCATATTGCGTTGAAAGTTTTCCATCAATTGTTCTAGCAGTCCAACCATTATCATCCATTTTAGATTCCCATGAACCAATGTTAACCATTGGCTCAATTGTCAGTACCATACCTTCTTTTAATCGTTGACCTTTGTTTGATTCTCCATAATGTAATACAGTTGGCGCTTCGTGTATGGTTTTACCGATTCCATGACCTGTAAAATCTCTTACGACTGATAATCCTTCTGCCTCAACAAATGATTGAATGGCATGACCTATATCACCTAGTCGATTTCCAACGATAGAAACTTCAATTGCTCTGTTTAACGAATCCTCTGTAACTTGTAGTAGACGTGATGCCTCTGGTGCAATCTCCCCAACGGCATAGGACCATGCTGAGTCAGCAAGCGCTCCATTTAAGTTAACAACCATATCTATTGTAACAATATCGCCATTTTTTAATGGGATATTCCTAGGAAATCCATGACATATTTCATCATTTATAGAAGCACAAGTTGCATATTCATAACCTTTATACCCCTTCTGTTCTGGAGTTGCACCATGTTGTTTTAAAAAGGTATCTACAAATTCATCTATATCCAATGTAGTGACACCTGGCTTAATTCTCTTTGCAATTTCCCTATGACATTCAGCTAACAATTTACCAGCATGATGCATGAGTTCAATTTCTCGTTTACTCTTTAATATAATCAAAACAAATTCCCTCCGATTAACATGACGATCTATCTATTCTGCTCATATTAGCATATCACGAAAAAGATAAATTTCGAAAAAATTGAAAGCTTAAAATCTTTAGATTGGACTCTATTAAAGACTTTATTACTAAAATATAACTGATTACTAAATGATTTCGTTAAATAAATATATACTGAAATCAACTTCCTGTATGACAACATCTTATAATATGATTTTTAGTACCGTGGATAATCCAGTAATAAAAAAGATAAAAATGAAACCTGGTAACACAAAAAACTTTTCACATTTCTTTTGCGCTTGAAAGATATACTTCTCATTTCCATAATCTATTGCTAAATAAGGATTTTGTATTAATATATCCTTGAATAATAACAATAACCATTCTTTAAAGAAGAACCAAAATGCAATAAAAATCAACCATTTTAACCAAATAGGCGTAATAAAGATGATCATCGTAGTAACTGATACTAATTGCATATAGCTAAAGATATTAGACTTTTCACGAAAAAAAGCTTTGATAAATAATTCCGTTACACCATTTTCTGGAGACCGATGTAAATAAATTCTGTTTGAGTTTCTCCAGAGAACCCACGATCGTTTTTTTGCTTTTTTTAGCTTTGGCATATGAATTTCTGGATTAATTGCGAAGATCATTTTGCTGTATTTTAATTTTTGTGTTTTTTCCTTTTCAACATCTGTATGAAAGGTCTTATATTGTAATTGATAACGTCTTATTTGCCATAAGGCTAAACAAGCAAAAATAGTGGCCATCATTACTAACGTAATTATATTCATCTGCTTAAACATAAGCATAGTTAAAAACGTGAATAAAATAAATACAACCCCATCTAAAAATAGTTTCCTAAAAAAACGAAAGTTGTAGACTACCTGCTGATAGGCAACCAAAAGCAAATTCAAACTGCATAGGTAGATAATAACTGATACAAGTTTGCCAATTCCTACTTCTTCAAAATGATTGGTTAACGGATACAAAAGACCAAATACTAGTAACCATTTTACTAATAAGTGAAACAAGGAATATAGTGTGCCTATGTATCTCATTTCAATAACCTTTTTAGAATACTGGAGAAGGTAAAGTTGATCCGCGTCGTCCATAAATGTACGCATTGTCCCTTGCCAACAAATCAGGAAAAAACATACCAGAAAGTACATTAGCGGTGAAAAGCCATTCAACATTTCTGGGACTGTTCTCCACCAAGATTGGTAGGCTGCCCCCGCAAATACAAGCGTTGGAATAAGAAGATAAATGATAATTGTCCAATCAAAAACTGAACGAAGAATACTAGTTTGATACTGCCAATCTTGTTTTAAACGGTTAAACGCTAAATGATATCCTCTCATTCCATACTACTTCCCTTCCGCCAAAACGTGAAAGCAATCAAGGAGAGATCCATTACTTAATTCACTTGCTGATCTTATCTGTTCTAACGATCCTTCTGCAACAGTGGTCCCGTCAGAGATTAATAGAAAGCGATCACAAATTTTTTCAGCAGTGTCAAGTACATGTGTAGACATTAAGATGCCAGCACCGCGACTTTTTTCTTGTTCGATAACAGTTAAAAACATTTTAATCGCACTTGGATCTAATCCAATAAAAGGCTCATCAACAATATAATAATCCGGCTTTAGTAATAATGCTTGAATAATCATCACCTTTTGCTGCATCCCTTTAGAAAAGGTCGCAGGCATCTCATGCTTAACCTTTTCCATTTTAAAGACCTCAAGATAATAACTAGCTCTTTTTTCAAGCGTTTTATCGTCAATGCCGTTTATAGCAGCCAATAAATCTAAATGCTCCCACAATGTTAAGTGTTCGTAAAAGATTGGTACCTCAGGAATGTATGCATATTTACTATATTTTTGTTTCTTAATTTCACCTTTGACATATTTAGTAACGCCTAAAATTGTTTTAATAGTGGTACTTTTCCCAGCACCATTTGGGCCAATTATTCCAATTAATTCACCTTTATGTAAGGTAAATTGTATGTTATTGATCACAGCTTGATTTTCCTGATAACCTGCCTCATCAATTTTCACTGTTACAATGTCCAATTCCTTCACCATCCTCCTCTTTATTTACGAAAAGGGATAGAAAAAGATTCAAAAACTTGAAAAAAGATGATTTTATTGTCATACTATTCAGAACAGGCGTCATATAGATGTGATAAGTAAGCACGCTTGCTCAAGTATAAATAAAAATGTTAATATTGTGTAAATTTAATCATTTCTCTGGATTATTAGTGTCGAGATCGTGTAAAATATCTTTATAATGTTTAACCACATCATTAATTATGTATATGTATGAAGTGACATCTGAATTTGCAGTCATCGATAGGTTGTAGTAGGCATAGCCAGTGCGATCAAACGATAAGGAGTGGGTTTTTTGAAACCTTCAACAAACCGTATGCTAACCAGAATCAAATCAGTCTACATGTTTATTAATGAGCGGGGAACTGTGACCACACAGCAACTCGTTGACGAATTTGGTATTACACCAAGAACCATTCAACGAGATTTAAATGTGTTAGCATATAACGAATTGGTTCACAGCCCAACAAGGGGTAAGTGGGCCACTACTAAGAAAAAGGTTAAGTTAACTTCTTAAAAAAAAGAATCAAACTAGAAATTGTATATACATAAGAAAAGCGCAAGGCGTCCGCCTATCAGCGACAAGCATAAGACGAGCCGGCTTGGATGGTTACTCTTTTTAACACTATCTAGATGGATTGGCTTTTATCCTAGGAAAAAGTGGTTTTTCTTTTTTCCTCAAACCGATGGCGCCTGGAGCTAGACACTAAAACGAAGTACAAAAATGTTCTACTTTCTTATATTGTAAAAGGAACCTTATCT